>JABLXM010000038.1 GCA_013177815.1 Anaerolineae bacterium | reverse complement strand
CTGGATGGCTGTTGCAACGGTTTCGGTGAGTGTAGGAGGGCGAACGACTTCGCGCATCGTCATGGGATAAATTTTGTCCTGCGATTGATTGTTGGACAATTTTTAGTATAGCGATTTGCACCCCGTTTGTCAAGCATGACAAATATCATGTAATTGGGCAGCCCTTACGGTTGCCCATCCTACTGGCAGGGACACGCCCTGCCCCTACGATTTGCTCCCAAATATTCCTTACCGCACCAACCCATCGTGGTAGACCAGTTCGTAACCGCCACGCCGTCGCGTTCGGTCCACTCCCGCCCGGTGAAGAACGCCTGGTCGCCCGGCGGGTGTCCACATAGGTCAGATCACCTGCGATGCACCGGAAGCCACCCAGGAAGCGCCCTTCGGCGCACATACGCGCCAGGCTGTGCCGGATCATCACGCCCGCCTACGCCGGTTCGGTCATGTCCGGTTTCAGAACGCGCCCGCAGTAATTCTCCGCCCACTCCGGCACGCCACGGAAATAGACCCCCTCTCCCATTTTGGAATTCCTTGAGCGCAGTCACATTTTTTGTTCATCGCGCCCTCCCGCCCGCCTGTCACCCCTTGGCTTGGCTGTTTGCGACGCCAATCATCCCAGTTCTAGACCGGATTATATGCCAGCAGAAAAGAAATATAAGCCACATATCAATTAGATTACAAATAGTAAATAATTACCGCAGTTAATAAAATATTTGTATAATATTTATAACTCTGGCGTGCGCTTATTCAATGATCATAACATTGACGTGCTTTATATTCATCGCAGGAGTTCAAAATAAACGCACCAACTCGGCACTTTGGGAAGGCGGACGACTGTATTCGCGATAGCAAAATTATCGAGAGCCAACGCATGGAAAAACCAGAAGGTCACTGGTGGCATGGGGAACCAACATGGTTCGATGTGGGGGTTATACTCATCGTTCTATTGCTTTCAGCGTTGTGTGCCTATTATTTTTGGCATCAGACAGAGTCCGAAACATTGGAAAGTGTTCTCGACAATGCGCAAAGGGCAGCCCACGCCATTGATCTGGCGCAGGTAAATGCGTTATCCGGCACGGCAGACGACCTGAATAATCCCCAATACCTGCGGTTGAAAGAACAGTTCAAGCTCACACAGCAGTTATTCCCCAACTGTCACGCTTTGTACCTTCTAGGAATGAGGCAGGATGGCACGGTTTTCTTCTACATAGATTCCGATCCAGTTCATGTTAATCGTGAAGCGTCTGCCGGGCAAGTGTACGCGCACGCGCCAGATCAGATTGTCGAAACCTTCAATACTGCCGCCCTATTCGTCGGGGAACATGTGCTGTCTGATGAGGGCGACCAGATCAGCGCGTTCGTGCCCATAACGGATCAACAGCATGCCGGGCGGGTCGCGGCGGTCGTTGGCATGGATATCACCGCCGATCACTGGCACACCCTGGTGTGGGAGCAAGCAAGGCTGCCTATCGTCCTGGCAATCCTGTTCGGGCTATCTACTTCAGCCGCATATTTCCTCATGCGGCGGGATGGTACGCATACACATTTCAATCGTAAACGACCATTGGGGCTCCGGCTCGAAACGCTGATCACTCTGATCATTGGAGCACAACTGACCTGCCTGCTCGGTTGGATCGCTTACCATCAGAATGTCCGCGCCAAACAAGCCGATTTCGACGCGCTCGCCAGCGCCTACTCAGGCTCTGTCTCCTCCTACCTGCAGAACCTGGATAATGTCTACCTGGAAAGTCTCACCAGTTTCTTCAACGCCAGCGTTTATGTTGACCTGGCTGAGTTTGAGGATTTCACCGAACCGTACTCGCGCGACTCGCGTGTGCTGGCTTGGTTGTGGGTCCAACACGTAGAGGCTAATAAACGTCCTCAAATCGAACTATCCATGCGCAACTATCTCGAAACGCCGTTCGAAATGTGGGAAATGGATGCGCAGGGTCAACCGGTGACCGCTAATGTGCGCGATGACTACTATCCCATCCTGTACATCGCCCCGCTCGAAGGCAATGAATTTGCGCTGGGTTTCGATTTTGCCTCCAATCCAAAATACCTGGCAGCGATCGATAAAATGATGCGCAGTGGTCTTGCGACCACAGTCGACCCTGCTGTTCTGTTCGAGGAGGCGCGAGAACGCGTTGGCATCCTGATATTACGACCGGTGACAGGCGGCATCTCGCCAAACTCGCAAAAAGGTTTTGTGGCTGCCGCGCTTCGTCCTAAGGATGTGGTTCACAACACCCTCAAGGTGGTCGATTGCCAAAATTCTCTCTACGTTGACTTATATCAGATGCGCTCCGATGGTCCGCCATTGTTGTTGGCAAGCAATGCACCGCAATACATCACCGAGAGCCACCAAAAAGGCAACCTGATCGATCATCCTCATGCCCTTTTCACGAACCTGATCCCGATTCACGCCTTTGGCGAAGTCTATACCCTCGTGATACACCCGAATGATAGCAATGATAAGCCCCTGCCCGGATCGAGTGTCTGGGGCGTCATCGCGTTTGGAGCCTGTCTGACCATCTTACTGGCATTACTATTCAATGGGACAACGATCCGCCGCGAGGAACTGGAAAAAAAGATAGCGCAACGTACAGCCGAACTGACCATGAGCGAGAAGAAATATCGCAACCTCGCAGAAACCGTCAAAGCGGTGATATGGGAATACGATACCCATCAGAATGGCTGGTCATATCTCGCCCCACAAGTAGAAGAGCTTACCGGCTGGAAACCGCAAGATCTTCCTAACCGGCAAGCCTGGATGGATCGCATCCACCCCGACGATCGTGAAACAGTGCTGGCGAAAAGCGCCAAATACATTGCCGAGGGTTTGGACTTTGAAAATGAATACCGGCTGGTGAAGCCGGATGGGGCATTCGTCTGGATCCATGACGTCATTCGTTTTATCTACGCGCAAGATGGATCGGTCACTTTGCTCGGATTCATGATCGATATTAGCGCGCGGAAAACGGTCGAACAGGCATTGAGCGAATCTGAAAATCAGTACCGCGAGTTGTTCGAGTCAGAATCCGACGCCATCATGCTAATCGATGATGAAAGTGGTCGGTTGCTGCAGGCAAACCGGGCAGCCTGTGAAATATATGGCTATTCCTTGGAAGAATTATTGGCGTTAGGGATCACCGACCTGTGCACAGAACCCAAATTCAGCTTTGCGGCAACTCGCCAATCGCGTCCACTCATCAATGAACCAATTAAGATCCCGTTAAGTTGGCATAAACGTAAAGATGGCACCCGCTTCCCGGTCGAAATCACCGGGCGCACTTTCATGCGGGAGAACCGTGTTGTGCACATCGCCGCCATCCGCGATATAACCGACCGGATGAAATTCGAAGACGAACTTCGCCTGCAAAGCGCCGCGCTTGAATCCGCAGCCAACGCCATCGTCATCACCGACCTTGACGGTCGCATTGAGTGGGCTAACCCCGCCTTTTCGCGCCTGACCGGATATGAAATCTCTGAGGTAGTTGGGAAGAACCCAAGCGATTTGATCAAATCCGGTTTGCATGACGATGCTTTGTATCAACAGCTCTGGGATACCATCCTGGCTGGCGAAGTTTGGAGCGGTGAACTCACCAACCGGCGCAAAGATGGTACGTTCTACGTTGAAGAAATGACCATCACACCCGTGCGCAGCAGCGACGGCGCCATCGCCCATTTCATCGCCGTAAAACAAGATGTCACTGAACGGAAGCAGCACGCTCGCGAACAGGATGCCATCGTTGCGGTCGTTTCATCACTACGCGATTTCACCGACCCCGCCAAGATATATCAGGTCGTGGTGAAAGAGGTTTCCGAATTGGTCAATGCCCACGGCACAGCGATCATGATGCATGATCACGTCAATCACAACGGAGACATCCCGGCAGCCTGGGGTGAGTTCGGAAAAAGGTTCAAAGAACATGTTTCTATTGACGAAAGCATCTATGACCGCCTGGTCAAGGACAAAACGCCCATGGTATTCGCGGATATCAAAAAAGAAAGGAACGGGGTCCGATCAAAAGCATTCGAAGCTGCACCAGCCGTCGCGGTCATCCCATTGATCGTCGAGCAGGAAGTCATTGGTGCGCTTTGGGCTGGTCGCCAGGTGCCATTCCGCCCGGACGAAGTGCGCATACTCAACGCCGTGGCAGATATCATCGCCAGCGCCGTTCACCGCGCCAACCTGCTTCAAGCCACCTTGCAACAGGTGGATCAACTCACATCCTTGCGCGCCATCGATCACCAGATCACAAACAGCTCGAACATGCACACCAACCTGGAATATATTCTGACACAGGTCAAGACACATCTAGCCGTGGATGCTGTTGCGATATTCTTATTAGATCCTGAAACGCAAATTTTGAGGTTCACCTGTGGGAGCGGGTTTAGAAATCCGGCTATCGAGCATTGTTACTTGAACCCCGGCGAGTCGCTGGCAGGCATTGTCATCGAAGATCAAGCACCGTTATTCATCCAGCAACTCTCATTAAGCCCCTATGTGTCGTCCATCAAGGAATTACTTTCCGATGGTTTTGTATCCTATTATGCCTACCCACTCATCGTGATGGACCAAGCCAAAGGAGTCATCGAGGTCTTGAAACGCACCCCCCTGAACCCAAACCAAGGCTGGTTGCGTTTCTATGAACTGCTGGCAGGGCAAACCGCTATTGTCCTCGACAACGCTCAAATGTTCTCGGATATCGAACGCGCGCACGACGAGCTGGTGAAAGCATATGATGCCACCATCGAAGGTTGGTCGCGCGCGATGGACCTGCGAGACAAGGAAACCGAAGGGCACACCCAGCGCGTAACCGAGATGACGCTGGAACTGGCACGAGCCGCCGGTATTCCGGAAACGGAGCTCATTCACATCCGCCGCGGCTCGCTGCTGCACGATATCGGCAAACTGGGCGTGCCCGATCACATCCTGCTGAAACCGGATAAACTTACGGATGCTGAGTGGTTCAATATGCGCTTGCATCCTGTCCATGCTTATAATATGTTGAAGGACATCGATTATCTCAAGCCCGCCCTCGAGATACCCTATTGTCATCATGAAAAATGGGATGGCACGGGCTACCCGCGCGGGTTGAAAGGTGAGGAAATACCCCTGGAGGCGCGCATCTTCGCCGTGGTGGATGTATACGATGCGGTCACCTCTGACCGCCCCTATCGCCCCGCCTGGTCCCGCAAAAAAGCGCTGGAGCATATCCGCGAGAACAGCGGTCAGCACTTTGACCCGAAAGTCGTCGAGCTTTTCCTGTCTGTAATGGGAGAAAAAGACCCCGACTAACTGCATCACCCCGGCAATCCCTGAAAAGCTTGTGTCAGGTGGATTCCTTTGCCGCCGGCGCAAAGCGCGTCTGTCTGCCCAGACGCAGATGCAGCAAATAGAACCCCAGCGCCGCCAGCGCGCATAGCCCGCCACCCACATACCACAGCAGGTTGGGGTTGTAACGGTCCAGGATCACCCCCGCTGCCGTCGGACCAAACACAGAGGGGATCTGCCACACCAGCCCGTAGACCGCCATGTAGCGACCGCGCGCTGCTTCGGATGCAAAGTTGGCTGCCAGCGCCTGGCTGGTCGGCGACACGATCATCTCGCCAACCGTGATGACCACGATCGCCAGCACAAACAGTGCATACGTCGTCACCCAGCCAAACATTGAAAAACCCACCATGTAGAACAGCGTCCCCAGCGCCATCATCAAGAACGCCGGGCGAAACTTGATCACCCGCGTCACCCAGAACTGGAACAGGATGACCACGATGGCGCTTACGGTCAACAAATAGCCATAGCCTTGTGGCTGTACGCCGTGCTGGTTACGCAGGTAGACCGACAGCGAATTGTACATCTGGATGTAAACCACCCCCATCAGGATCGATGCCAGGATGAACGCCGCGAAGGCGCGGTCCTTCAGCGCCTTGCCATAACCTAAGAAGGTCTGCAACAGGGATTCCGATCGCTGGTCGGGTGTGGCTTGCGGCTTGGTCTCTGGGATCAGCCGGTAGAACAACAGCGCCACAATGCACGAGATGACCGCATCCAGCACGAACAGCAGAAAGAAGGAGCGATTGGCGACAAAACCGCCGATGGTCGGACCAATGATCCACGCCATGTTCGCCACCACCCGCAGCATGCCAAAACCCTCCTGGCGTTTGCCCTCCGGTAGGATGTCGGCGATCATCGCCTGGTGCGCCGGCGAGGAGATATCCGAGAGCAGCCCAACCGCCACCGCCAGCGGGAAGAGCAGCTCGAAGCGGTTGACCATGCCCAAAGTCAGGGTGGAAAGCGCGCTGAACACCAACCCGAAGATGATCAAGCTGCGCCTGCCAAAGCGGTCGGTCAGCGCCCCGCCGATGATGCTGCCCACCAGCCCGAAGGCTGAGAACAGCCCCAGCACCAGCCCGGCTTCCGTCATCCCTACATCGAACTTTTGTGTAATATAGAGCGAGAAGAACGGGAACAACATCGTCCCACCAATGCGGTCGATGAACATCACTCCCACCACCACCCAGAACCGGCGGGGGAACTCGTTGTAGACCTCTTTCAGGCGGGCGACCGAATTGCGCATACCAGGAATGATAGCACAAACACCAACTCAACAGCACTACAACGCTTTAGCCAACACATAGCCGGATGCGC
The DNA here is from genome assembly GCA_013177815.1 of Anaerolineae bacterium. Taxonomy (GTDB): domain Bacteria; phylum Chloroflexota; class Anaerolineae; order Anaerolineales; family Anaerolineaceae; genus JABLXM01. The sequence goes on along the minus strand of JABLXM010000038.1, from coordinate 15,346 downwards.
CTTCCCACGCCCCCGGTTCTCACTCCCCGCAGCGATAATCGTCATAGATTTGATCAATTAATTCTTCCGGCGCGTCTTCCGTCTCGAAGATCCCGCGCCAGGTGCTGCACAGGTAAGGGAACAACCCCCGCTCTGCTGCCATCCGATCGGATACCTGGCGCGCGCGCGCCAGGTCGTCGCTGTGGGCGTATCCCCGCATGAATACCGCCCACTCCTCCAGCGCGGCGGGTTGCCAGCCGTTCGCCAGGGCGGTGTCCCCCCACCCTGCCACCGTTTCCCACGCCCCTTGCTGCGCCGCCAACTCTGCCTGGATAAAGGCATAGCACCAGCTATCGTGCGAAGGCTCGTCGCCCATGAAGAACGGCGGACGCACCGCGGTTGGTGGGGTTGGATCGATCAATGAGAGGTTGCTCAGCAGCGCGGCTTGCTTCAGATTGTCATTCAACGCAGGCATGAGAACATCCTGGCTGGTCAGCACCCTCAGGCAGGACGTTGCTGATTGATAAACAACGACCGCTTGCGCCGTACTGCCCTCGAACCCACCATGCGCAACCACTGCCCCCGGTTCCAACGACGGCAGCACCCCGCCCAGTCGCGCATCGATGTTCAGGAAATGGTATCGTTCATCCCGGGTGTGATTCTGCGGGTCGTACATCCAGTTGACCAGCGGGCTGATCGAATTATCCGGGTAGGTGGAAAGTGGCACCATATCCGAAAGCACCAGCGTCCCCGGCTGCAGGGATGGCATACGCCACGCCATCTGCCAGAAATACGTCCGCGCCTGTTCCCATTCCCTCCGGTAGCTGTTGGCGTTCTGGAAGTGGAATCCTGCCGCCAGCGCCACCAGCAGGATGACCACCCCCATTTGTCGTTTCGATTTGATCAGGTAGGAGATCAAGCCTACCATCATTGTGCCGACCCCCACGAAGATGCCCAGCGTGGTGCGGTCCCAGGGAAATTTCAAATCAACCGGCACCTGTGCCACCCAGAACGGCACACCCCCGGTCAAGAAAACCAGCAACCCGCCTGCCAGCATGGCAAGCGCCTCGCGGTTCTGGTTGGCGAAGGCGCGCTCATCCGTCCATGCAAACCGGTAGTACAGATGGAGCAGCGCCGCCACCGCCAGCACAACCCCCAGGTAAACGACCAGCGTGGTCGAGACGGGCGGGAAGGCGAACAGTTTGCCCCAAGATGTCACTGCGCCCACGACGAAATAGCGTACGATCTCATCGAATGCGATGCGGATGCCCCCCAATGGCTGATCCACCAGCGTCCTCAACAGCGCCGGTTGCAGGTAGCGTGATTCCAGAATGAACAGCCGCCAGACCGCGTACGCCAGGAAAAGAATGAAATACGGCGCATACGATCGCAGGAAACGCTTCAGTCGTTCACCCCGGTTCGTCGTTTCCGAACCGACCAGCCATAACAGCACCGGGCGCACCAACTCTAACCCCACAAAATACTCGATCATCACCTGCGGCAAGGCGAACAGCAGGGCAGCGATCGTCGATCGCGCCCGGGGTGTTGGCGCCCTGGCGGTCCTCAACATGAAATAAAGGGATGCCAGGAACGAAGACATCACCGCAAAATGTAAGATGAATTCCATTGGGATCGCCTGTTCCAGGAAACCCGGATAGACCAGGCACAGCAAAGCCGCCCACTGCGCTTTCACCTCGGCTTTCTGCCAGATCAGCGTCAGCACCTGCCACAACAGGACAGCCGTCAACCAGCGCAGCAAGAGCAGCAGCAAATGGTACACCCAAATGTTGAACCCGATTATCGGGACGATCGCCTGATAGAAAGGCACCGCAAACGGGCGGAACCAACCCAGTACCGATTGAAAGCCCTCCGCCCCATAGCGATAATAGGAATACAGAAAGTAAGGGTCGTCCCCGTAAAGCCCCAGCCAGGGGATCAGCAGCCCATAGCTGAGGAACCCCACCACCAAAAGCACCAGTGCGAAGGCGTACTTGCGGCTGAAGAGCGCATCCAGCGCCGCATTGAAATGGACAAATCCGTCATGTATGAGCGATGAAATCGATTTCAAACACCCATCTCCGGCACGGTAAAAATGATTGCTGATTCAGATTATATGCCCTCTCATCCATTCTGTACCCGGTCGGCGCGTCCCATTTTCACGCCTTTTGCCACCCAAACCCGCGCCGCCAACGCTGCCTGGTATGTCATGCCTGCCAAATCTGCGTCATCGGCATGATCTGTGGCTCAGACAGCAAAGAGGGGGTGTCCCAAAAGTGATTAATTTATCATGGCGCGGGCAGGAGTTTTTCATTAACAGGGGAGATGCTTCCCCCTGCGGGGACTTCGCGCTTCGCTCAGCATGACGAATCTGACTTTTTGGACAGCCCCTCATCCTGACGACAATGGGGCAGGGTTGCTTTTATCCGTCCTTACCCCTCCTGATCCATGTCATCCGCACCCAATTCTGTCATTGTTTTCTCAGGTACGCTTCCACCGCCTGCAGCACGAAGGCTGCCAGTTCGGGGTGCACCTTGTCGAAGTTCACCTTGAAACGCGAATCCTGATTGTACATTTGCGCCAGCCCCAGCAGTTGCGCTTCGTTCGGCGTCCAGAAGAACCCGATATGGGCGCGCCAACGTTCGACGCACGCCCTGGCTTCATCCGAGTCGGGTCCAAGCGGGATAGCTGCCACAAAGGCGGCATAGACGGCGTTGCCCTCATCGCCAATGCGTTGCTTTTCCTCCGCGCTCAGCGCATTATAGCGCCGGTTGGACTCTTTGACCACCACCGGGTCATATTCCTGCATGGCTTCCTGCTCGTAGGCTGCCCGTTGTTCCTCGCTCAAGGGTTCGAAAAGTTGTTTCTGGCTCATGGTTATCTCACCTTTCATATACCGTATCGTTTGTTCCACCGTGTCGATCAGGCGCTGCAGCCGCCCAACCCGCCGGCGTAGTTCATCCCGGTGACTTTCCAGCGCGCGCCGGGCGTCGAATCCGGGGTGGTCGAGCAACTCGCGGATCTGCTCCAGCGGCAGGTCCAATTCGCGGTAGAGCAGAATCTGCTGCAAGCGCAGCACGGCATCCTCACCATAGTAACGGTAGCCGTTCTCGCCCACCCGGGTAGGCGGCAGCAGCCCGATCTGGTCGTAGTGCCGCAGCGTGCGCGGCGTCACGCCAGCCAGCCTGGCAAGTTGCTTGACGGTCAACATGCACCCAGTATAAAGGGTGACGTAACGTCAATGTCAAGGGTTTACGGCGATTGAATTTCCCCATCCGGGAGATTTGTGCCATAATAAGAGCAACAATCGATCGAAGGGAAGTCAACATGAAAGGTCTGATCATCTACGATTCGGTCTGGGGGAACACGGAAAAGGTTGCGCTGACGATGGGCGCGGCGCTGCTGGCTGGCAAAGCGCAGGTGCAGACGTTGCGCGCGGCGGATGTCAAGCCCGAACACCTGGCGGGGCTGGATTTCATCATCGCCGGCTCGCCAACGCAGAAGTTCACCGCTCTGCCGGCGATCAAGAAACTGCTGGATGGGTTGCCGGCTGGCAGCCTGGCGGGGCTGCGCGCCGCTGCCTTCGATACGCGCATCGATGTCGACGACATCAATTCGTCCGTTGGGCGTTTCTTCGTCGGCAAGTTCGGCTACGCCGCCAAACCGCTGCTCGACCGACTGGTCAAGAAAGGCGCCAAAGCCACGCTGCCGCCGGAAGGCTTCTTCGTGACAGGCTCTGAGGGTCCCCTCAAGGAGGGAGAACCGGAGCGCGCCGCCGCCTGGGCGGTCCGCGTTCTCCAATAATCACTGGATACTTACAAAGAGACTGCAGAGAACAGAGAGAAACGCATAATTCAACGAGTCAAGTCTCTCCGTCCTCTGCTTGCACTTGTGCGCAAGCACAATGTGCGCGCTCTGCGGTGAAGTCAAGTCCCGACTGTGCACAGCCACTATCCAACCAACACGACCGCAGGTCCGCATGAAAATTCCCAACTTCATCCGCCACGCCAACAAATATCTCACCAACCCCGTCATGAGGCTGTTCACCGCGCTGCCCTTTGGACCCTTCGCCCTGGTCGAGCACACCGGGCGCAAGAGCGGCAAGACCTACCGCACCCCGGTTGTCACCGCGCGCCAGCCTGGCGGCTTCCTCTTCGCCCTCACCTACGGCGACCACGTCGACTGGTACCGCAATATCCTGGCGGCGGGACACTGTCGCCTGCACTGGCGCCGCCGCGACTATGCCCTGGTCGACCCCCAGCCGCTGCCCGCCTCCCAAGCCGTCCCGTCCTTCCCCGCCCCGTTCAACCGCGTCCTGCGCTGGATGCGGCTGGAGGATTTCTTCACCCTGCAAGAGGAAAGTTAAGGAACAGCGAGCGTGACAAACTCGAAGTGGGATTGGCGCACTCACCCCGCCCGCTTACGGCTTAGATCGGTGTCATCACCATTATCTGTGGTTCAGGATCCCTTCGCCACTAAGCTCCCAGCAGCTCCCTGATCGCCACCGTCAATTCTTCCGGCTTCTCCTCCGCCAGGTAATGCCCGGCATCCTCGAAGCGGATCACTTTGGCATCCGGGAACGTCGCCGCCCAGCGCTTCAGTTCCTTCTCGCGAAAAGCGATGTCCTTCATGCCCCAGGCGATCAGCGCTTTCTTATCCGCCAGCGCCCCGCGCGCCTGCCATAATTCTCCCAACCACTCCGATGAACCGACGATCTCCTTCGGAAAGGTCCAATTGCCCTTGCGCTCCGCCGGCACCGCCAGCGGCATCAGGTAGTGGCGGTGCACTGCCGGCGTCAGTTTGCGCTTGTCCCCGAACACCGAGCGCACCACCGCGTTGGCGAAAAAGTGATAGCGCCGGATCAACCAGCGCCCCACCGCCCCGCCGACGAAGCCGCTGAACGCCTGATAGTACCAGTCGTCGCGCACCGACCACATCCAGGTGTTGCTGATGACCAGCGCCTTCACCCGCTCCGGGCGCCGGATGGCATAGGATAACCCCAGCGGTCCGCCCCAATCGCTCACCACCAACGTGATGTCCTCGAGATCCAACGCATCCAGCAAGCGTGCCAGGTTGTCCGCCTGCTCCGCCGGCAGGTACGACCAGTCGGTGGGCTTGTCCGAGAGCCCAAAGCCGATATGGTCCGGCGCAATGCAGCGATGCTCCGACGAGAGTTCCCGAATCATATGCCTGAACTCGTACGACCACGAGGGATTGCCATGCACGAAGACGATCGGGGTGCCCTTTTCCCCCGCGTCAAGATAGTGCATCCTGCCTGCCGGGGATTCATAGAAGTGGCTCTCGAACGGATAGTCCCGGCGATCCAGCCAGTCGGGATAGATTGCTTCACTCATGCTGTCTCCTTAATCGATCAGGTTTTATTGAAACTGCATCTTTACCTAAGTCAAATCTATCCGGGTTACCTGTTTCATCAGTGTGAATCCGCGGAAATCCGTGACCATTCCCTCCGCGTCCTCTGCGATCTCTTTGTAAGTTGCCTTCCATCCGCGTTCAGCCCGCTTCATCCACGCTTGCATCCTCCACGATCATCGAGAGGCGGTGCAGGTCTTCCATTACCCCGTCCCAGGTATCTGCGCCCAGGCGCTCGGTGATGTATTTTTGCGCTTCTTCCCACATGGGCTGCGCGCCATGCATCACGTTCCTGCCCCCCGGGGTGATCTGCACCATCCTGGCGCGGCGATCCGCTCCCACGGTGGTCTTCACCCAGCCTTGCTTGAGCAGCGGTTTGAGGTTGCGCGTCAGGGTGGTGCGATCCATCGCCAGGATATCCGCCAGGTCTTGCATGCGCAGCGCCGGCACCATCGCCAACACGTTCAGCAGCGAGAATTGGGTAGAGCGTAAACCAGCCGGCGCCAACGCCCGGTCATAGAACTGGGTCACCAGGCGGGTGGCGCGCCGCACATTGAACCCCACGCATGGGACGTTCTGGCGTGCAAAGGCGTACAGCATTTCGCGCGGCATATCCTTGAACATATTATGTGTATATACACTTTTTTGTGGAAAATGTCAAACTTAAAAACCTTTTTCATTCCATGTCACTCGGTGGTAGAATGATGAAAATCTAGATTGACCAGTCAGCGGCGAAGCCCGGTGATTCCCACCCCACAAGATGCCCGGCGTGGGAATATTCCGGCACTGTCCCGCAACTGTGACGTCGACCGGTTCTGCAGCAAAGAGCGCGTATCCCCGGTCGCCAAGTCAGGTCGCCCGCCCTGGTCAGTTAGCCATACTCTCGTGGAAAGGAGGTGGATAACGGTACCAGCAAGGCTTACCGCTCCAACCTCCCCTGTCGATGGCAGGGGATTTTGATTTCTGATTACTCTATGGAGGAAACTACAATGCACCGAAAGATACTGATCCTGGTTCTAATGCTCGCCATGCTGACAGCCTGCGCGCCGCAAGCCACGCCCCAGCCAACCGCCCCGGTCACCGAGCAAGCGCCGGTCGCGGTCATCACCGCCCCGCAGGTCAACCTGACCGATGGCTGCGTAGCCGAAGGCGAGTTTGACCCTTCCCTCGATTACTTCCCCGAGAAAGCCGTTCTGACCCACACCGACGGCTTCTCGATCAAATACTACAACAACTACAAGGTCATCACCGTGAACTCCCCATCGCCTGGCGCCAGCGAGAGCATGCAGTACGCCCTGGTGCAGTGCGGCACGCCCGCCCCGCAAGGCTTCATCGCTGAACAGATCATCGACGTGCCGGTCATGACGATTGCCACCATGTCCACTACCTACCTGCCGTTCCTGGACGAACTGGGGCTGCTCGACCGCCTGGTGGGACTGGATGACGCCACCAGCGTCAGCAACCCCACCGTGCTGCAAATGGCAGCAGAGGGCAAACTGGCGATGCTGGGCTACGGCGCCGGCATCAATGTGGAGCAAGCGCTCGATCTCGACCCCGACCTGATCATGACCTACAGTTCCGGCTCGCCCGAATACGACGCCCACCCGGTGTTGATCGAAGCCGGGCTGAAGGTGGCGGTCAATGCCGAGTGGCTGGATACCTCGCCGCTGGGGCGCGCCGAATGGGGCAAGTTCATCGCCGTCTTCTTCAACAAAGAAGCCGAAGCGGAAGCGCTGTTCGACCAGACCGTCCGGCAGTATGATGAACTGACGGCGCTGACGGCAGGCATCACGGACAAACCGACCGTCTTCGCCAACACCGGCTATCAGGGCACCTGGTCCATGCCGGGCGGAAACAGCTTCGCCGCCGCCTTCATGAAAGATGCCGGCGCCAACTACCTGTGGGCGGATGACCCCGCCACAGGCAGTCTGCCGTTGTCTTTCGAAACGGTCTTCGAGCAAGCCCGTGACGCCGATTTCTGGCTGAATATCGGGTTTTTCGCCACGCAGAACGACCTGCTGGCAGCCGACGCGCGCTATGCCGATTTCGCTGCCTTCCAGAGCGGCAGCATCTGGAACAACGATGCCAAAACCACCGCAACCGGCGGCAATGATTACTACGAAAGCGCCGTGGCGCACCCCGACGTGGTGCTGGCGGACCTCATCAAGATCTTCCATCCCGACCTGCTGCCGGAGCACGAATTGGTCTACTACCGCCTGGTGCAATAGGAAGCACCATGAGCAGCCGCCAGGGCTACCCACCCACCGACCAGATGACCCAATTCCCGCGCCTGGGTATGCGCGCCTGGTTCATCATCGTGCTGCTGGCGCTGCTGACAGTTTCTTTTGTGCTCAGCCTGGTGTTCGGCTCGGTCGAGATTCCCGCCCGGCAGGTGCTGCACATCCTGCTAGGCGGTGAACCGGACAAGCCCGCCTGGGCAGATATCATCTTCAAATTCCGCCTGCCCAAGGCAGTCACCGCCGCGCTGGCGGGCGCGGCGCTCTCCATCGCCGGGCTGCAAATGCAAACGCTCTTCCGCAACCCGCTGGCAGACCCTTTCATCCTGGGCGTCAGTTCCGGTGCCTCACTGGGGGTGGCGGTGGTCATCTTGGGCTTCAACGCCGGCAGCACGCTGACCTTCATCGCCGGCTTGAGCGCGGTTGGGGATCTCAGCCTGGCGCTGGCTGCCAGCCTGGGCGCCGGCGCGGTGCTGGGGGCAGTGCTGCTGGTCTCGCGCCGGGTGCAGGACACGCTGACGCTGTTGATCCTGGGGCTGATGTTCGGCTACCTGACCAACGCCGCCATCAGCTTGCTGATCTACTTCAGCCAACCGGAACGGGTGCAAGCCTTCAGCCTGTGGTCTGCCGGCTCGTTCGGCGGGGTCACCTGGAGCCAGATGCGCGTCTTCCTGCCGGCGCTGCTGCTGGGGCTGGCACTCGCCGGCAGCATGAGCAAACCGCTGAATGCAATGCTGCTGGGGGATGACTACGCCCGCAGCCTGGGGCTGAACGTGCGCCGCGCCCGCTTCTGGATCATCCTGAGCGCCTCCGTCCTGACGGGCATCACCACCGCCTTCTGCGGACCCCTCTGGTTCATCGGGGTGGCGGTGCCGCACCTGGCGCGCTCGCTGTTCAACAGCGCCGACCACCGCGTGCTGGTACCCTCGGTCATACTGATGGGCGCCACCTTCGCGCTGTTCGCCGATATCATCGCCCAATCGCCCGGCAGTCAGTTCGTGCTGCCGCTCAACGTCATCATGTCATTGTTCGGCGTGCCCGTCATCCTGTGGATCATCATCCGCCAGAAGCAGTTGCGCCAGTCGTTCGCCGGGTAAAGCCATGCTGACCGCCGAAAACCTCACCATCGGATACCACCGCACCCCATTGGCAGCCGGGCTGGACCTGAAACTGCGCCTGGGCGAGATGGTCTGCCTGGTCGGTCCCAACGGCGCGGGCAAATCCACCCTGCTGCGCACACTGGCAGGCATGCAAGCACCGCTCGCGGGCACGGTGCGGCTGGGCGGCAACAACATGGCGCATATCCCTGCATCGGAGCTGGCAAAGCAGTTAGCCGTGGTGCTCACCGGGCGGGTGGATGCCGGTAATCTCTCGGCGTATGCCCTGGTCTCGCTGGGGCGTTTTCCCTACACCGACTGGCGCGGGCGGCTGACGGCGCGCGATGAAGCTGCCGCCCAGCGCGCCATGCACCTGACCGGCTGCGCGGCGCTGGCAGCCCGTCCCATCCACGAATTGAGCGACGGCGAGCGCCAGCGGGTCATGATCGCCCGCGCGTTGGCACAGGAACCCAAAGTGCTGCTGCTGGACGAGCCGACCGCATTTCTGGACCTGCCGCGCCGGGTGGAACTGTTCCAACTGCTCAAACGGCTCGCACGCGAGACCGGTTGCGCCATCCTGCTGGCAACCCACGACCTGGAGCTGGCGCTGCGAACCGCCGACCAATTATGGCTCATCTCCGCTTGGGGTGTGTTCGAAGCCGGGCTGCCGGAGGAACTGGCGCTGAACGGCGCCCTCGCCCACACCTTCCAAGATGAGGGGGTGATGTTCGACCACGCCACCGGCACCTTCACCATGCACCAGCCCACCAACGGATCGCTTTGCCTGGTGGGTGAGGGCTTGGCTGCCATATGGACGCGGCGCGCGCTGGAGCGCATCGGCTACACCGTGAAGGACGCAGATGCCGACCTGCCGCTGCGCGTGGCGGTCAGCGAGACGGACGGGCAGCGCCAGTGGTGCGTTACCACCCCGCAGCGCCGCGCCGCCTTCGGCACATTGTCCGGCTTGGTGAATTTTCTACAAAATTAGGAGCATCTAACAATGAACGATACTTTGAAGGTTTTTTGCGACCCCCTCGGCAGCTACGTCCAACTGCCAGCCAAACCCCGGCGTGTCGTATCATTGGCATCGGGCTTGACCGAGGCTTTGGTGCACATGGGGTATGGCGCTGCCATCGCCGGCATCTCCGAGTTCTGTCCGCGTTACGTGCCGCAATTGACCGCCCCTATCGTTGGTGACTATCTCACCTGTGACGAGGCGCTTCTCCGCAGCCTGCAACCCGATCTGTTGATTCTCACCACGGGTGTACAGCGTCGCCTGGCGCACCGGCTGCACCAGGCTGAATACCCGGTGTATTTACTGCCCCTGCCAAACAGCCTGCACGGCGTGTTGGAAAACGTCTTACTGCTGGGCGCGCTGATGGATGATATGCCCGCGGCGCGCGCCCTGGTCGAAACCTGGAACCGCACCTTCACGGATGCCGCGTCCGCCGCCCCATCTCCGCGCCCGCGGGTTTACACAGAATTGTGGTTTGGCAGGCACGCGCGCATGGCTGGCAGTTTGACCTTCGTTCACGACCTGGTCAGCGCCGCCGGGGGTGAGAACATCTTTGCCGATGCGCGGACGGGCTACCTCGACTTGGACCTCGCCGAGGTGGCGCGCCGCCAGCCGGATATCTTCTTGTGCTTTTCCGAACCGGAATACCCTGTGACGGGGCAGGCGTTGCAAGCAGAACGCGGCTGGCGCTGCCCGGTCATTCAAGCGGATGTCGACCCGCAGCGCAACCTCATCCATGATGGTCCTTCGATGATGGCTGTGGTCCAATGGCTCAGCACCGCCATCCGTGCCGGCTGAAGCCGCCGCAGCGGCGCGTGTATTGGGTTCCCCCGACCGCCATTGATTGGTTTTGATAACTACACTTTTATCAATTTCAATCCACGCCCCCCGCAGGGGGCGACACAAGGCGCGTCGCAACGAAGTAATCTTCCTCCCAGACCTGTCATCGCCTGCCGTCACCGGCAAAATCCTGGGGCTGTCCCAAAAGTCAGATTCGTCATACTGAGCGAAGCATCTCCCCCATTAGTGAAAAACTCCTCCCCGCGCCATGATAAATTAATCACTTTTGGGGACACCCATAACGATTCTGCACGGTTATTATCCCCCACAACCTATCAACGAGATCGCTTCGTCGCTGCGCTCCTCGCGAAGCTCCAGGGGGCGACATGGCGCGGATGCTTTTGATAACTATTGTTATCTAAAAACCATATTAACTATTCACTTCTTACTTCACCGGATATGCGCCCAAATGATATACGCTCTTCCTCCACACCTTCTACGATCTCTTTGTGAGGTTTCCCCTTTGCCGTGAGCGCCGGTTGCCCGCCATCCAACCCATTCGTTCCGTAAAAAAACACAGTGGGTTGGGCGTCAACTTCACTCCACCCAACCCACTGCGGCGGCGATCAGACCCGCTACAGCAGCCAGCGGTATGCCCGCGCCGGCAGGTCCAGCCGCAACTTCTCCCCTTCCAGCCCTACTGTTTCCCCTGTCAGCAAGTCGCGCAATTCCCCTTTCCCCGCTGCCGGCACAATCGCCTGGCACGGCTCGGCGGAGAGGTTCTGCGCTACTAAGATGCGTTCGTTGTCATACCATCGCCAGTACACCGCCAGCGCCGGATCACCCGCATCCACCCATGTCATTTCCCCCAGGCTGAATGCCAGGTGCGCCTTGCGCACCGCAATCATGCGGCGGATGGTATTCAGCAGCGACGCCGGGTCGGCGCGCTGATCCGCCACGTTGACCTCCTGGCTGGTATAGCCGGGTGCATCGATTACGGGCGCGTAAAGCCTGACCGGCTCCAGCGTCGAAAAACCGGCGCTGCCGCCCGCCTGCCACTGCATCGGCGTGCGCACGCCGTTGCGGTCCGGCAGCCAGATGTCATCCCCCATGCCGATCTCATCGCCATAATACAGCACCGGCGCGCCCGGCAGCGTGAACAGCAGCGAATTCGCCAGCTCGATCTGCGCGCGGTCGTTGCCCAGCAACGGCGCCAGCCGGCGGCGGATACCCAGGTTCAGCCGCATGCGCGGCTCCGGCGCGTACTCCTGCCACATCCACTCACGGTCCTGCGGGTAGACCATCTCCAGCGTCAGTTCGTCATGATTGCGCAAGAAGGTGCACCACTGACAGCCTGCCGGGATGGCGGGAGTCTGCTCGAACACCCACACCAGGGGATTCACCTGCCGCCGCCGCAACGCCATATAGATCCTTGGCATCAGGGGGAAGTGAAACGCCATGTGGAATTCGTCGCCCTCGCCGAAGTAATCGCACACATCGTGGGGCCATTGGTTGGCTTCACACAGCAGGATACGCCCCGGGTAATGCTCATCGATGAACGCCCGCAGCCGCTTGAGGAAGGCATGTGTCTCCGGCAAGTTCTCGCAATTGGTGCCCTCGCGTTCGAACAGGTACGGCACCGCATCGGCGCGAAAGCCATCCACCCCCAGTTCCAGCCAAAAGCGCGCCGCCTCCAACACCACCTGCTGTACAGCCGGATTGTCATAGTTCAGGTCCGGCTGGCAGGGGTAGAAGCGATGCCAGAAGTACTGCCCGGCAAGCTCATCCCAGGTCCAGTTGGAAGTTTGGGTATCCAAAAAGATGATGCGCGCGTCGCCATACTGTTGGTCGCTGTCGCTCCACACGTAGTAATCCCGATAGGGCGAATTGCGATCATGGCGCGCCGCCTGGAACCACGGGTGCTGGTCCGAAGTGTGATTGAGCACCAGGTCCAGGATCACCCGCAACCCGCGCCGGTGCGCCTCGTCGATCAGTCGACGAAAATCATCCAGGTTGCCGTAATCGGGATGGATGGCGGTGAAATCGGCAATATCATAGCCGTCATCCTTCAGCGGCGAAGGGTAGATTGGCATCAGCCACAGGCAATCCACCCCCAGGTCCTGCAAGTGGTCCAGCTTTTCCGCCACCCCCGCCAGATCACCATTCCCATCGCCGCTGCTGTCGTAAAAGGCACGTACATAGATCTCATAAAAAACTGCGTTTTGATACCAGCCAGGCTGGTTGTCTAAATACATACGGCTCCGTTCTACCCCTTGACTGAACCCGCCAGCAGACCACGCACGAAGTAACGCTGGAAGGCGAAGAAGACGATCATAGGTACGATGAAGGACAGGAACGCTGCCCCGGTCAGGATGTGCCAGTTGGCGCCGCGCGGGTCAATCAGATTGGTGATCTGCACCGTCAACACCGGTTTGCTGGAGAGGAAGATCTTCGCCACCAGGAAGTCATTCCACACCCACAGGAATTGGAAGATGCCCAGCGAGGCGATCGCCGGCATCGAAAGCGGGATCGCCAATTTCCAAAAGGCAGTCCAGTGGTTGGCGCCATCCAGGTAGATCGATTCGAACACTTCGCGTGGCAACCCGCCCAGAAAATTACGCATCAGGTAGATGGCATAGGGCAATCCAAAGCCGGTATGGAACAACCAGATACCCACAAAAGTGCTCTCCAACCCCAGGTCGGCGTACAGGCGGGCGATTGGCACCAGCGTCATCTGCAAGGGGATGATCTGCAAGCCTACCAGCAGCGCGAACAACCATTGCCGCCCCTTGAAGTCCATCCAGGCGAACGCATAGGCGGCAAAGGCGGCAAAGAAGATCGGCAGCAGCGTCGAGGGCACGGCGACGATCAACGTGTTGATGAACGCACTGCCCATCCCCTCCGGGTTGAGCAAGTCGCTGATGTTGCACTTGAACTTCACCAGCGTGCTTTCCACCCCCTCCTGACAGTCGGTCAGGTAGTCCTGGGTGCCTTTATAACCTACCAAAGCGTCGGCGTAGTTGCGTAGCGTCAACCGGCTGCCCTTCGTTTCCTCGCCCGAGAGCGCGCCAATATATTCATGTACGGGCGAGAGGATCGCCAACGACTCGTTGACATTCTCCGGCAGCAACGGGTCAACCATGTGCGGCGAGTCATCTTCCAGCGGTTGTTTCAGCATCACCAGCAGCCGGTTGGAGCGTGCGTAGGCGTTCATCAATTCCGGGTCCGCCAGGTTGGCTTGTGGGATGGCAGCCCCATCCATGCCGTGGCAGGAAGCGCAATAGGTCTCGTACTCCACCTGCCCTACGACCTGTTGTTCGCGAAAGATCGTCCACCAGCCAGTCGTACGAACATCCTCGCGCGGGCGGAAGGAGGTGATGAACAGCCCGAGCGTGGGCACCAGCCACAACAAAATCAACGCGATCAAGACCAGATTGACCGGCAGTTTGGATAAGAATTTATTCAGGCGGGCAAAGGGCTTCATCGCATTGCCTCCTGCTGGCGGAACCGGTAGACGTTGAAGATCATGATCGGGATGGTCAACAGCACCAGCAACACAGCAATCGCCATCGAGCGACCGGTGTCGGTCACGATCAGCTTGAACATGCGATTGGCGATGACCTCGGTACCAAAGTTGCCGCCCGTCAGCACGAAGACTATATCGAAGATCTTGAGCACGTTGATGACCATGGTGGTGGTGACAACTACAATGGTAGGCATGATGAGCGGCACCATGATGTTGAAGAACACCCGCCACTCGCTGGCGCCGTCGACCCGCGCCGCTTCCAGTATTTCGGTCGGCACGCCTTTTAGCGCGGCAGAAAGGATCGTCATACAAAACCCAGCCCACAGCCACACCCCCACGATCATCAGGGCATAGTTGTTGAAGAGCGGATCGCTCAGCCACGCCACCGGCTTAACACCGAAGCCCACCAGAACGGCGTTGAGCACGCCGATCTGCTCACCCCCGCCGGATTGGATGGCATAGACGAAGCGCCAGATGATGCCGGCACCGACGAACGAGATCGCCATGGGCATGAAGATGATGGATTTTGCCAGCGCCTCGTAACGCACCTTATCCGCCAGCACGGCAAACAGCAGCCCGGCAATGACGGTGCCGGGCACCATCAGCAGTAGCCACATGGCGTTGTTCCGCAATGCTGTGGTCATTTCCGGATTGGTGAGCGCGTAGCGGTAGTTCTCGAAATTCCCCCAACACGGCTCGTTGGGGACGCAATCGACCGACGCCGGCTGGGTGCCCGTCTTATCGCGAAAGCTCAAGACGAAAGTGTTGAACATTGGGTAAATAATGAAAACGAACATAATGATGAGTGCTGGCAACAGGTACAGCAACGGCACCCAGGGGCGTTGTTTCATAATACTCGAGGTCATACTTCCCTCCGTCGGCGGGAAAAGGCTGGTCTGACGGGTTGAAACCCCGCCAGACCAGTTGACTATTCAATTGTCGTTACTTGAGCGCCTCAGCTTGAGCGGCAGCCGCAGCATCCAGCGCGGTCTGCACGTCAGCGCCCTGCACCACGTCAATGATGGCTTTCCACTCCGCATCGCCAAACGGCGCCGGGATGGAATCGCCCAGATCAGGCGTGAAGCCGGCAGCACCAGCCAGCGCAGCACCCTTCTTCGCCAACTGTTCGTCGGCGTATTTGCCGGCAGCCAGTTTATTCGGCGAGAGGTCAAAGCCGGCACCAGCCCAGGCGCGTGCGCCATTGCCGCTGGTCAGGTATGCCACCAGCGCCTTGGCAGCGGGCGAATCACCAAACGCCATCATGTAGTCGGCGCCACCCTGCATACCCTGCGCTCCCGGGAAGGCAAAGAAGTCAAAGTCCACCCCGTACTGCAAGTCGGGGAAT
>JABLXM010000037.1 GCA_013177815.1 Anaerolineae bacterium | reverse complement strand
CTTCCCGTCCACCGTCCCCAGCGTCTGCCAGTAGTCGGCGTAGTTGCCCGCCGTCGCTCCCAGCCCGCTTAGATCCTGCAACTGCTCGGTATACAGCGTCAACGGCGCCGTCGATGGCCAGAACAGTACGTCCGGCGGCGTGGATTTGGCTTTCGTATCCAGCACTGCGGCATCACGCGTCGCTTCCGCCACCACCTGGATGCCACATTCGTCCACCAGCGGCTTCAAGATGCTGTTGATCTTCTCTTCTTCAGCACCCGACCACTGGTACATCACCGTCACTGTGTCACCGGCGACTGCACCCTTGCAGTCGATCGCCGCCATGGCGGGCGGTTCGGTCGGCTGTTCCTGCACAGCAGTGGGCTGTTCCGGCACAGCGGTTGGCTCCTCCGGTACCGACGTCGCCTGCGGACCGCAGGCTGCCAGCAACAGGGAAGCCAGCAATATAACACTTGTCAGAATATACAGACGTTTCATTTATACATCTCCTCTCAATTATTGTGGTTCCAAAGATTAATCGGGTATGGTTTTGAATTTATTCCAGACGTGAAGTAACCGATGGCGAGACCGGGCAAAGACATTCATTGACAGCGCACTCATGCTTGACGGAAAACAAGTTCTTTGATAAGGTAATGCGCGGTAGGTACGTTGGAAGGACCCAACAATCTGCCAGGGGCGGTTCTTGCTTGCCGGCGGACCGCCCTTTTCTTTTTCACTCCTGGATGGCTCTACTACTCCACCTCCTTTCAATCGAGAAAAACGTTTAGACCGTGTCGCGTTCGACGATACTCAAAGGCAATTTGACAAGTTGCTGGCTGCGGTTTGGATCCTCCAACCTGCTCAACAACAGTTCGATCGCGACCTTCCCGGATTCATCCAGCGGCTGCCGGATGGTAGTTAGACCGACATGATCAGCAATATCCAAGTCGTCAAAACCAATAATGGCGAGATCCTGCGGCACCCGCAACCCCATCTGCCTTGCCAGGTGCAGCACCCACACCGCCTGAGTGTCGGCAGCAATGAACAGCGCGGTCGGTCGATTGGGCAGTTCCAGCAAGCGCCTGGCAGCTTCTACAGTATCGCTCTTGATGAAGGGCGCACGAGCAATATATTGCGGCTGCAATCCAAGCCCGTGCCAATGCAGTTTCTCACGAAAACCTTCCAGGCGCATCTCGGTTGCCTGAATTGGAAAATCCGTCAGGTAGACATCGCCCAAAAAGCCGATGCAGCGATGACCCTTGTTAACCAGGTAATCGGCTGCCAACTGTCCCCCATATGTGTTGTCAATTTCAATACCGCTGAAGGAGGGATGTGTAAACTCCAACAACACGGCTTCCAACGACGTCGCCAGAAGCTGCTCTGCTGCTCCGTTGTTGAACGGCAGCGAGATCAGCACCAGCCCATCCACGTTGCGGGTAACTGTCATCCGTTCCAGATAACTGTACATTCGCGCAGGGCTATCAACATTGTAGATGACGAGTTCGTATTTCGTCTCATGCAGCCGGCGAGCGATACCGCGCAAGCGCTGCATGAAAGCCGGCTCGGTGAAGAATGGCGTGATGACACCAATCCGCCCAACTTCCCTCATGGCGCGGGCACGGGCATCTGCTTTGGGTATAAAGCCAATCTGCCGAATGGCATCCATCACTGTCTGGCGGGTGGTTTCATTGACAAGTTGGGGAGTGTTGAGCACACGCGAAACGGTGGATATGGATACGCCAGCACTTCTGGCAACATCATAGATGGTAATCCTGGACGGAGCCAATATCCTCCTTTTTGGTAATGCTTTTTATGAAAGCACTTTCAGTTTTAGTATACAGAATTTCTGCCCGCGAGTCAACTATTTTTAAGGATTCTCATGTTCAGACATTAACCCCTAAGTCGCCGCCGGCATCGTTTACAGCTTCATCAACCCATCAGCGCTTTCTGTTCATTTCATAGCAGCAACATGATTAACGTCATCCGTAGTTCAGAATAAAATCGGAACTATTTCCCAGCCCGATTCGTCTTATAATTATCTCTGGAGGTTTCTGGATATGAAGAAGTCTCTGCCTCGCTTATTTTCCATCATTGTTCTGGGCGCATTCCTGTTGGGCGCCTGCAACCTGCCATTGCCCACCCGTACAGTCAATGACGCCACCGCCATCGCCGGAACAGTGGCTTTCGACCTGACCCGCGCCGCCCTCGAGACTGCCCTGGCGTTCGTCACCCCATTCCCCAGCGCCACACCCATCCCTGGTATCCATACCAGCACGGCAACACCCACCAATACCAACACATCACCCCCGCTGGTCGTCAACACCGTCACACCCAGCACCTATTGCGACGCCCTCAGCCTGGTGGCAGACCTGAGCGTGCCGGATGGAACCACTTTCACCCCCGGCGCCAAATTCACCAAGACCTGGCGCATCAAGAACAGCGGTACCTGCATGTGGAACACCAGCTACCGGTTGGTTTTCGTCTCCGGTGCCTCGATGGGCGCCAGTTCCTCCTATCCGCTTGCCGGCACCGTACGCCCAGGTGAGACCGTCGATCTCTCCGTCGAGCTAACCGCTCCTACATCGACCGGCAATTACACCGGCGTTTGGATGTTGCGCAATCCAGCCGGTACACTCTTTGGACTGGGTCCCGGTGCTAACGAAGCCTTCTGGGTCAATATCAAAGTCAAGAACTTCATCGGCGATCCAATACCTTCTTCAAAGTACCCGCTCGATTTCGCTGCCGAGATTTGCAACGCCAGTTGGACAGCCGGCAGCGGCGGCGTGGAGTTGCCCTGCAAGAACAGCCAGTCCTATAATGCCTTCGCCGCCATCCTGATGAAGCCGCGCTTCGAGAACGGTTACACCGACAACGAACGCACGTTATGGATGCATCCCAACGGCGGTGCCATCGAAGGCAGGTATCCCAGATATACAGTCGCCAACAAGGACCATTTCACCGCCTGGATTGGCTGCCTGTATGATTATAAGAGTTGTGATGTGACCTTCGCGCTGGATTACCGCTACGATGACAAGACTCATACCCTCAAGACTTGGAACGAACGCTATGATGGCAAGATTCAACAGGTCAACGTCGACCTCTCCAGCCTGGAGGGTAAGACCGTGCGCTTCATTCTGCGCATCACCAACAATGGAAAGGAAGCTGACGCCCAGGCTTTCTGGCTCGCTCCCGCCATCCAGCGGTTGGAACCCACCCGAACGCCAACGCTTACGCCCACCCGCACAATGACCCTCACACGCACCGCCACCCCAACCCGCACATTGACGGTCACGCCAACAGAAACTCTCACCGAGACCCCCACACTCACCCCCACCGAGACTCAAACCCCCACGCCTTCCGAAACACCCCCCTAGGATGCTCGTAATTCATGAAGCATCAATCAGACACTCATTAACCGCTTTTCACTATGTGATTTTCTGGTGACCTTGACACCGCACCTTTGGTAAAATCATCCCTAATGAGACCCATACCCGTTGTTTTCATCATCCTCACTTTCTTACTTGCCGCTTGCCAGCCCTTCACCACCCCTTACGCCCCACAAAGCACCGCCACCAATCCACTGACAGCTCCCACTGCCACACTGGCAGCCATACCAACTGTGCTGGCAGATGCACTTTCTGACCTGGCTGCCCGTCTCGAACTGCAACCTGTCGATCTGGTCCTGCTGGGCTACCAGGAAACCATCTGGCAGGACGCTTGCCTGGGTCTACCACAAGCCGGCGAAAACTGCATCCAGGCGCTCACACCAGGCTACAGCGCCAGCCTGGTCACCACGCAAGGCGAGCAACTTGAACTGCGTGTTGACCTTACCGGTCAGGAAACACGCTGCGCCCCCGGCGCAGCCCTTGCAGCCCGCGCTGAACTGGCACTACTTTCCAACGTACCGGAAGCAATGGTGCGTTTCCTTGCTTTAGAGCCGGTCGACTGGTCCGATGCCTGTCTGGAACTGCCAAAGCAAAATGAAGGTTGCGCCAAAGTTATCACCCCCGGCTATCGCGTGACGATGGAGGCAGATGGCAAACTGATCATCTACCGCACCGACCGTGCCGGCGCTATCATTCGCGCCGAATCCGGCACGCAAGAACTACTGCGGGATATCTTGCTTACCTGGCGTTCCACAGGCGACCTGGGTTGCCGGCAGGCATCTTTTGGTATCCCCGGCACGTTGTTCGGCACCTGCGATGGCAGCCAGGTGATGGCGCCTTTCCTCTCCCCATCGCGCCTGGCAGACCTGCAGGAATTCACCGCCATTTTTGCTTCCTTCCGGGCGCAAACCCCTGCCGGCGAGATCGAACTCAACGGTATGGGCAACATCGTTGCGACGCTGGCGCAACAGCGTATGATCGCCGAATGGGCGCGACTGGTGGCAACAGAATCCGAAATCGGTCGCGGTGAAGAGGAATGGGGCATTGCGCTTCGCATGGATCGCTCCGGCGGTTTGCCTGACCTATGCGATACGGTCACTATTAGTGTTGCCGGAGAGGTGAAGGTGAGTGATTGCCACACCGGCGATCCATTCGAGATCGCCCATTATCGCCTGAATTCAGAGCAGTTACAGACTGTCTATACCTGGGTGGACACATTACGCCCATTCAGTGAAACGCTCACCGGTCCTCCCTACACCGACGCGCTCATCGTGCGCCTGCGCCTTAACGCTGTTGGTAAGGGCGAAACCACCCAGGCGGATATCCAGTCAATGGTCGATTTCTGTGCAGATCTGATCGAATCAGCCCAAGAAAACTGATCTGTCCGACCCCGCAAGACTTATCGGTAGTTACTGCATAGCTATATTCGTTAGCTCGCAACAACTTGTGCGCTCCACAGGGCTGGATGGGGCATATTTATCTCTGTTCTTTTTCGTTATAACTTTTCTTATATCCAATAGTATCAATATTCGAGAATAATATTGCTTTAACGCAATATTATATTATATAATAGATGTTATTCTTGCTATTTGTTATCAACAACACTGAGTAACAACTATGGATAATAATACCAAAGAAAAATTATCAAAATTAGCGTATTACCTTAAAGAGCGCTACACCGTCTATATCCGCTCTGAGATAGCAGATGGGCGCCCGATCCCTTCGCAATCTGATTTTGCGCATTGGCTGGGCGTCAACCCCGCCAGCTTGAGCAACTGGATGAACGCACTGCGTCCACCTAATCCAGAGAACGTCGATGCGATTGCTTCCCGCCTGGGACTGGCAGTTTACCAGATCATGGACCTTTCCCCGCGGGTACCCAACGATAAATTGTTCCGACAGATCGTGGCGCGCTGGCACAAACTGAGCGAATCCCAAAAATCAGAAATTGCCGAACGGGTGGTGAGCTGGATCGACGATACAGGACAATTAGAGTCCAATTAACAATTTTGACAACGTTGTCATAAGATAAATTGTGCGTTATGATGGTGGGGTAAACGCGTTTTTGGACGTCCTAAACCGGGACTACCAATAAGGCTGAAACACCCTGCCATGACACCCACTATTCACGATGTCGCCCGCCGAGCTGACTGTTCCATCAAGACCGTTTCGCGCGTCATCAATGCCCAACCGCACGTCCGTCCGGCTTTACGCGAACGAGTAGAAGCTGCCATCGCCGCCACGGGCTACGCCCCCAACCTCAACGCTCAGCGGTTGGTCAAAAAACGCACCGGCGCCCTGTGCGTGTTGACTTCTACCAGCGAATATTATTTGGCGCCCGATGTTTTGGCAAGCGCAATCGACCTGGCTCGGTCTAGCGACTACGACCTGCTGCTCCATATCGATAATGATCAGCCATCCAGCCGAAAACAGCTTGCCAGTCTGATCGCTGGGCGCCGGCTGGACGGCTTGATCATCACCCCACCCTGCGACACCAACCCTTTTCTGACTGAATTGCTGAATCACCACCCTCTGCCCCATGTATTCATTGATCCTTTCAACCGCGACAACGCTTCTCCTTATGTTGCCACTGATGATCTGGTGGGTGCGCGCGACCTGACCACCCACTTGCTGGATATCGGACACCGCCGTATCGCGTTCCTAAAGGGCAATCCTAACCTGCGCGCCAGCGTTGACCGGCTGACAGGCTATACCCAGGCGCTGGCTCAACGCGGCATCCCATTCGACCCCAAACTAGCCGCCAACGCCATGGGCACCTTCGAAGGCGGATACAACGCCGTGCGCCTCTACCTGAGCGGGGGCACCCGTCCGACCGCGTTCTTTTGCGTCAATGACCATGCCGCCCTGGGGGTGTTGTTCGCCCTGCAGGAGATGAACGTGCGCGTGCCGCGCGATATCTCGGTCTGCGGCTTTGGTAACCATCCCCTTGGCGCGCGGGTCTTCCCGGGGCTGACCACGGTCCATCAGCCGGTGCAGGAAATGATCACCGCCGCGCTACGGCTATTGTTGTCCATCCTGGGCGGCGGGCAGCCCGCTTCCCCTACCCTGCTGCCGTCCGCGCTCGTCCTGCGTGGTTCCAGTGGTTCGGCTCCAGGTGCATGAAGCATCTGCACTCGGGGCAGATTATTTGTAACCACGGTTACAATTCGCGCGCTTTGACTGCACACAAGGCGTAAGGAAAATTCTCTGCGATCTTTGATATTTCCTCACAGTCGACCCTCGACGCTTAAATTAAAAGATCAGCGGACTGTCTCCAGTCCGCTGATCGGTAGTATCGCGTTGGTTATTTGGTCTTGCCTTCAATGACCTTCTGCCCGACCTTGATTGGAATGCGCTTCGGTTTGACTTCCTCAGCTTTGGGCAGCCGCAGCATCAGCACGCCTTTATCATAAGAAGCTTCGATCTTATTGGAGTCGATCAGCGAGGGCAGCAAAACGCTACGGTGGAAGGCGCCGTAACGCCGTTCGCGCAGGTGATAATTGCTTTCCTCGGTGTCCTTTTCCTCTTTGATCTCGCCTTTGATGCTGAGCGTGTCGTTGGTGTAAGTAATCTCCAACTCATCGGGGTCGATCCCCGGGATGGAGGCTTTCACCACGAACTCATCGTCTTTTTCCGCCACGTCCAGCGCCAACCCCCAGACAGCCGCCTGGGTCGTATCGCTATCGCCCGTGACCGCGCTGTCCATCAGCCGGTCCATCATGCGCCGCATCGATACAAGTTCACGATATGGATCCCAACGAGTTAACATAGGTTTTTCCTCC
>JABLXM010000036.1 GCA_013177815.1 Anaerolineae bacterium | reverse complement strand
TGCGATACTCACACGCCAGCGGCGACTCGTCTGCCTCGCACACCGTATGATCGGCAAACAACGGCGTCTGTACCGTGGAGGCGGTGTAGCCGAACGAAGCTGCCAGGCTGAGCCGGCTATAGGAGCCGTGGAAGTGATCGATGACCGTTTGCAGCTCCTGGTATTCTCCCAGTGAATAGTTCTTGACCTGCTGGTCGAACTCCCACAGGAACCAGGTGGTGCGCGTTTCACAATCGCCCACTTTGGAGAAAGCATGTGGGTCGCGTCCCAGTTGCTGACCACGATCGTAGATCGCCAGCATTGCCGGGCTGAGACCCTCCGGGAGCACCGACCAATCTTGCCAGTTCGCCGGATCCTGCGTGGGGGCGGAGGTGGGCGCCTGGGTGGCAGTGGGGAGCGGGGGGGCTGTGGGCGCCTGGGTGGCGGTGAGCGCCGGCACAGTGGGAGGCATGATCACACCCGGCGTGACGGGGGCGGCAGTGGGGAAAGGCGGCAACGTGGCGGCGGCAGGTGCGCAGGCTGCCAACAACAATGCCAGCGCCAGCGGTATCGAAATGCGGGACATGCCGGCAATTATAACGGCTCAGGGCGACCTAACCGGCAATCAGGGGTCGCAAGTCATCCCTTCGCTGACGAGCGCGGCGGCGGCTTCCTTCTGTGGGCTGGCGGGGGTCTCCGCTTGCAACTGCTGCCAGAAAGCACACAGGCTGGGGAGGTAATCCTGCGTATCTATGCCATCCGCAGCCAGCAGCAATTCGGCGGCGGTGTTCCAATCACCCTGACGGGCGTAGCCCTCGATGAAGACCTGCCACTCGTGCGGGGTCTTGAAATAGGCATCCGCGGGGTGGTAGCCGCGTTCCTTGCGGGCGGTATCGCCAAGTGTAACCACGGTTACCCAATCACCCCGCTGACGCGCCAGGGCGGCTTTCTGGTAAAAGTAACACCAGTCATGCGCCGGTTCCTCGCCATAGAGATCGGCAGAAGGGTAACCCTCCGGAGCAGAAGCGGGCAGAATGCGAGCGAGATCGGAAGCCGGCAGCATTTGACGGGTTAGAGCGGGCAGGAGCGGGTCGGCGCTATCAGACTCATCCAGCAGCCACAGACAGTTGGCGCGCTGCGGTTCATAGTAGACCAGGATGCTGGCTGGCGTCTCGCCTTCGAATGTGAGCGTGCGGAACTGCGTGCGGAGTGGGATGCCGATTGGATTGGCGGCAGAATCCTGAAAGCGCGGCTGCATGCCGTAGTACCAGTACGCCAGGTGGTGCCAGCCTTCGGGCTGCGGGTACAGCAAGTTCAGCGCCGCAGAAGTTGAAAAGCCGCCCTGGTTGGGGAACAATTCCTCCTCAGACAACACCGCCGTGCCGGGCTGCAACATGGGCGCACGCCAGGAGAGCTGCCAGAAGAAATCGCGCTGGCTTTGCCAGATCTGCCGGTATTCATCCGCAGTGCGCAGATGGAAGACGAGCGACAGCGCAATGAGCCCGGTGAGGATGACAGCTTTGGGCAGGCGGGGGCGCACTGCCCATTCCAGCAGACCAGCCCACAAGAGGCTGGCGCCTAACATGGCGGGGAGGGCATAGCGGTTGGCGTGGAAATCCTCGATGAGGCGCCTGCCGGTGATCCAGGCGGGCAGGCAGCCGGCGAGGACACCCAGCGCGCCCAAGAGCAAGATTTGCACCAGCCAGCGCCGGTCATCAGGCTGGGCTGGCGCATCCCGGTCGCGCAGCGCCAGGAGGTAGAGCAGCAGCACCAACGCGACAGCAGCGCCAGCCCCCCAGGCAAAGGTGGCGGACGGCGGGATGGCAAGTTCGATGCCGATATCCAGGGGGGCTGCCCATTGCGTCACCATGAGGTAGAATGAATCGACGAACACAGTTTTGAGCAGGCTCACCACGGTGCCCAGGGGCGCCTGGAGGAAGGCGTATAACATCTCGGCGCGGTAGGGATCATCGCCGGTCAATTGGATGAAGAACAGACGCCAGACGACGTAGATTGCCAGCAGGACGAAGTAGGGTAGGTAGCGGCGGAACCAGCGCCACAGGCGTTGGCGCGGCGGCGCCACGCCCGCCAGCAGGAACCACAGGATGAGCGGGCGCAGCAACTCGATGCCAACGAAGTACTCGGTGATCGAGAGCTGCGCCAGCATGGCGACGAGGGCGAGGGTGGTGAACAGCCAATCCCAGCGTGGGCGACGGAAAGCCAACACGGTCAGGATCAGCGAGAGCACGAACAGGCAATATTGTAGCCATTGCTGGTGAAAGGTGACGGCGATGGACTGCTGGGCGAAGACCGGGTAGACGGCGAAGATGAGCGTGGCTGTCACACCCAGGCGCGGGCGCGCGGGAAACAGCATGGTAAGCAGCCACCACACGCCGACACTGGTGAGCCAGCGCAGCGCCAGGACGAAGAGTTGCCAGTTGAGCGGTTTATAGCCGAGCAGCGGGGTGAGCAGGATATGCGTCCAGCCGGAGAGCGGGCGGTCTTCGGCGTAGTATTGCCAGTACCCCGACAGCCCGAATATCTTGCCGACCAGCATCTTTGCCCAATCGTCCCAGTAGAAACCGAGTTGGGGCGCCAATAAACCAAAACTGAACCAGCACAGTACCAACAAGGCAATGGGGGTGGTCCAGTACGGCAGGGATATTCGGTTCAGGCGTTTCATGGGAGGGTGGGATCGTTTATCTCTGAGGCTGGTCCCCTGCGGGGGGAGGAGGATGGATACGCCAAACCGATTGTAACACAGCGCATATCACAGCGAGGTGTGTCCCGGTGAAGTAAAAAGGGGAAGGTCGATCGGGTGAGCGATTTGTGCTTGAGGGTTTTGCGGTGGTTGACGGTTTTTTCAAGGGATGGCAACCGCAGTTTCGGGTGTGGGGGCGGGGCGGGAATTGTCTTTGGGGTGCCGGTATCAAGAAACAAAAGGAACTATTCGGGGGTATTCGTTTTTGGGGCACCGGAATAAGGAACGAATGGAACGAATAGGCGATTCTACGAGATATGGGGGGATGTTAAGGTGCCGGGGACGGACGCGCGAGCGGATGATGGATGCCGAGAGTCCAGCTCTTGATATATTATAGTACTTTTGTTCTATTTTGTCAATAGAGAAATCTACTTGTGCGGAAATGATGAAACTCGATAAAGTTGGCTATTAGTTGCTTCAATCCAATACCATTGAACGGCAGGTCATTGCTATAATTAACTGAAGTGGCGCCTTGTTATCCTGAACATTGCTTGCGAAGCGATGGTTCTCCGTAAATACGAATACATGGCAGGGAAATGGCGCGATCCTTCGCTTCGCATCAGAATGATGCCTCTTTTCCAACAGGTAGCATCTTGCGTTAATTAAGTATCAATGGCGGTCAAAGCAATATCATCATAACGTGCGGGACTGGGGAGTGATCTATGACGTATTTCGCACATTCGAATGGGCAAGACAAGAATGAGTGGCAAACTCTAAAAGACCATTTATTCAATACACGCGAACTGGCGGAGACGATTTGCGCAGGGACGACGTTCGCTGAATTCGCGGGGGTAGCAGCGTTGTTACACGACATCGGCAAGTATTCGATGGCGTTCCAACGGAAGCTTGATGGCGCAAAGATACAGGTCGATCACTCTACGGCTGGCGCAAAAGAAGTCCGGCGTTTATTCAACAATACCCCAGTGGAAGGCATCCAGGCAATGCTGCTGGCTTACTGCATCGCCGGGCACCATGGTCTGCTATAATTGTAAAGACAATTGGGCACAATGAGAGATAGATATCCCATACCAGTTCTGCTGACAAGGGGCAAATAAACAATAACACAAAACCAGATTTGAGTTAAATGGGCGAAGAAATCCATGGGTAATAATTTCATTGCACACGTCCGAAAGCAAGATAACCAATCTCAGGATTTATGGAAACACTTAAAAGAGACTTCCATAATTGCGGAGCAACTGGCTAAAAAAATCGGTTTGGGGGAAGCGGGAAAAATAATCGGTCTTGTTCATGACATAGGAAAAGCCAGTCAAGAATTTCAAAACTACATACTTTCCGCAACGGGTTTAATTGATCCAGATCGAGATGAGTATGTTGATGCAGTTGCAAAAAAAGGCAAGGTGGATCACTCAACGGCTGGTGCTCAGGTTATTTATGAAAATCTTCACTCAGGAGACAGCGAAGGATATATTTCTGCGCAGATATTATCTCTATGCGCCGCATCCCATCATTCCGGATTGATCGATTGCTTATCCCCAAGTGGAGATGATACATTTGATAGTCGTATCAACAAACAAGATAAATTAACACACAAAAAGGAAGCTGTTACAAACCTGGAACTAGCGGGGAATATAAGATTTACAGATCTTCCGTGGAAAAAAAGCGCCGATCAACTCATTGACAAACTGAAAGCAATAAAAGAAAGCAACGACTCAAAAGAGACAATGGCTTTTAAAAGCGGTCTACTTGTCAGATATTTGCTCAGTTGCCTGCTTGACGCAGATAGACTCAATACTGCTGATTTTGAAAACCCTGACAACACCGCTTTGAGAAATTATGGACAATATCCCGCTTGGGAGACTTTGATTCAACGCCTGCAGGCAAAATTGAATACGTTCAAGGGAAAAGAAGGCAGAAACAAAGTTGATGAAATTCGAGACCAAGTATCACAAATCTGCCTGGAATCTTCGACAAAGGATAAGGGGATTTTCCAATTAACCGTACCAACCGGGGGCGGAAAAACCCTGGCTAGCCTCCGTTTTGCCCTGAACCATGCAGCCCATCATAGCATGGACAGAATATTCTATATCATCCCCTATACATCAATCATAGATCAGAATGCGGATGAGGTCAGAAAAATATTGGAAGATAAGGATGAGGATGGCAGGTTGTTAGACCAAATCGTTCTTGAGCATCATTCCAACCTTACACCAGAGGAAGAAACTCGAAGACAAAATCTATTATCGGAAAACTGGGATGTCCCAATCGTTTTTACAACACAGGTGCATTTCCTTGAATCTTTGTTTGGTAACGGAACGAGAAGCACCAGAAGAATGCACCAGCTTGCGAATTCGGTTATTGTATTCGATGAAGTGCAAACAGTACCGGTCCGTTGCATTCATATGTTCAACGTTGCCCTTCGATTTCTTGTAAAGGGGTGTGGGGCAACTGTTGTCCTTTGCACCGCGACACAACCTCTGCTAGATAAGATTGACCCACCCCAACGTTCATTGCCGATCCGCGCAGAGTATAAGATCATTCAAGACGCGAAGCCATTATTCGCGCAATTAAAACGCGTTGAAGTGTTCGACCATCGAAAGATCGGTGGGTGGGGAACCGAGGAGATTGCAGAACTGGCAGAGCAGGAACAAAATGTATCAGGCAGCGTGTTAATTGTAGTCAACACCAAAAATTCCGCTCGTGATCTATATCAAAAAATCTCAGCGCGGCAATGCACGGAAACGTACCATCTCAGCACAAACATGTGTCCGGCACATCGATTAAATGTATTAGATGAAATCAAAGAAAAGCTATTAAATAAACAGCCTGTGATTTGTGTTAGCACGCAGTTGATTGAGGCTGGTGTGGACATTGATTTTGGTTCAGTCATACGCTATCTAGCAGGACTCGATTCGATCGCTCAAGCAGCAGGGCGATGCAACCGGCATGGTTTGCGAAACAGCGGTAATGTATGGATCATTAATCCACGCGAAGAAAGCATCGGAAAATTGAAGGATATTCAATTAGGTATAGCTATATCCGAGCGATTGCTAGACGATTTCAACCAACACCCCGGGGCATACGATAGTTCCCGATTAAGTCTGTCTTTGATGGAGGATTACTATCAGTACTATTTTTACCGACGTAAAGATGAAATGAAATTCAATGTCGGGGAGCGCTCATTGGCAGGAAGAGACGATGATCTTTTCAACCTTCTTTCTCTCAACACGCTTTCTGTAGGTAACTACCAGCGAGTAACAGGCACTTTGCCAAGAATGCTATTCAAGCAGTCGTTTCTCTCTGCCGCAAAATCTTTCTATGTGATTGATGCGCCAACAAGGGGTGTTATCGTTCCCTATGGTGATGAAGGGCGAAAAATCATTAGCGATCTTTGTGGGAAATTTGAGATCGAAAGACAACGCGAGCTACTTAAGAGAGCACAAAGGTACACTGTGAATTTGTTCTCTCATGAATTTAAAGCAATGAGAGACTATGGAGCCATCCATGAAGTGAAAAAGGACGCAGGGATATTTCACCTGGACCCCCAATATTACAACAATGACACTGGCTGGAGTGACGAAAAAACCAATGGTGCGGAAGACTTAATCATATAAGGAGGCTCAATGGATAATATCGTTGAATTCAAAGTCAGCGGGAAGTTCGCGCTGTTCACAGACCCGCTCACGAAGATAGGCGGTGAAAAGAGCAGTTACCAAGTACCAACATATGAGGCGCTGAAAGGCATCCTGAGTTCGGTGTACTGGAAACCAACGATCGTGTGGGTGATCGATAAAGTACGAGTGATGAAACCAATCCGAACACAGGCGCGCAACGCGCGACCGCTCAATTATGGCGGTATCTACCCGATCGCACGCCAATCAGGCAAGAAACAAGAACCTTTCAGCACTCTCGCGATCTACACCTACCTGGCGGACGTCGAATACCAGGTGCAGGCGCACTTCAAGTGGAACGAACTGCGCGAAGACCTGACAGTGGACAGGGACGAAAACAAGCACTACTTCGTCGCGCGGCGGATGATTGAGCGCGGGGGAAGGCGGGACATCTTCCTGGGCACACGCGAGTGCCAGGGGTACGTCGAAGCATGCAGGTACGGAGAGGGACCCGGTTTCTATGATGGATACGGCGAACTGGCATTCGACCTGATGTTCCACGGCTTCGACTACCCAAGTGAAGTCGGCGGAAACGGTTTCCATTCCCGCTTCTGGCGCCCGAAAATGGTGAACGGCGAGATTCGCTTCATCCGACCAGAGGATTGCACGATGCGCAAGTTCGTGCGGGAAATGAAGACCGAAGCGATGCAAACCAGTGGGCTCATTGAAAATGATCTGCTGGAAGGCTACCCGGAGAGCGGGGGTTAAAATGGGCTGGATACAAAAATTATACGAAACCTACAACAACTGCCTGGCGGACGTTGGAAACGAACCGGAAGGAGGCAAGATACCGCTGTTGCCGGTTGGGCACACCACGCAGATGGCGCACATCGAGATCGCGATCGACGGGGAGGGGGTATTCCGGCGCGCCCGGGTGGTGCCGAAAGAGGAAGCTCGGACGATCATCCCGTGCACGGAAGCCTCCGGCGGACGGACAAGCGGTGAAGCTCCTCACCCGCTGTGCGATAAACTACAGTACGTGGCAGGCGACTATGCCGCCTGCGGCGGCAGCAAAGCACCTTACTTTGACTCGTACACCCGACAACTGCAATCATGGAGCAATTCGCAGCACGCCCATCCAAAGGTCACAGCGGTGCAGCGTTACACGGCAAAACAGCGGGTTATACGCGACCTGATGGACAGCCAAGTGCTGGCTAAGGATGAAGCCGGGATGCTGATCCAGAAATGGGACAAGAAAGCCAAACCAGAAGCACCCGAGATTTTCAATGTCCTGACCGCGGCGGATGATGCGTTCGTCCGGTGGCTGGTTGAGACACCCGGCGACCCCGAACCCAGGACCTGGCGGGACGAAACGCTGTGGGAAAACTGGATCGCCTATTATTTCAGCACCAAGGCGGATCGCTCGCTGTGTTATGTGACCGGTGATGAAACGCTAGTTGCCGAACAAAGCCCGGCAAAACTGATCCACGACGGGGACAAGGCGAAACTGATCTCTGCCAACGACCAATCGGGATTCACTTTCAGGGGGCGATTCCTGACGTCAGAGCAGGCAGCGACGATTGGATACGAGGCAACGCAGAAGAGCCACCACGCGCTACGCTGGTTGATCAGCCGACAGGGGTATCGCGAAAGCGGGATGGCAATCGTGGCATGGGCGACATCCGGCGCGCCAGTACCAAAACCGACCGACGACCCGCTCTCGATCCTAGGGATGGACCAACTGCCCGAGGGTGACTCGCAAGGCGCGGGGACCGCGCAGGAGGTCGGCTTGCGGCTAAAGAAGCGCATCGCCGGGTATGGGAGCACATTGGGAGACAAGACCAACGTGGTGGTGATGGGGTTGGATTCGGCAACGCCGGGGCAGGGGCGCATGGCGGTGACGTACTACCAGGAATTGAGCGGATCGGACTACCTAAGACGGATCGATACCTGGCACGAGACCTGCGCCTGGACGCACAACTACCGGGTGATCTGGGAGGTCAATGAAAAAACCGGGAAGAAAAAGAAGACCTCGATACCCTTCACCGGCGCTCCGGCTCCGGCTGACATCGCAAAAGCGGCGTACAGTGAGCGGGTGGACGACCGGCTGAAAGCGGCGACGGTGGCACGCATCCTGCCATGCATCATCGAAGGGCGCCCGCTGCCGCGCGACCTGGTCGAATCGACGGCGCGGCGCGCCAGCAACCGGGCAGGACAGGAGGCAAAAGAGTGGGAGAAGACACTGTCAATCGCATGCGCGCTGTACCGGAAATACCACAAAGAGGAGGATTACAAAATGGCACTTGATCCTGAAAGGAAGACGCGGGACTACCTCTACGGCAGGCTGCTAGCACTGGCTGAGAGCCTGGAGGACTGGGCGCTGGATGAGGCGGGGGAAAAACGGCAATCCAATGCCGCGCGGCTGATGCAGCGTTTCGCGGAGCACCCGCACAGCACCTGGCGGACGCTGGAACTGGCGCTGGCGCCATACAAAGCGCGGCTGGGTGACAAAGCCAACAAACGACTGCGAATGGTGGACGAGGTGGTGGCGGCATTCGAGGACGAGGACTTCCTGAACGACCGGCGGTTGAGCGGGGAGTTCCTGCTGGGCTACCACAATCAGCGGGAAGCACTGAGACCGAAAACGAATAAAACAGAAACAACCGATGAAGACGAAGCCTGAAAAATAAGGAGAAATGACCATGACCACACTTAACAACAAGATCGATTTTGCCGGCATTTTGTGCGTGAAACACGCCAACCCAAACGGCGATCCTTTGAATGGGAACCGACCACGGGTGAACTATGACGGGCATGGGGAACTTTCGGACGTGTGCCTGAAGCGCAAGATACGTAACCGGCTGATGGCAGATGGGCACAACATCTTCGTGCAATCGGACGACAACCGGAACGACGACTACCGCAGCCTGCGCTCGCGGGCGGAAGGCGTTTTGAAGGAGGGTAGCATGAAGAACGAAAAGGCGTTCCGCGAGGCGGCGTGCAAGCAGTGGTTGGATGTGCGCGCCTTTGGGCAGTTGTTCGCCTACAGTGGCAAGGGAGAGGACGCAGGGGTATCGATCGGGATTCGGGGTCCGGTCTCGATCCACCCGGCGTTCTCTGTGGCTCCCGTGCTTGATCGCGTCACCAGCATACAAATCACTAAAAGCGTGAGCGGTGAGGGAGATGGGACGAAACGCGCATCGGATACGATGGGGATGAAGCACCGTGTGGATCACGGGGTGTATGTGTTCTACGGCAGCATGAACCCACAACTGGCAGAGGGGACGGGGTTCTCGGAAGACGACGCAGAGGCTATCAAAGAGGCGCTGCGGACGCTGTTCCGGGGGGACGCCTCTTCGGCGCGCCCGGAAGGCAGCATGGAGGTGTACAAGGTGTACTGGTGGCAGCACAACAACAAGAACGGGCAGTACGCCTCCGCCAAAGTGCACCGGCTGTTGCAGGTGACGGCGAACAAGGAGATGCCCGAGCGGATCGAAGACTACACGATCTCGTTGAAGGAGTTACCCGACCTGGAATGCAAAGTCATTGACGGCGAATAGTAAAGCAATCATGATTTTGACGGCTAGAGCCGGCATGCATAACCAATGAGGCAAGAATACAAACCAGACGAATTACTGCCCCTTTCGGGCATCCAACATTTTGCGTTTTGTCGAAGGCAGTGGGCGCTGATCCACGTTGAGCGCCAGTGGCAGGATAACGCGCTCACTGCCGAAGGCAAGAACCTGCATAAACGCGCGGATGACCCCTGGTTCACCGAAGTGCGGGATGGGGCAATCGTGGCACGCTCGATGCCGGTGGCTTCATACCGGTTGGGTCTCAACGGGGTGTGCGACGTGGTGGAGTTCAAGCCATCCCCGGATGGGGTCGAACTGCCAAAAAGAGCAGGGAAATACCTGCCAATGCCGGTGGAATACAAGCGCGGCAAGCAAAAGCTGGATGCGTGCGATGAAGTACAGTTATGCGCCCAGGCGATGTGCCTGGAAGAAATGCTGGTGGTCCAGATCGGCATCGGCTATTTGTTTTACGGGGAGACACGGCGCCGGACGGAAGTGATGTTCTCCGATGAACTGAGGGCATTGGTGAAAAAGTATTGCGATGAGATGCACGCATATTACGCACGGGGATATACTCCGCGGGTGAAAACCGGCAAGTGGTGCCGGTCTTGTTCGCTACAGGATGTATGCCTTCCCATGATGCTGGAAGGACGCCAGAGCGCCTCCGAGTATATCCAGGCACATCTTGATGGGGATTAGATCATGAAAAAGTTGCTCAATGTCCTGTATGTGACGGTTCCGGAGGCTTACCTATCCCTGGATGGCGAGAACATCGTCATCAAGAAGGGCGAAGAGACCGCCATGCGGCTGCCGCTGCACAACCTAGAAAATATCGTGTGTTTCGGTTATCCGGGGGTGAGCCCAGCACTGATGGGGGCTTGCGCCGAGAAGGCTATCGGATTGTGTTTTTTGACCCCGTATGGTCGCTTCCTGGGACGGGTAAGCGGGAAAATCAAGGGGAACGTGTTGCTACGCAAGCGCCAATATCAACTCTCGGAGGAACGAGACAAAAGCGCACAGATTGCTGCCTCTTTCCTGATTGGGAAGCTGGCAAATTGCCGCAAGGTGATCGAGCGGGCGGTGCGAGACCACGCCATGCTGGTCGATGTGCCGGTCATGCAGAATACTTCGGCATCGCTGAAGGCGCTCGCACAATCGGTAAAGGCTTGCAAGAGCGTGGAAGAGATGATTGGGGTGGAAGGCAGCGCTGCACGGGTTTACTTTAACGTGTTCGATCAGTTGATCTTGCAGCAGCGGGAAGCCTTCCAGTTCAATGAACGCTCCCGCAGACCGCCGCTGGACAATGTGAACGCGATGCTGTCGTTCTTCTATACCATCCTGGCAAATGAAGCAAGTTCGGCACTGGAGACGGTGGGATTGGATCCATATGTCGGGTTTTTGCACCAGGACCGACCGGGGCGCCCTTCGCTGGCGCTGGACCTGATGGAGGAATTGCGTCCGGTCTTCGCGGATAGGTTCGTGCTATCTTTGATAAACCGCAAACAAGTGACGGGCGAGGGATTTACGAAGAAAGAGAGCGGTGGGATCATCATGAACGATGAGACACGGAAGAAAGCCTTGGCGGCATGGCAGGAGCGAAAAAAGGAAACGCTCATGCATCCGTTCCTGAAGGAAAAGATCGAATTCGGGATGGTGCCATATGTTCAGGCTTTGTTACTGGCGCGCCATCTACGCGGCGACCTGGATGCCTACCCGCCGTTCTTCTGGAACTAGGAGGTCGGGAAGTGATGGTTTTGATCACGTATGACGTCAATACAGAAACTGCAAGCGGGAAGAAACGACTGCGCCAGGTGGCAAAGCAATGCCAGAATTACGGTCAGCGGGTGCAAAATTCGGTCTTCGAGTGCCTGCTGGAGCCGGCGATGTTGAAGAACTTGCAAAGCAGGCTGGGGGAGATCATCGACCTGGAGAAAGACAGTTTGCGGTATTATTACCTGGGGAATGATTGGCGCAATCGGGTAGAGCATGTGGGGGCGAAGGCGAGCCTGGATCTGGAGGGAACACTGATCGTTTAATGCGAATGTGAAGCGGACAGGAAATTACGCATGGGTTCGCAGGCAAAAACTGATGTTTTTTTGGTAGATTCGGCTTAGTGCAAAAATAGTTATTACAATTAGGCACCAACGGATAAAAAGATATGAGAAAAAAAGGAAATATATGACGAAATAACATAATTTTGCGGTGTCGCCCCCTGCGGGGGGCGTGGATTGAAATGTTCAATCGCAACAACCGCACCGCAGGACTGGCGGTGTCGCCCCCTGCGGGGGGCGTGGATTGAAATTCGGGTGGTGTCGTCAGTGTGGGTACGTGTGGACAGTGTCGCCCCCTGCGGGGGGCGTGGATTGAAATGTTATCGCTGACGCTACGCCGACACCTGGGTCATGGTGTCGCCCCCTGCGGGGGGCGTGGATTGAAATTATGCTGGTATTTGTAGGCGGTAATACCGCAAACGTGTCGCCCCCTGCGGGGGGCGTGGATTGAAATTAACAAGCAGTGGTATATCTATGCTACACCGCTTGGTGTCGCCCCCTGCGGGGGGCGTGGATTGAAATACCTGATAACTGCCCGCTCGTTGAAAGTGAGCCTGTGTCGCCCCCTGCGGGGGGCGTGGATTGAAATATAGATGCGGAAACCGTAATAATAATTATTATCACGTGTCGCCCCCTGCGGGGGGCGTGGATTGAAATCAAGACGATTATAGTAGCCTGTTAGGTAGTGGTCGTGTCGCCCCCTGCGGGGGGCGTGGATTGAAATCGCTTTTGCCCCATACTGAGACGCGCCACCAGGTGGTGTCGCCCCCTGCGGGGGGCGTGGATTGAAATTGTCGTTACCTCAGTCAGCAGCAACTCCAGGTCGGTGTCGCCCCCTGCGGGGGGCGTGGATTGAAATAATGCCGCCTCTGCCGTGTTCCGCTCTGCCTCAAGTGTCGCCCCCTGCGGGGGGCGTGGATTGAAATAACAACCTGGAGACCGGCGACGTGCTCGGTAAGCTGTGTCGCCCCCTGCGGGGGGCGTGGATTGAAATTAAGCAGATACCCTGCTGGATAGATCGTCATCTCGTGTCGCCCCCTGCGGGGGGCGTGGATTGAAATCCGGCGCGCGTTCGATCAGTGTAGTTCCAAGGCGTGTGTCGCCCCCTGCGGGGGGCGTGGATTGAAATAACAACCTGGAGACCGGCGACGTGCTCGGTAAGCGTGTCGCCCCCTGCGGGGGGCGTGGATTGAAATTCGAAGCTGCCGTGGTGCATTCAACTGGATACTGCGTGTCGCCCCCTGCGGGGGGCGTGGATTGAAATTAAAAGCGCTAACTTGGGGGCGGTTTGCCCGGCAGTGTCGCCCCCTGCGGGGGGCGTGGATTGAAATACTTGTAACGTGCTATATTATTTGTGGGGTTGGGTGTCGCCCCCTGCGGGGGGCGTGGATTGAAATCGGTCCAATGCCAGGCAGTCCACACAAGAAGCCAGGTGTCGCCCCCTGCGGGGGGCGTGGATTGAAATCCAATAACCTGCATCCGCATATCGCCAAATCTTTCGGTGTCGCCCCCTGCGGGGGGCGTGGATTGAAATGCTCAGATAAATTTGAATGGGAACACGTTTCTGTGGTGTCGCCCCCTGCGGGGGGCGTGGATTGAAATTGGGTCCAGCACAATCAGCCGCGGCATCGCATTCGTGTCGCCCCCTGCGGGGGGCGTGGATTGAAATGTGATCGCGCGTAACCCGATGGCGCTGGCGATGGGTGTCGCCCCCTGCGGGGGGCGTGGATTGAAATGGACGAGGTGCTGAAACGGCTCACGCAGCAGGCGAGGTGTCGCCCCCTGCGGGGGGCGTGGATTGAAATGACGGTTTGGAATGAGACCAGCCCAACAAACGCGTGTCGCCCCCTGCGGGGGGCGTGGATTGAAATGTCTAAGTGATTTACGACTCCCGCAAACTTCCACGTGTCGCCCCCTGCGGGGGGCGTGGATTGAAATTGTCATAAAAAAACTCATCCTGGAATGAGCTCCACGTGTCGCCCCCTGCGGGGGGCGTGGATTGAAATGGGTCCTTCGATGGATATTGGATCTTGTATGACAGTGTCGCCCCCTGCGGGGGGCGTGGATTGAAATACGTAAACCGGGGTTAGCGTAAAATGGGCGGGTTGTGTCGCCCCCTGCGGGGGGCGTGGATTGAAATACGTAAACCGGGGTTAGCGTAAAATGGGCGGGTTGGTGTCGCCCCCTGCGGGGGGCGTGGATTGAAATGTGTAACCGGTGTGGTAAACCCGGCTTGTAAGGCGGTGTCGCCCCCTGCGGGGGGCGTGGATTGAAATTCGTACAGATTCGCCTCAAAATGCAGCCGTCCATCGTGTCGCCCCCTGCGGGGGGCGTGGATTGAAATCCCGCTGTACGCCGTCACCATCACTGTGCCCTGGTGTCGCCCCCTGCGGGGGGCGTGGATTGAAATACCTTCAGCGGTTTCGGCAGGTCGCCGTAGTACGCGTGTCGCCCCCTGCGGGGGGCGTGGATTGAAATGCCTTGCGAACGCCGGAACGCTGCCCCAGGTCGGCGTGTCGCCCCCTGCGGGGGGCGTGGATTGAAATTACCATCACTGGCGATTCGCAGCTGGCGACCGCGTGTGTCGCCCCCTGCGGGGGGCGTGGATTGAAATTACCTTGCGGCACTCAACCAATCTGGAGTAGAGATGTGTCGCCCCCTGCGGGGGGCGTGGATTGAAATCTACATGCTCTCGAGAAACCGGTCCACCAGTGGGGGTGTCGCCCCCTGCGGGGGGCGTGGATTGAAATAGTAATAAACCTCTTTTGGCTGAACTCAAGAACGTGTCGCCCCCTGCGGGGGGCGTGGATTGAAATAGACGATGAACCAATGCCAGATCACAGCCGAAAGTGTCGCCCCCTGCGGGGGGCGTGGATTGAAATGCCTCTGGCGCCGTTGCGCTCGCGTTGCCGTAGATGTGTCGCCCCCTGCGGGGGGCGTGGATTGAAATAAGTGGGCGGATGATGAGCTCTCAACCGGGCGCCGTGTCGCCCCCTGCGGGGGGCGTGGATTGAAATACTGGCAACACAGCAAAATAAATCCATAGCCGAAACGTGTCGCCCCCTGCGGGGGGCGTGGATTGAAATAAGTTTTTGGAGTTGTATGCTGATGAAGCGGCTTGTGTCGCCCCCTGCGGGGGGCGTGGATTGAAATCTGTATCTAAAAGGCGCGAAAAAGGACGAAGTTGGTGTCGCCCCCTGCGGGGGGCGTGGATTGAAATACTTGGGATAACGTGGTCGGGGGAAATTATCGCGTGTCGCCCCCTGCGGGGGGCGTGGATTGAAATTGTGAGTCGTATAGGAAAAACAAGTGTCCCTTACGTGTCGCCCCCTGCGGGGGGCGTGGATTGAAATGCATTTATTCGCGCCTTACCTGTCTCTCCTCGCGGGTGTCGCCCCCTGCGGGGGGCGTGGATTGAAATACTCAATAAGCGAGGTGAAGAATGGGTGAAAAGAGTGTCGCCCCCTGCGGGGGGCGTGGATTGAAATCTGCCTGCACAACGCTGCCCAATCCCATCATCGTCGTGTCGCCCCCTGCGGGGGGCGTGGATTGAAATTTCCGATAGGAGCGCAGTAAAAATGGAGACAAAAGTGTCGCCCCCTGCGGGGGGCGTGGATTGAAATGAGAATCTGACGCGCCAGGATGCTGCCCATTTCGTGTCGCCCCCTGCGGGGGGCGTGGATTGAAATAAGACTCGCCCTGTGTTTGACACGCTGAAATTGAGTGTCGCCCCCTGCGGGGGGCGTGGATTGAAATGCTCAGTATGCGGGGGAGTCGACGCAGCGGCAGGTGTCGCCCCCTGCGGGGGGCGTGGATTGAAATCCGATCATCGTGGCAATCCGCGCGGGGGGCAGGTGTCGCCCCCTGCGGGGGGCGTGGATTGAAATTCAAGTACTCAATCGCAAAGGTGTGGCGAAGGCGGTGTCGCCCCCTGCGGGGGGCGTGGATTGAAATGATACCGCTGGAAGTAATGCGCAGCTTCGGTTTGTGTCGCCCCCTGCGGGGGGCGTGGATTGAAATATCTGGTTACTCAGGAGCCGGCTGAAAATTATCAGTGTCGCCCCCTGCGGGGGGCGTGGATTGAAATGGGTCCCCATGCAAAAAATGAAGATGCCAGACACGTGTCGCCCCCTGCGGGGGGCGTGGATTGAAATCATCACCTGAAGTGAATCCCACATGGTTTGGATAGTGTCGCCCCCTGCGGGGGGCGTGGATTGAAATAAGTCATCCTCAATCTTTGCCCAATAAACTGATGTGTCGCCCCCTGCGGGGGGCGTGGATTGAAATATAAAACCATCCTTAGTAATTAGCGCCGCGTCCGTGTCGCCCCCTGCGGGGGGCGTGGATTGAAATACTTGCAAACCACGCGGGTATATAGCGCGTGCCCGTGTCGCCCCCTGCGGGGGGCGTGGATTGAAATACTTGTAACGTGCTATATTATACCCATAGGCGCGGGTGTCGCCCCCTGCGGGGGGCGTGGATTGAAATGTCCCGCCGAGTTCGTCCCAGACGAATACCTTAGTGTCGCCCCCTGCGGGGGGCGTGGATTGAAATAAATCGCTCGTGGCATTGCGCCCCCGCTGCCTGTGTGTCGCCCCCTGCGGGGGGCGTGGATTGAAATATCATCATTATCCTAACAAATTAATAAACACAAGGTGTCGCCCCCTGCGGGGGGCGTGGATTGAAATGATGACGTTGGCGCGTGGTTTGAGGCGCAACTTGGTGTCGCCCCCTGCGGGGGGCGTGGATTGAAATAAATAACCGCTGTTTGTTCATCCAATCTCCTTTGTGTCGCCCCCTGCGGGGGGCGTGGATTGAAATGTTCAGCCCGGATGCCTTTGACGCGAGTAGCCGTTGTGTCGCCCCCTGCGGGGGGCGTGGATTGAAATATCCAATGCAGCTCAATAAGGCGCTGATAATGGGTGTCGCCCCCTGCGGGGGGCGTGGATTGAAATATGCTGGACCTGTTGCCGCAGGTCGACTCCTATGTGTCGCCCCCTGCGGGGGGCGTGGATTGAAATCGCCCGGTATGCTCAGCTCAACCAGCACGCCCAGGGTGTCGCCCCCTGCGGGGGGCGTGGATTGAAATTATTTAGCGCCGGTGATGAATGTGTCGCAGACGCGTGTCGCCCCCTGCGGGGGGCGTGGATTGAAATAGGTTAGGAAATGATCTGCCAGCAAATCTCTCATGTGTCGCCCCCTGCGGGGGGCGTGGATTGAAATAACTGGATACTGCCAGCCTAGTGACTGCCGGGAAAGTGTCGCCCCCTGCGGGGGGCGTGGATTGAAATACCGCCGCATCCCGCACCGCATCGATCGTGAAGGTGTGTCGCCCCCTGCGGGGGGCGTGGATTGAAATTTCCAGGACTGGTCAGAGCGCCCCTCCAGCGAAGTGTCGCCCCCTGCGGGGGGCGTGGATTGAAATAAATACTAACAATCTACCCAGCGGCGCTATGCTGGTGTCGCCCCCTGCGGGGGGCGTGGATTGAAATCGAGTAGTTTTGCCTCGGTGGTAGCCACACGCA
This sequence comes from Anaerolineae bacterium, assembly GCA_013177815.1. GTDB lineage: Bacteria > Chloroflexota > Anaerolineae > Anaerolineales > Anaerolineaceae > JABLXM01. The sequence goes on along the minus strand of JABLXM010000036.1, from coordinate 4,832 downwards.
ACGTGTCGCCCCCTGCGGGGGGCGTGGATTGAAATTCGCGTCGTCCAACACTGCGCGCGCCTGGCGTAAGTGTCGCCCCCTGCGGGGGGCGTGGATTGAAATAGTAATATCAGTGGTTGAGCCAAGCTTGAGCTGAGTGTCGCCCCCTGCGGGGGGCGTGGATTGAAATTCCGCCGTTAGCTTGATGCTGGTCGATTCTGGCGTGTCGCCCCCTGCGGGGGGCGTGGATTGAAATCACCAGGTGTAATGATGATTGAACCCCGCGGCGTGTCGCCCCCTGCGGGGGGCGTGGATTGAAATATTAAAAGTGGCATTTTGGGCACAGAGATTGGCAGTGTCGCCCCCTGCGGGGGGCGTGGATTGAAATGATCCTAATGTCAATCAGTCGGCTGACGCTCACCGTGTCGCCCCCTGCGGGGGGCGTGGATTGAAATATAAGGGTGTTGTTGGTGGCGCCGAGGTCTGGACAGTGTCGCCCCCTGCGGGGGGCGTGGATTGAAATATTTTGGCGCTGGTGCAGGGCATCATGACCGCGCGTGTCGCCCCCTGCGGGGGGCGTGGATTGAAATGCAAAGATATTTGGAGCGCCTCAATCATTGATGTGTGTCGCCCCCTGCGGGGGGCGTGGATTGAAATATTACGGCACGCGTGGGGATATCTCACCGAGAACGTGTCGCCCCCTGCGGGGGGCGTGGATTGAAATTGAACTCACTCCAGGACGGCATCGGCAGCATCCCGTGTCGCCCCCTGCGGGGGGCGTGGATTGAAATCTCCAAGATCTGCGGGTTGTAGCTGATTGCACCGTGTCGCCCCCTGCGGGGGGCGTGGATTGAAATGAAACGCCTGGTTGCGGATCGCGCATCCCCCCTCGTGTCGCCCCCTGCGGGGGGCGTGGATTGAAATAGGCTGTGCACGTCTTTGTTCAGCCAGGGGGCTGTGTCGCCCCCTGCGGGGGGCGTGGATTGAAATTTGAACGGCGGCGAGAATGTAGAAGATGATGAGTGTCGCCCCCTGCGGGGGGCGTGGATTGAAATGATGAGATCAACGTTTTACAGACTGACCAGGGCGGCGGGGGGTGTCGCCCCCTGCGGGGGGCGTGGATTGAAATCTCCACAAGCCAAGCAAATGAAGCCCTTTTTGCTGTGTCGCCCCCTGCGGGGGGCGTGGATTGAAATTGGCGTTTCCGGCTCTTCCAGGATATCATCCAGGTGTCGCCCCCTGCGGGGGGCGTGGATTGAAATATATTGATCAAGAACGATCTGCGCGACCGACCGTGTCGCCCCCTGCGGGGGGCGTGGATTGAAATAACAAATGTGATTACCAATGGTGATTTTACCGATGGTGTCGCCCCCTGCGGGGGGCGTGGATTGAAATGGGGAAAATCCGGCGGCATACGCGAAGTTCGGGGTGTCGCCCCCTGCGGGGGGCGTGGATTGAAATATGAGGTCGAGTTTGATGGCGACGTTTTAGCCGGCGTGTCGCCCCCTGCGGGGGGCGTGGATTGAAATAGCCGGGTCGGCGCCTCCAGCGACAGCCCGCGCCGGTGTCGCCCCCTGCGGGGGGCGTGGATTGAAATAGACCCAGAAGCCGAGATGATTGCTATTGAAATGTGTCGCCCCCTGCGGGGGGCGTGGATTGAAATAACGCAAGAGGTCTGGAATGAAAAAATGCCCATGTGTCGCCCCCTGCGGGGGGCGTGGATTGAAATTGCGAGCGCGGCACGAACCGGCGCCAAGCGCCTGTGTCGCCCCCTGCGGGGGGCGTGGATTGAAATAGCGCATCCCACCCAGACTCATCGACTATTTTCCGTGTCGCCCCCTGCGGGGGGCGTGGATTGAAATTGCGGTTGTGCCGCGTAGAACTAAGGCGCGTATGTGTCGCCCCCTGCGGGGGGCGTGGATTGAAATCCGCCCCCCCTAAAACCCCCCCACCACATCCCCCGTGTCGCCCCCTGCGGGGGGCGTGGATTGAAATTGGCTGGATGCGCTTACTGGCAGCGGAATATTTGGTGTCGCCCCCTGCGGGGGGCGTGGATTGAAATGGGCAGGCGGTGGCGGTTGGCGCGCTTGCCGGGGCGTGTCGCCCCCTGCGGGGGGCGTGGATTGAAATCATTGGAGTTTTTCCGATGCCGCCCATCATGCTCGTGTCGCCCCCTGCGGGGGGCGTGGATTGAAATTTGGTTTCAGTGTCCTCCGGCGTGTCGTAAAATGTGTCGCCCCCTGCGGGGGGCGTGGATTGAAATGTCCGAAAAATAGATACCTGGAACGAACGCACACGTGTCGCCCCCTGCGGGGGGCGTGGATTGAAATGCTGCACCAGGTGGAGCGCCCAAAGCCTCAAAAGGTGTCGCCCCCTGCGGGGGGCGTGGATTGAAATTTCAAATGCCAGGATCACCCGCAAGCAGGCGCGGTGTCGCCCCCTGCGGGGGGCGTGGATTGAAATAGGCAGATTGTGGTTATGTTCTATTCGACTAAGTGTCGCCCCCTGCGGGGGGCGTGGATTGAAATACGAATCCCGAGCTCAGCCGACAGATCAAGAGGTTGTGTCGCCCCCTGCGGGGGGCGTGGATTGAAATTCTGTAGGTACTGCAATCGTGACCTACAGCAAACCGTGTCGCCCCCTGCGGGGGGCGTGGATTGAAATAGATCGATATCGGTGGTGTGATCGAGGAGGTGGGTGTCGCCCCCTGCGGGGGGCGTGGATTGAAATGCGTAAGCTTGCCGACATGGATATGCGGTCAATGGGTGTCGCCCCCTGCGGGGGGCGTGGATTGAAATGCCATGGATCTGTTTGACCGGGTATCAGTCTCTAGTGTCGCCCCCTGCGGGGGGCGTGGATTGAAATGTTACCAAAACGTGATAAATCAACGGCGCTTAACGTGTCGCCCCCTGCGGGGGGCGTGGATTGAAATTAGGAGGCTGTATGGGATATAGCAAAAATACTTGGTGTCGCCCCCTGCGGGGGGCGTGGATTGAAATTGATAAATCACCATGCGCCGGTCAAGGTTGTCCGCGTGTCGCCCCCTGCGGGGGGCGTGGATTGAAATCTCCCCCCGGCAACTCTCGCAAAATCGAAGTGTAGTGTCGCCCCCTGCGGGGGGCGTGGATTGAAATATATTGGGCGATATCGACGGGGTGCGATACATCAAGTGTCGCCCCCTGCGGGGGGCGTGGATTGAAATGCCTGGGCCCAATCGTCAGTCGCCAGGCATCACGTGTCGCCCCCTGCGGGGGGCGTGGATTGAAATAGCGGTTGCAGTTACGTTATAGGACCATGAAGGCGGTGTCGCCCCCTGCGGGGGGCGTGGATTGAAATATCCGCCGTATCAGATTATTGGTACGGCGGATTGGTGTCGCCCCCTGCGGGGGGCGTGGATTGAAATGTAGCTAGATAGGGGGCGGGAGTGGTGGCTAAAGGTGTCGCCCCCTGCGGGGGGCGTGGATTGAAATAGTCAACTGGGCGCGCTTGGCATCGTCCAGGGTGTGTCGCCCCCTGCGGGGGGCGTGGATTGAAATGCCCCGAAGAGGTTTGCCCCGGAGAGGTTTGCCTCAAGTGTCGCCCCCTGCGGGGGGCGTGGATTGAAATGTGGGGGATTATAAGTCTTGAAGATATACGCCACGTGTCGCCCCCTGCGGGGGGCGTGGATTGAAATGCTAAACGAGTAACCGCTACTCATGGAGAGTCCGTGTCGCCCCCTGCGGGGGGCGTGGATTGAAATGACTTTGCTTGGGCCCATTGGGCCCAAGCGTCAGGTGTCGCCCCCTGCGGGGGGCGTGGATTGAAATGTCAACAAAGACTTGCCCCAGCCACTCAACGGGAAGTGTCGCCCCCTGCGGGGGGCGTGGATTGAAATCATGGATCACATATGGTGTTGACTATTTGCTCAGGTGTCGCCCCCTGCGGGGGGCGTGGATTGAAATCTCTTATGCGGGCGTCACGTAGCAGCCGGCGCGCCGTGTCGCCCCCTGCGGGGGGCGTGGATTGAAATCACCGGTCCGCACCTGCACTTTGAGGTGCGACCGTGTGTCGCCCCCTGCGGGGGGCGTGGATTGAAATCGTGGAGCTCATTCCAGGATGAGTTTTTTTATGAGTGTCGCCCCCTGCGGGGGGCGTGGATTGAAATAAAAATCAACCTCCGGGGGCGTTTTTTCGAAAAGGTGTCGCCCCCTGCGGGGGGCGTGGATTGAAATGCGCTGGAACTGGGCACGGCGGTGGCGGACAGCGGCGAGGGTGTCGCCCCCTGCGGGGGGCGTGGATTGAAATGTCGTCTGTGCGATATTATGTGGTTGTGCGCGATGGTGTCGCCCCCTGCGGGGGGCGTGGATTGAAATGTCGTCTGTGCGATATTATGTGGTCGTCTGTGATGGTGTCGCCCCCTGCGGGGGGCGTGGATTGAAATCCTTATATGGATATAGTCTATCCTAATTGTCTCGTGTCGCCCCCTGCGGGGGGCGTGGATTGAAATTTGACGGTAGCAATGGTCCCGGTTATTGGGATTAGTGTCGCCCCCTGCGGGGGGCGTGGATTGAAATAATATTTAATCTATATCAATGGACAGAGTTAGCCGTGTCGCCCCCTGCGGGGGGCGTGGATTGAAATACATCGGACATGGTGACGAGCGGCGAGGCGGTGCGGTGTCGCCCCCTGCGGGGGGCGTGGATTGAAATCTGGTCGTTTCGGCGGATGAGCTGAACGACGGGTAGTGTCGCCCCCTGCGGGGGGCGTGGATTGAAATACTGAACCCGAGCGGCAGCCCGATCCCAAACCCGGTGTCGCCCCCTGCGGGGGGCGTGGATTGAAATCCAGCGGCAAGCAGGTGGAAAGGAGCCAGC
>JABLXM010000035.1 GCA_013177815.1 Anaerolineae bacterium | reverse complement strand
GTGCCGCCTGGCGTGCGAAAAGGCGCGCAAAGTTGCGTGCGCCTGCCAGCCGGGCAATGTGGTGCTGGCAGCCGATACCACCGTTGCTGATGGCGCCGAGATACTCGGCAAGCCGGAGTCTCCGCAGGAGGCTGCGCGGATGCTCACGCAACTGCGCGGGCGCGTGCACCAGGTCTATACCGCCCTGACCGTTCTGCTGGTCGGCGACGGGAGGGAAGCAGCGGTGTTGTGCACTTCGCAGGTGCGCATGCGAGCCTATACGGATGCTGAGATGCAGGCATATATCGACGGCGGCGACCCGTTGGATAAAGCCGGCGCATACGGTATCCAGCACGCCGGCTTCCACGCGGTGGAGGCTTTTGCACACTGCTTCGCCAATGTGATGGGCTTGCCGCTCTGCCACCTGGACGTTCTGCTGGGCGATCTGAGCGGTTCGCAGCCGCCTGGGCGCATACCGGCGCTCTGCCGGGAACACCTGGGGTATGCCTGCCCGGTGCACGCCGCCATGCGGGTGGATGCTGCCGCCCAGGTTAGAATGGATTAATCTCTGTCACGGTGCCGCGTCACACAGCGGGGTTGAATGGTAAAATGCACCAATGATCATAGGAACCGGTATGAAAAGATCGCTTCTGATGCTCCTCTTACTCATGTTGCTGACAGCCTGCGCACGTCCACAGGGCGCTGCTACCGATATCGCACCGACGCCTACGCTGCCTCAACCGGTGGTCAACATCACCCGCCCGCCGGACGGTATGGAAATCGCCGCATCCTTCCTGGCTGCCTGGCAGGCGGAGGATTACACCACCATGTATTCGCTGCTGACCCAGGTGGCGCGCGATGCCATCAGCGAGGAGGATTTCGCAGCCAGGTATCGTGACATGGCTCAGAACATGAGCTTGCAAACCCTGGATTACCAGGTGCTCTCGGTGTTGACCAACCCCTCCAGTGCCCAGGTGGCTTATGAGGCGGATTTCAATACCATCCTGTTCCAGACCATCAACCGCAAGATGGTGATGAACCTGGTTTTGGAGAACGGCGCCTGGCGCATCCAGTGGGAGGACGGCATGATCCTGCCCGAACTGGCAGGCGGTAATCGCCTCTCGGTCGAATTGAAAGTGCCGCAGCGTGCCAACATCTATGACAGCATCAACAACGCATTGGTGGCGCAATCGGATGCCTACGCGCTTGGCATCGTACCCGCCAATATGGAGGATAACCAGGAAGGCGTCATGCTCAGCCTGTTGAGCGAACTGACCGGCAAGCCCTCCACCGCCATCCGCGCGCTCTATGATGAAGACCGTGAGGCTGCCTGGTACATCCCGGTCGGCGAAGCGCCGGCGGACCGCGTCAACGCCCGCTTCGACCAGCTCTCTGCCATCAGCGGGCTGTTCATGACCCAGTACACCACCCGTTACTACTACAGCGGCGGCGTCGCGCCGCATATCACCGGCTACGTTCAGCCTATTCCGGCTGAATCGGTCGAGGACTACCTGCGCCTGGGTTACCGTGTGGATGAAAAGGTCGGTTCAGCCGGGCTGGAAAAATGGGGCGAGAAATATCTCGCCGGCACGCGCGGTGCTTCATTATATGTCGTCAACCCGCAGGGTGAGATCACCACCCGCATGGCTCAGGTCGATGCTCTGCCCTCGCAAGCCATCTATACCACGCTGGACCGCGACCTGCAGTTGGGTGTTCAGCAAGCGCTGGCGGGTTTCCGCGGCGCCATTGTGGTGATGGAACTGGATACCGGGCGCATCCTGGCAATAGCTTCATCCCCAGGTTACGACCCCAACCTGTTCGATCCCGGCAATGAGAACAGCAGTTACCTTTTGGGTGAACTGTTCGATGACGACACCCGCCCGCTGCTCAATCGCGCCACCCAGGGTGGCTACCCGCTCGGTTCGCGCTTCAAGATCGTCACCATGGCGGCTGCCCTCGAAAGCGGTCTGTATACTGCCGAGTCCGAATACGAATGCACCAGCCAGTTCACCGAACTACCCGGCGTGGTGCTGAACGACTGGACCTTCGATAAAGAACTGCCGCCCAGTGGTCTTCTCACCCTGCCGGAGGGCTTGATGCGCTCCTGCAACCCCTGGTTCTACCACCTGGGGCTGGATCTCTACCGCCAGAAGGGTGCCACATTCCTTTCTGACATGGCGCGCAGTTTTGGTTTGGGCGCGTCCACCGGCATCGAGCAGGTGGCGGAGGACATCGGCGCCATCCCCGATCCGGCAAACGAGGGCGATGCCGTCCAGGCGGGCATTGGACAGGGCGCCATGCTGGTCACCCCGTTGCAGGTGGTGGATTTTGTCGCCGCGGTCGGCAACGGCGGCACGCTCTACCGTCCGCAGGTCATCGATAGCATCATCTCGCCGGACGGCACCGAGGTTTATTCTTTCACACCTGAGGTGCGCGGTACGCTGCCGGTATCCCCAGAGAACCTCAAGGTTATCCAGGATGCCATGCTGAGCGTGGTCGAGAACCGCCGCGGCACCGCCCGCAATGCTTTCGTTGGGTTGGATGTGTTGGTTTACGGCAAGACCGGCACTGCCCAGAACCCGCTCGGCGATTCGCACGCCTGGTTCGGCGGCTACAGCGCCGAAGGGCGGGAGGACAAATCGGATATCGCCGTAGTGGTCATCGCCGAGAATGCCGGCGAAGGTTCCGAGGTCGCGGCGCCCATCTTCCGGCGCGTCATGGAGATCTACTTCCTGGGCAAGCCGCAGCGCCTGTACCCCTGGGAGGATAGTCTGTATGTGACGGTGACCCCCACCCCGCGCTTCACGGTCACGCCCACCCCGCCTCCGCCGGCGCCCCCCGATACTCCCACCCCGGACTTTACCGCCACGCCGATCCAATGAGTCAACCCCCAACCATACCCGGCTGGGTCACCCGCCTGCAATCCGGCTTCTACACCGTCGCGACTGCGGGCGGCGTTGTCACATGCCGCCTGCGTGGTCGGCTCAAACGCCGTACCTTTGCCGGGGATGTGATCGCGGTTGGCGATCGGGTGCAGGTCAGCTTGCAGTCGGATGGCAGCGGTGCTATCGAGTCCATCGAGCCGCGCGAGCGTGAACTGGTGCGCCTGGACCCCACCCCGCGCGGCGACTACCGCCAGATACTGTTCGCCAACCTGGACCAGGTGGTGCTGGTGTTCGCCTGCGCCAATCCGGAGCCGCACCTGGGCATGCTGGACCGCTTCCTGGTCATCTGCGAGAAGCAGCGCATCCCGCCGCTGATCGTCATCAACAAGATTGACCTGCTGGGGCGCCAGGTGGCGGAAGAAAAATTTGCCGTCTACCCGCGCTTGGGTTACCCAACGCTGTTCACTTCGGCGCGCCAGGGAATCGGCGTCGATGACCTGCGCCGGCGGTTGACCGGGCGCGTCTCTGCGCTGGCGGGACCCTCCGGCGCGGGCAAATCCAGCCTGTTGAACGCCGTCCAGCCCGATTTGGGCTTGGTGATCGGAAGGACCAGTGGCGCCACCGGTAAGGGGCGGCACACCACGGTGGTGCGCGAGATGTTCCCGCTGGAGGGCAGCGGTTACGTGGCTGACCTGCCGGGGCTGAAAGCCCTGGCGCTGTGGGACACCGAACCGGAGGAAATTGACGGCTACTTCCCGGAGTTGCGCGCGCTGGTGCCGGATTGCCAGTTCAATGATTGCACTCATACGCACGAACCGCAATGCGCGGTGCTGGGGGCGCTCGCGGCGGGGCGCATCAGCCCGGGGCGTTATGCCTCTTACCTGCGGCTGCGCGATGGCGGTGATTGATGTGTTCCTTATGGCTTGGTGAAATGATCCAAATGAAGGAAATAATGTAATCGATCAATATGAAAGAAAATCTAATCGTTACCAACTCCTTCCAACCGTGGATTCTTGGCGCCCGACCTAAGACCCTGCCTGCTGCAATTTCTCCCATTCTTATCGGCATTGGCATCGCGGTTTATTACAATAGTTTTCGTTTGGCTCCGGCGCTGGCGGCTTTGGTTTGCGCTATTTTCATTCAAATTGGCACGAACTATGTCAATGATGTGGTCGATTATTTGAACGGTCATGATCAAACTGATCGCTTGGGTCCACTGAGGGTCACTCAAGCAGGTTTATTGAGTTCAAAACAGGTCATTTTCGGTGCAGTTGCTTCATTTGGCGTGGCAATTATTGCCGGATTATACCTGGCTACAGTTGCCGGGTGGATCGTGCTTATCATTGGGGCTGCGTGTATCCTGGCTGGTTTGGCATACAGTACTGGTCCCGCACCATTGATAAACAATGGGCTCGCCGATTTATTCGTGCTGGTCTTTTTTGGATTCGTGGCGGTTGTCTCAACTGTTTTTGTTATCACGGCATTTATCCCCCCCGAATCATGGCTGGGAGGGCTGGCTGCGGGCGCTTTGAGTGTAAATATCCTGGTCGTTAATAACATCCGGGACGTTGTTTCTGATAAACGCGCTGGACGGAAGAATATCCCCGTTCTCTATGGGCGCCGGGCAGGCGAGAAAGAGTACCTTGTGATGCTCGCAATAGCCTATTTGGTGCCGCTGGCAATGTTCTTTATCCTGCATCTTCAGCCCTGGGTGTTGGTGACCTACCTGACACTGCCAGTTGCAATTAAGAATTTTAGGGAGTTGAAAAGAACACCGGATGGCAAACTTTTGAACCTTCAACTGGCAAAAACCGCTCAAATGGTGTTCGTCTATAGCGCTGTCATGACAGGCGGCTTTCTTTTAGGCCGGTTTCTTGGCTGACGATCAGCTTTTGGTTGCCCAATGAATTGCCATTGTCCCGAACATCTTACGAATGAACTTGACCGGTTGCAGCCCTGCCTTTTCATGCTGTTCTGCCAATCTTTCGGCGGTCAGGAATTTTTGAGTCGTATCGGGTAGATAGGTGTACGCATCGGCATTCCCGGCAATGATCGTTCCGAGGATGGGAATGACAACGTGAAGGTATACCCAGATCAAGGGATAGATAAGATTCTTCTTGGGCGGGGTCGTATCGAGAGAAACAACACTTCCTCTAGAAACGAGCACACGAGCCTGTTCTTGCAAAGTTCTTTCAGGGCTGGGAACATTCCTCAACAAGTATCCTGATACCACACCGTTGAAAGCACAATCTTTGAAAGGCAGGTTCTCAGAATCCGCCACCACCCATAGTATTCTGTCCTGGCGGGCGCGCGCTTTTCCGATCAGCATCATCTCCAATGTAAAATCGGCGGCGATCACCCATGCTTCAGGCTGTTGTTCCAAGATTTCATAGGCAAGATCGCCTGTTCCTGTGCCGATATCCAGGTAAACCCCATCTGGTTTGGGAGTTAATTTTTCGACGACCATCCTTCGCCATTTTTTATCCTGACCACCCGTCATTAACCTGTTCAATAGATCATAATGGGATGCAATTTGTCCAAACATTTGTTGAACATATCGGGCGCGTTCTTTTCCAGTTAAATTACTCACGACATCGCCTTGACAATCAGATAGTAGACATTTCCTCAAGTCATAAAGCTTATCATGTATTTCGAACAATTCGAATGAATCGGCGGCATTTTATCATATCCAAAATAGACATTTATGATCGAATAAATTCTTGCTAACAGCCTCCATCGCCACCTATCCGTCATTCTGAGGGAGCGCAGCGACCGAAGAATCTCATCCCAAGACCCTGCCACTTGCTCGCCGCTGCGAGCCGCCGCAGGCGGCGCGGCAATCCCCGCACCGCAAGAATCGATTTTCATCTTTTTACTTTACCGGGCATGTGTCCCAATGATATACGATCTTCTTCCGCGCCCTCTCCGGTCGCTTTGTGAGCATCCCTGCACCATGAGCGAGTTTGCTGCATTGCCGCTGCCGTCCGCTGCCCAGCCCATTCGTTCCGCGAAAAAAACAGGATAACCTTTGAGGTACTCTCTGAATAAAAATGAAAATCGAATTACTCCAATAAGGTGGTAATATCAAGTACTATTCTGGATGAATGACATATTGGCATTCATCTGGACATCGATTACGCTGTCGATTGTGCTGTTTGACAGTGCTCTTTTTTCAAGGTAAAATAATGATGGTAGCCATTATATTCGCGCCGAAAAGAGAACGAGTTGGTTCCCATACAAAAATCTAAATACCAGAGGGCGTAGTTGCATGGCGGACTTATTCAATGTGCAAGGCCTGGAAACTCGATTTCGTACCCGGGAGGGTTACGTACACGCCGTTAATGGCGTTTCTTTCCATTTAAAGGAAGGTGAAACGGTCGGCATTGTGGGTGAGAGCGGTTGCGGCAAGTCCGTCACCGTCATGTCCACCCTGCGATTGATTCCGACACCGCCGGGCAAGGTGACTGCCGGTCAAGCCATCTATCAGGGCAAAGACTTACTGAAGATGTCTGATGAGGAGATTCGCCACGTGCGCGGTTCCCAGATCAGCATGGTGTTCCAGGATCCCATGACCTCCTTCAACCCGGTCTTGACCATCGGTCGCCAGGTGGCAGAACCGTTGGAGATACACAACGGCATGAGCAGGGCGCAGGCGCTGGAACGCGCCGCCGAGATGCTCAAAATGGTCGGCATTCCCAACGCCAAGGATCGCCTCAACGATTATCCTCACCAGTTCTCCGGCGGCATGCGTCAGCGCGTCATGATCGCCATGGCGCTCATTTGCACCCCGCAGGTGTTGATTGCCGACGAACCCACCACCGCCTTGGATGTCACCATCCAGGCGCAGATCATCGAACTGATCAAACGGTTGCGCGACGAACTGGGCATGGCGATCATCTGGATCACGCATGATCTGGGCATCGTGGCGGGGCTGGCGAAACGCGTCATGGTGATGTACGGCGGCTATATCATAGAAGAAGCGCTGGTCAAAGAGCTATATGGACATCCGCAGCACCCATACACCATCGGCTTGCTGGGTAGTTTGCCGCGCATGGACGAGGACGCGCACCGCCGGTTGACCTCCATTGATGGTCTGCCGCCCGTTCTGCTCGAAAACCCGAACTATTGCCCCTTTGCGCCGCGTTGTAAATTCGCGCTTGATCACTGCTGGAACGAAAACCCTCAATTGCGCACCATTGGACCGGATCACACCGTTGCCTGCTGGGTCGATCCTACGACAGGGAAGGAGCGCTAATGGCAAACCAGGATGCTCTCTTACGCGTCGAACGGCTGGTCAAGTACTTTCCCATTAGCCGCGGGCTTATCTTCCAAAAACAGGTAGGCGCCGTGCACGCGGTGGATGACGTTTCCTTTGATATTTATCGCGGCGAGACGCTTGGTCTGGTGGGTGAATCCGGCTGCGGCAAATCCACCACCGGACGCACCATCTTACAGCTTTACCGCCCGACTTCGGGGCATGTATATTACGATGGTCAGGACCTGGTGGCAATGAAGGGCGAGAAAATGCGCGCCATGCGCAAGCGCATGCAGATGATCTTCCAGGATCCCTATGCCTCACTGAATCCCCGTATGACCGTAGGTGAAATAATCGGCGAGCCGTTGGTGATCCACAACGTTGCCAGGGGCAAGCAGATGCAGGACCGGGTGCAGGACCTGCTCAAGCTGGTGGGACTCAACCCGGCTTTCTCCAATCGCTACCCACACGAATTTTCCGGTGGGCAGCGCCAGCGCATCGGCGTGGCGCGCGCCCTGGCTTTGCAGCCCGATTTGATCATTTGTGACGAACCCATCTCTGCGCTGGATGTATCCATCCAGGCGCAGGTGGTCAACCTGTTGGAAGACTTGCAGCGCGATTTCAACCTGACGTACCTCTTCATTGCCCATGATCTCTCGATGGTGAAGCACATCAGTGACCGCGTGGCGGTCATGTATCTCGGCATTATTGCAGAAATTACCTCAAGGGATGAGTTGTACGCGCACCCGTTGCATCCTTATACCCAGGCGCTGCTTTCCGCGGTGCCCATCCCAGACCCGTTGGCGGAAGAGAAGCGACAACGCATCATCCTCCAGGGTGATGTGCCATCGCCGGTCAATCCGCCTTCCGGCTGTCGCTTCCGCACGCGTTGCCCACTGGCAACCACCATATGTGCTGAAGCGCGCCCGGAATTGCGCGAGGTCAGCCCGGGTCACTTTGTTGCATGCCATTTGGTATAGGCGTTGGAAGGAGGTGGTGGAACCTGAAAATATGAACATCATAATCCATCAACCTGCTTATGTCGGACCAACCATATTTCAATACTCTTTAGAAGGAGGAGTAACATATGCGTAAATCACTGTTTCTTGCTGTCGCTGCGCTGATGATCGTCAGCATGGCATTGGCTGCCTGTCAGCCCCCCGCGGCTGAGGGACCGACCATTAAAACCCTCAAGCTGAACATGGGTCCTGGTGATATCCCCACCTTGGATCCGTCCCTGGCTACCGACACCTCCTCAACGCAAATTGATGTCATGACCTTCGTCGGTCTCACCCGCCAGGACGAGGTCACCACGCTGATCGGACCAGGTATGGCAACCGATTGGACCTACAGCGAAGATGGCAAAACCATCACCTTCAACCTGCGCAATGACGTTCCGTGGGTCAAGTATGACGCCGTATCGGACCAGGTTGTCCAGGTGACCGACTGCTCGGAGACGCCGGCAGTGCGTATCGTCAACGCCTATGACTTCGTCTATGGCATCGAGCGCACGCTCAATCCTGCCACCGCTTCCGACTATGCCTATGTGCTGTCATTCGCCATCGATGGCGCCGCCGCTTATAACAATGGCGAGACCGATGACTTCAGCACCGTGGGTGTCAAGGCGATTGATGCCTTCACGCTCGAGATGACCTTCAACGAAGCCGCCGCCTACAACGCCAACATCGCCGGTATGTGGATCGCCTATCCTTCGCCCTCCTGGCTGATCGATGGCGACGACTGCACCGAAGCCCGCGGCGACAAATGGACCGAGACCGGTTTCTTCCAGGGCTTTGGTCCATACACCATGAAGGAATGGGTGCACGACTCTTACATCACTCTCGTCAAGAACCCCTTCTGGCCCGGCACCGAGAACATCCCGGCTGCCAAGATCGATGAAGTGACCTGGACCATGTTGGATGAGGTCCCCGCCTTCGCTGAATACGAAGCCGGCAACATCGCTTCCGCTGCTGTTCCGTTGGCAGATATCGATCGCGTCAAATCCGATCCCACCCTCTCGCAGGAACTGGTGATCGCGCCCGTGCAATGTACTTACTACTATGGCTTCAACACCACCAAACCGTTCGTCGATGATGCACGCGTTCGTCGCGCTCTGTCCATGGCAATCGATCGCCAGGGCTTGATCGACAACGTCCTCAAGGGTGGTCAGGAACCCGCTCAGTGGTTCTCCCGCCCCGGCTTGGCTGGCGCGCCCACCATGGCTGATCACCCCGACCTGGGTGTGAAGTTTGACCCCGAAGGCGCCATGGCTGAATTGCAGTCCTATCTGGACGAAAAGGGCATCACTGTCGCCGATGTCGACATCACCCTGATGTTCAACACCTCCTCCGGTCATCAGAAGATCGCGGAAGCCATTCAGCAAATGTGGAAGGACAACCTCGGTCTGGACGTCAAACTGGTCAACCAGGAATGGGCAGTTTACCTCGATACCATCCGCACCGTGGATACACCGCAGATCTATCGCCTTGGCTGGTGCCAGGACTACGCAGATGCCAATAACTTCATCCGCGAAGTGTTTGCCTCTGGCGGTTCTGCCAACCCGACCAACGAGGATGGCAGCCCGGCTGGTGGTGTGATGTGGAAGAATGACGAGTTCGAGAGCCTCATTGTGCAGGCTGCCACGGAACTTGATCCTGCCGCGCGCGTGGAACTCTACGCCCAGGCGGAAGAGATCCTGGTCTACACCGACGCTGTCATGGCGCCCATCTACTGGTACACTCGTGTTTCGGTTACCAAACCGAACGTGACCCGTACCTACTCGGTGTTGGGCGGTCAGGAATCCGTAAACAAGTGGGATGTGACTCAGTAATATCGAGTCACTGATGAGATAGGAGCATCACCATCGGGGGAGGGGCGCCTCGCCCCTCCCCCTTGTTTATAGGGTTGTCAGACAGCCCGGGAGGAAGGTGAAATGGGTCGCTATATCGTTAGAAGACTCCTTTACCTGGTTGTGGTCTTATTCGTTGTTTCTGTGATTACTTTTGGTTTGATGCACGCCGTGCCCGGTGGTCCATTCGACCGCGAAAAAGCCTTGCCGCCGGACATCATGGAAAACCTCAATCGGCGTTATAACCTTGACCAGCCGATTGTCGTGCAATACGGTCTTTACATGCGCGAGGTCCTGATCCCGAAATGTCAGGATACCCATTGGCTTGCGACCACCGAAGACGATGCCATGATCAAGTTCAAGGTTGGTAATTTGTATTGCAAATGGATGAACTTTGGTCCGTCCTACCGTTCCCGCAGCCGGACGGTCAATGATATCTTCCGCGACCAGTTGCCCATTTCGATGCAATTGGGGGTGATGGCATTGACGGTTGCCCTCATCATTGGTCTTCCCAGTGGCATCCTCGCGGCGTTGAAGCAGAACACCATCTTTGATTATCTCGGCATGAGCATTGCGATCTTTGGCGTTTCGGTGCCGGTCATCGTGCTCGGTCCGTTGATGGTTTATGTTTTTGGGGTCGCGCTTGGTTGGTTCCCCCCCACCGGGTGGGGGTCACAGCCGCCGTACATCCTGGGCTTCATTCCCCGTAACCTGGGCTGGGATTACTTCAAGTACGCCATCATGCCGGCAGTTGCGCTTGGGTTGGGTAGTTCCGCCATCATTGCCCGCCTGACGCGCGCCAGCCTGCTGCAGGTTGTCCGCGAGGACTACATCCGTACTGCGCGCGCCAAAGGTTTGCGCGAACGGCTGGTCATCACCCAGCACGCGCTCAAGAACTCCCTCATCCCGGTTGTGACCATCTTGGGTCCGATGTTCGCCGCTTTGGTGACCGGCACCTTCGTCACCGAGTTGACCTTCGGTATTCCCGGCATGGGGCGCTACTTTGTCACCAGCATCACCAACCGCGATTACCCGGTCATCATGGGTACCATCCTGTTGTATGCCATCTTCTTGGTGATCGCCAACCTGGTGGTGGATCTCATATATGCTTATCTTGACCCGCGTATCCGTTATGACTAGCCGCTTTCGATGACGATGATATTAATGACCAATTGGAGTGCTTATGACCGCACAACTCAAAGTTGAAGCCAATAAGAATGATGCCGGCGGCATGCAACTGAGCCGTAAACGGGAAAGCCTGTTCGTGGATGCTGTGCGCAGGCTTTTCCGCAACCGCGCATCTGTCATTGGTGGAATGATCATCCTCATCCTGGCGCTGATGGCTATCTTTGCCGATGTTGTGGCTGTCAAACCCTACCAGGTCCAGGTACTGGAAGACCAGAACACCGTGCCGAGCTGGTTGATCAAGGTCTTTCCGCAAATGGAAGGTTACGCCCGCATCAATGAAGCCTATCCATTGGGCGCCGATTATGTCGGGCGGGATCTGTTCAGCCGCATCGTCTACGGTGCACGTGTCTCGCTGACCGTCGCGTTGATCGGACCACTGATCAGTTTGCTGATCGGCGTGGTCTATGGCAGTATTTCCGGCTATGTCGGTGGGCGCACCGATAACATCATGATGCGCCTGGTGGATGTGCTGTATGCCTATCCCAGCCTGCTGTTCATCATTCTGCTGATGGCGTTCTTCCGCGGCACGCTCGCCAGACCGGAACCTGGCACCTTTGCATATGCCATCAGCCAGTTCGATTCCGCGCTCGGCGGCATGCTCTTCATTTTCATTGGTATTGGGGTGACAGCCTGGGAGACCATGGCGCGTCTGACGCGTGGTCAGGTGCTCTCGGTGCGCGAGAAGGAATTCGTCGAAGCTGCCCGCACCCTGGGCGCCAGCGACGGACGTATCATGTTCCGTCACATCCTGCCCAATATCCTTGGTCCATTGATCGTTGCAGAGACGCTGGCGATCCCTGGCTATATCTCCACCGAAGCCTTCCTTTCTTTCATCGGGTTGGGGGTCAACCCACCCACCCCTTCCTGGGGTGCCATGATCTCGGATGGTTCGCAGATGGTGCGCACCTATCCCAACCAGACCATCTTCCCGGCGCTGGCGCTGGCGATCACCATGTTCGCCTTCAACTTCTTGGGCGATGGTCTGCGCGACGCCATGGACCCGCGCTTACGCGGCACACAGTAAGCCCTTCAGCCGTTCAAGGCGAGCCGCCCGGCTCGCCTTTTTTGTTTCTGTAATGGGCATGTTGCTCTCTGGGAGCAAGCTGGGCTTCCAGCTTCTTGGTGGATGCTGCGTTTTCGCTTCTTTCGTCGTTCCGAGGCTGCGTAGCAACTGAGGAATCTCATGGGTCAATATAGCGAGAGATTCTTCGGTCGCTACGTTCCCTCAGGGTGACGGCAGGGAGCACCGTCCATGCGATCATCTGTCACCTGTGCACATTCACCGCCCGCCGAACCAAAACCTTGCCAGCATATACAGCCCGCCCCACGCCTCCTATATCGCTTATAATGGACGAAACTACTCACCCATTTCCCGTGGGAGGTGTTCCTGCTGCGGGTGCAAGGGAGCCTATGAAATCCACCTCATCGATCCGCAACCAGCTTCACACCCGGTTTGTTCTTCTGTTTAGCCTGGTCGTCATCCTGATGATGGCAGCCTGTTCCCCGGCGCCCACGCCGCCAACCCTGCCCACCCTGCCGGTCATCGAGCCGACCATCACGCCCACCCTGCCGGAACCGCGCACCCTGGCGGTCTGCCTGGGCAATGAACCGGCTTCGCTCTACATCTACGCCAGCAACAGCCGCGCCACCTGGAGCGTGCTGGAGGCGATCTACGACGGACCGTTCGATACCACCCGGTTCTCCGCCCAGCCGGTCATCCTGGAGAAACTGCCCAACATCGCCGATGGCAGCGCCGTTTTGGCAGCCGTGGAGGTCAAGGCGGGTGACCTGGTGGTCGATGCGACTGGTCAACTGGCATCGCTGGCAAAGGGCGTGCAGGTGCAGCCCGCCGGCTGCCATGCCCCTGAGTGCGCCGTTACTTGGGATGGCGCCGCGCCGTTGCAGATGGACCAGTTGACCATCGACTACACCCTGTTGCCCGCTCTCACCTGGTCGGACGGGCAGCCACTCACCGCGGATGATTCGCTCTACTCTTTCGAGGTTGCATCTGATCCGGACACCCCCGTCAGCCGCTATAATCTTGACCGCACAGCCTCCTATACATCGCCGGATGAACGCACCGCTGTCTGGGTTGGCATCCCCGGCTTCCAGCCTGAGCGTTACGATGCCTTTTTCTTCATCCCGCTGCCACGCCATGCCTATGGCAACCTGACGGCGGCGGAGATGTTGACCGACCCGCAGGTCAACCAGACCCCACTGGGCTGGGGACCTTACGTGATCGAAGAATGGACGCCGGGCGACCATATCACGCTGGCGAAGAACGCCAATTACTTCCGCGCCGATGAGGGGCTGCCAAAGTTCGATCACCTGGTCTACCGTTTCCTCGGTCGTGCGGCGGATAACAACCTGGCGGCGCTGCTGGCGGGCGAATGCGACCTGGTGGACCAGGCGACCCTGCTGGATGAAGAACTGGAACTGATGCTCGATCTGGACCGCGACGGCAAAGCCAAAGCCTATATCATGCAGGGTCCGGAGTGGGAGCAGGCCACCTTTGGCATCAAGCCCGCCAGTTACGACAATGGCTACAGCGCCCAGGCGGGCGATCGCCCGGACTTTTTCAGCGATCTGCGCATGCGCCAGGCTTTCAGCCTGTGCATGGACCGCCAGCAGATCGTGGATGAATTGCTGTTTGGGCAATCTTCCGTCCCGGCGGCATACTTGCCGCCCGGGCACCCGTTGTTGGCGACCGATATCGCTCCCCTGCCCTTCGACCCGGCGCAGGGCAGCCAGTTGCTCGATCAGGTCGGCTGGCAGGATGACGATGGCAACCCCGCAACGCCGCGCATCGCGGCGGCGGTCGCCGGCATTGATGACGGCACTCCGTTGGTGGTCAACTACGCCACCAGCGCCGCCACGTTGCGAACGCGCGCTGCTGTCATCCTGGCGGATTCGCTCAGCCAGTGCGGCATCCAGGTCAATGTCGGCGAGTATGCGCCGGAGCAGTTGTACGCCGCCGGACCGGACGGCATCCTCTTTGGGCGCAAGTTCGACCTGGCGCAGTTCGGCTGGGAGACCGGCATCGTGCCGCCCTGCAACTATGTCGATAGCAGCCAGATTCCAGATGCGGATAATTACTGGCTGGGGACCAACCTGGGCGGTTACAGCAATCCGGATTATGACGCGGCTTGCCGTGCCGCCAGCGCTCTGCGACCAGAAGACCCGGCTTATACCAGCCTGCACCAGCAAGCCCAACGCATCTTCGCGCAAGACCTGCCGGTGGTGCCGCTCTACTACCGCCTGAACATGGCGGTCAGTCGGGTGGACTTTTGTGGTCTCGAGCTGGATGCCACCGCCCGCTCGGCGCTGTGGGGGCTGGAAGGCTTCGATTTCGGCGCGGGCTGCCAGTAGCCTTGCGCTGGTGAGGTGGCGAAAGAGAGGTGATCCGTGTTGAACGTTCTGATTGTTGAGGATTCTCATGAGGTTGGGCGGCTGGTCAAGGAAGCGATCCTCTCACTCGGTAGTCGCATCGCGGTGAACGTCGTCCCCTCCGCCGAAGAAGCCATGCTGGAAGTTGGACGCCAACCGGCTGACCTGCTGGTGGTCGATATCCGCCTGCCGGGCATCACCGGGCTGGAGTTGATGAAGAAAATGCGCACCCGCCGGCCCGGGTTGAAGGTCATTGTCATCACCGGTCTGGCGGATGACAAATTGCCCGGTCTGACCGCCGAGCTAGGCGTGGCGGGCTTCTTCCGCAAACCGGTCGAGATGACCCCCTTCCTGCAGCGCGCTGCTGAATGCCTGGGATTGGAATTCCATCAGCCCGGTGTGCCGGCGGGTGTGGGCAGCGTTGCCGAAGTGCTGGCTGGCTTGCGCCGTACACTGGGCGCGCGCGGGGTCTTCCTGCTGGATGGCGCCGGCGCGGTGCTGGCGCAGGATGGTTCACTGCCCCCAGGTCATGCTGCGGAGCAACGCTTCCCGCTGTTGGTAGCGCAACCTTCTGCCGGTTTGTGGCGGGATCACCTGGGCGAGGGCGGCAGCTTGGTGGTGCGCTGGGGCAGGAACCTGGCGCTGGCGGTCATCGCCGTGGATGCAGAACGCTGGTTGGCGGCAGCCCTGCCGGGGGGTGAAAGCGCGCTCATGAGTCCCGCTTTGCTGCCCGGCATGTTGCAGGCTGCCCAGACGCTGGCGCGGTTGTCAGCGGAACTGCCTGCTGCCACGCCTGCCACTCCGTTGCCTGTCGAGCCTCCTGCCGAAGCCCCGCCCGCCGAACTGGAAACTCTCACCGCCCTGCTGGCAGACTCCGGCGGCGCTGTTGCCGATGCCGATTCCTTCTGGGAGGAGGCATCCACCGCCACCGCCCTGCCATCCGATGATCAAGCTGCTCCCTCCCAACCTGCCATCGGTCAGGTCCTGTCGGAAGAGTGACTCCCCGATTTTGTGGTGTTTGTTCTCCTTGACAGATACGCCATTACCATGATAAACTCGCGCCCAATATGACCACCTTTAACCAGATGCATCATCATCACGGAGAATGCCCTCAGACCTGATCGGTAGGACTGTCGTTTCCGTATCCCTGGATAAAGAAAACTCAAACAGTACAGGAAGACACCAAGCCCCCGATCAGCCGGGGGTTTTTTGTTTTCCACGCAAGGAGCGATGTATGCCTTTACAGATCATCGATAGCCAAACTGCCCTTCAGACCATCCTGCGGCGCAAGCCGCTCGATTCCGGTGAAGTCTCTCCTCTCCTGCTGGACCGTATCGCCGGCGCTTTTGGTGAGCCGCTCAGTCCTTTGCAGGCTGTGCAGCGTGTGCTGGCGGATGTACGTCGCGCCGGTGACCTTGCCCTGCGCGAATGGACCGCTCGATTGGACGGCGTTGACCTGGTGGCGTTTCGCGTTGCGCCTGGGGAGATCGAATCAGCCGTTGCAGCCACCCCGCCGCAGTTGCTGGAGGACCTGCGGCAAGCCGCTGCGCGCGTGCGCCAGTTCTATGAGCGCCAACCGCTCACCTCGTGGATCACCCAATCCGGCGGCGGCACTTTGGGGCAACTGGTGCGACCCATCCGGCGGGTTGGACTTTACGTCCCAGGAGGCACCGCGCCGCTGCCTTCCACCGTGATCATGTCTGCTGTGCCTGCCCGGGTTGCCGGTGTGGTGGAGATTGCCCTGGTCTCGCCGCCCCGCCGGGAGGATGGTCGCATCTCACCCATCATCCTGGCTGCCGCCGCGGTTGCCGGCGTGTAGGAGGTCTATGCCCTCGGCGGCGCGCAAGCCATTGCCGCCCTGGCATATGGCACACAGCAGGTGCCGGCGGTGGATAAGATATTCGGTCCAGGCAACCTGTTCGTCACCCTTGCCAAGCGCGAGGTCTTTGGCACAGTTGGCATCGATGGGCTGGCGGGACCGACCGAGACCGTGGTCATCGCCGATGACACCGCCCGCCCGGACTGGGTTGCCCTGGACCTGCTGGCGCAAGCCGAGCACGACGTCCTGGCTGGCGCCATTCTGATCACCCCTTCACGCCGCCTGGCGCAAGCCGTGCAGGCGGAAGTGGCGCGTCGGCTGGATGCCGTCGGGGAAGCTGCCCTCAGCCGTGAGGCGATCATCGGCGCCTCATTGGCAGCCGGCGGTGGCATCGTCCTGACCCGCAACCTGGAGGAAGCGTTCGATCTGGCTAACGCTTATGCCCCTGAGCACCTCAGCCTGTCCCTTGCGGATCCGTGGCGTTGGGTGGACCGGGTGCAGGCTGCCGGCGGCGTCTTCCTGGGCGAAGGCTCCTGCGAGGTGTTGGGCGACTATGCCGCCGGTCCCAGCCATGTCATGCCCACCGGCGGCACGGCGCGCTTCGCCTCGCCGCTCAACGTTTGGGATTTTGTGCGTCTCATCAGCCTGGTGGGGCTGGACCCGGCAATCTCACGCGAGGTGGCGGCAGTCGCTGCCCGCCTGGCGCGTGCCGAGGGATTGGATGCCCACGCCTGCGCAGCCGAGGCGCGCATCGAAACACCATAAAAACCTGAAGAGGAAAGGAATTAACTATGAACACTCGCATCACCCGTTTCATCCTTGTCGTCAGCCTGGCAGCCCTGCTGCTGGCTGGTTGCGCCCCCGCTGCGCCGGAAAAGGTGCAGGTGCGCATCGGCACCCAGCCGTGGATCGGTTACGGTCCGTGGTTCATCGCCGTCGAAAAGGGATATTTCGACCAGTACAACCTGGCGGTCGAACTGATCAACTTCAACACCGACCAGGATGTGAATGCGGCTTTCGCTTCTGGCAACATGGAAGCCGCCAACCTAGCGACCCACACCGCAACCAAGCTCTACACCGCCGGCGTTGAGTTGCGCATCGCCCTGCTCGAGGACGCCTCCTACGAAGCCGATGCCATCCTGGCGGGATCGGGTATCGCCTCGATTGCTGACCTGAAGGGCAAGAAAGTTGCCTATGAGGAAGGTGCCACCAGCGATCTGCTACTCAACTATGCCCTGGCGCAGAATGGCATGTCGATCGCCGATATCGTCCCGGTGCCGCTCCCGGCTTCGGATGCCGGTCTGGTTCTTGCTGCCGGCGAGGTGGATGCCGCTGTGACCTATGAACCCTATATCACCGAGGTGCTCAAGCAGGATTCCAGCCTCAGCCTGCTCTATACCGCCGCTGAAAACCCCGGCTTGATCTCGGACGTGCTGGTTGTGCCGCTGGCGTTTGCCCAATCCAACCCGCAAGCCGTGCGCGATATGCTCAAGGTTTGGGATGAAGCCCTGGCGTTCTACAAGAGCAACCCGGATGAAGCCAAAGCCATCATCGCGCGCAATGTCGGCGCCGAGCCGGCTGACCTGGCGACTGCCTTCGACGGGGTTGAATTCTATGACCTGGCTGCCAATAAAGAGCAGTTGACGGGCGGTTTCTTCCAGACCTTCCAGGATATTGGCGGTGCTGCCGTGGCGATGGGCTACCTGGAGTCCTTCCCCATCCCCGGCGACATCTTCGATGCCTCGTTCCTGGAATAGGTCACAACCGCATGGGATCACAGAATACTGCAAATGTCCTCAACAACCGGCAACCGCGGGAACGCCGTCCGCGGTTGCTGGAACTGCGCCGCGATATCCCCGCCCGCATTTATTGGGCGGCGGGCGTGGGTTTCATTGCCTTGTTCCTCATCGGCTGGGTGCTGCTGACCGGCTCGGGCATGGTCAAACCGATCTTCCTGCCCTCCCCCTGGGCGGTCGCCGGCGAACTTGCGCGCCAGGTGCGTGAGGGCATCCTCTGGCAGGATATGGGCGCCAGCCTGTACCGCATCATGGCGGGCTGGTTGCTTTCCACCCTGCTGGCGCTGCCCATCGGAATCCTGATGGGCAGCTTTCGCTTCTTCGAGGGGCTGTTCGAGCCTTTCATCGACCTGGTGCGCTACATGCCGGCAGTGGCGTTTGTTCCCCTCACCATCCTGTGGCTGGGCGTGGGCGATTCGCAGAAATTCCTCATCCTGTTCATCGGCACTTTCTTCCAGGAAGTGCTGATGATCATGGATAACGTCAAGACCGTGCCGCGCGAGTTGATCCAGACCAGCTATACCCTGGGTTTGAACAAGTGGGAAGTGCTGCGCGACGTGGTATTGCGCTCCGCGCTACCGGGCATTTGGGATACCTTCCGCATCACCCTGGGCTGGTGCTGGACCTACCTGGTGGTGGCGGAATTGGTGGCTGCCAACGTCGGGTTGGGCTACCGCATCATGCGCGCCCAGCGCTTTCTACAGACCGAGAGCATCATCCTTGGTATTCTTGTGATCGGCGCGCTGGGGCTGGCGACCGACGTGCTGTTCAAGCTGGCGTACCGTCGCATGTTCACCTGGGTTGAACGGCAGGCATAGGGTGTCCCGATGAAACTGCAAGCAACCGATATCTGGCGTATTTTTCAACCGCGCGGTGGCAGCCCGGTGGTGGCGCTGCAAGCCTTTGACCTGGCGGTGGGCGAGAACGAGTTCGTCTCCATCATTGGTCCCTCCGGGTGTGGCAAATCCTCGTTCCTGCAATTGGTGGCGGGGCTGGATCTGCCCGACCGCGGCGAGATCCGTGTGGATGGTGCCCTGGTGGAGGCTCCCGGTGCCGACCGCGGCATGGTCTTCCAGGGCTACACCCTCTTCCCCTGGCTGACGGTGGTGCAGAACGTGCGCTTCGGGCTTAAGAAATCCGGTCTGTCCCCCGCCGGGCAGGCTGCCCTGGCGCAACGCTACATCGACCTGGTCGGTCTGGGTGGCTTCGAAGGCGCCTTCCCCAACCAACTCTCCGGCGGCATGCGGCAGCGGGTCGCCATCGCCCGCGCGCTCGTGGCTCGCCCAAAGATCCTGCTGATGGATGAACCCTTCGGTGCGCTCGATGCCCAGACTCGCCTGTTGATGCAGGAGCTGCTGCTGGATGTGTGGGAACGCGAGCGGGTGACGGTGTTGTTCGTCACCCACGATGTCGAGGAAGCCATTGTCCTCTCGGACCGCATCTATGTGATGACTGCTCGCCCCGGGCGTGTCAAAGCCGAGGTGGTGGTGGACCTGCCCCGCCCGCGCAGCTTCCTCGAAGCCGAATTCGACCCGCGCTTCCAGGCGCTGCGCCGTCAGTTGCTGGGCTTGATCCGCTCGGAAGCCCAGGTTGCCTTTGTCGCATGATTCTGTGTTAAAATAATCATCCCAACCATACTGGGGCGTGGTGCAACGGCAGCACACCAGACTTTGGATCTGTGGATCTAGGTTCGAATCCTGGCGCCCCAGCCTGAGCAGTTCGCTGCCCACTCGACGGGCTTATCGCGCCGCAACGACGGCAGCGCGATAAGCCCGTCGGTGGCATTAACCGCACATTTGATGATGATCGATCATAGAGGCGCAGAAGAACACGGAATTCGACCAATGATACCCGCTATCGCCCAAGGATTTCCAATTGGCAGGCATAGATAATGACTTTGAGGTGGATGGAATGCGTTTGATCTCCGTCATACTGGCAGCCGGGCAGGGGACGCGTATGCGCTCCGCGTTGCCCAAGATGTTGCACCCGCTGGCGGGTCAGCCGATGGTGTTGTATGCCCTGGATGCCGTCGCTGCCCTCACCGACCAGCCGCCTGTGCTGGTGGTCGGTCATGGCGCCGAGGCGGTAGGTGAAGCGGTGGGCGAGCGCGCCCGGCTGGTCACCCAGCAGGAACAGTTGGGCACCGCCCACGCCGTCCGTAGCGCCGAAGCTTTGTGCCGTGGTCGCTCTGACCTGGTGTTGGTGACTTATGGTGACATGCCGCTGCTGACCGCCGGTACGCTGGAACGGCTGGTGGCGGCGCAAAAAGCCAACCCTGGTCCCTTCACCCTGTTGACGGTGGTGATGGACAACCCGCATGGCTTTGGGCGCATCATCCGCAAACCGGATGGATCGGTGCTCAAGATCGTCGAAGAAGCCCAGGCGAGCCAGGCTGAAAAACAGGTGCGCGAACTCAACGTGGGCGCTTACTGCTTCCGCGCTGACTGGCTGTGGGATGCGCTGCCGCGCGTGCAGATCTCACCCAAAGGCGAATACTACCTGACGGACGCGGTCGAACTGGCGGTCTTGGATGGGCTGCGGGTGGATGCCATTCAACTGGTGGACCCGGCGGAGACGGTGGGCATCAACACCCGCGTCCACCTGGCGGAAGCCGAAGCCCTGCTGCGCCAGCGCATCAACACCCGCTGGATGCTGGCGGGCGTCGGCATGGTCGACCCGGCGCGCACCTATATCGATGCCGGCGTCACCATCGGGCAGGATACCATCCTATACCCGGATACCTACCTGCGCGGGGCAAGCGTCATTGGCGCCGGCTGCCGTGTTGGTCCCAACAGCATCGTCGAGGACAGCACGGTTGGCGATGGCTGCACCATCCTGTCATCCGTCATGGAAAGCGCCGTGGTAGAGAACGACGTGGAGATGGGTCCGTTCTGCCATCTGCGCAAGGGCGCACACCTGGCATCGCACGTGCACATGGGCAATTTCGGCGAGGTCAAGAATTCCTACCTGGGCGAAGGCACCAAGATGGGGCACTTCTCGTATATCGGCGATGCCCACATCGGCAGGAACGTCAACATTGGCGCCGGCACCATCACCTGCAACTACGATGGTGAAAAGAAGAACAAGACCGTGCTGGGTGATAACGTCTTCACCGGCTCGGATACCATGCTGGTGGCGCCGGTGACGCTGGGCGAAGGCGCCGTGACCGGCGCGGGCGCGGTGGTCACCAGGGATGTGCCCGCGCATGCGCTGGCGGTGGGCGTGCCCGCCAAAGTGGTCAAGAATTTCGAAGAAGGGGAAGATGAACGGTCCTGATTGGTCTGTGTTGGTTTTGTCGATCCTGTTCGATCTGGCGCTGGTGGCGCTGCGGGTGACTTTCATTCATGTCCGCCTGCCGCATCTAGCTGACCGCCGCGAGCAAAACCCGGCGGTGGTCGACCGCGCCATCAAACTGTTGGAGCGCCCCTTGCTGCCTGCCACGCTGCGGGTGGGCGTCATCCTGATGCACTTCGCCATCGCGGCGCAGGTCGCCTGGCTCTTGGCAGGCAGCCTGGGCACGCTTCTTCCGCTGTGGGCGGCGCTACTCATCGGCGTGTTGCTGCTGTTGACCCTCTTGGTGCTGGAGTTTGCGCTGGAGGGCGTCATCTTACGCCATGTGGAAACCTGGGCGATGCGCCTGGCGCCGCTGGGTTTCGTCATGGATACGCTGCTTTACCCGCTTTCCTGGCTACTCATGAAGGTGCTCGGCACGCCATCCTCGCTTCAGCGCATGCCTGGCTCGGTCACCGATGACGACCTGCGCACCTGGGTGGAGGAGGGGCAGCCGGAAGGCAGCCTGGATCCCGGTGAGCGCCGCATGATCTATTCCATCATCCAGTTCAGCGACACGTTGTGCCGTGAGATCATGGTGCCGCGCATGGATGTGGTTGCGGTCGAGGTCAACGATCCCATCCCGGAAGTGCTCGCCAAGGTGCGCAAATCCGGGCATTCGCGCCTGCCGGTCTATGAGGATTCGATTGACAATATCATCGGCTTGGTCTACGCCAAGGACATGCTACGCCTGCAGGAAGCCGGCGGCGAAAAGCTCAACCTGCGCAGCCTGCTGCGCCAGGTCTATTTTGTGCCGGAAGCCAAGAAGGTGGATGAATTGCTGGCGGAGATGCAGTCCAATCGCGTGCACCTGGCGATCGTCGTGGACGAATACGGCGGCATGGCTGGCATTGTCACCCTGGAGGATATCGTCGAAGAGATCGTCGGGGAGATCCGCGATGAATATGACCAGAGCGAGGAATTGCTCTACCAGCAGGTGGGCGATCAGGAATACCTCTTCCAGGGACGGGTGGACCTGGATGATTTCAATGATGTCGTCGGCACGAAATATACCAGGGATGTCGCCGATACGCTGGGCGGTCTGATCTACGGCAAAGTCGGTCGCGTGCCGCAGGGTGGCGAGCAGATCGAACTGGATGGCTGGCAGTTGACGGTCGAGAAGGTCATCGGCAGGCGCATCGCGCTGGTGCGGGTGCGCCCGGTGGACGAGACCGTCGGTGAGGAGCAGGGCAATGAGCTTGAGTGATCAGCAGCGTAGCGAATTGGTGGCGACCGCGCTGGCGGCGCGCCAGATGGCATATGCGCCTTATTCGCGTTATCAGGTCGGCGCCGCGCTGTTGTGTGAGTCCGGCAAGGTCTTCCGCGGCGCCAACGTGGAGAGCGCCGCCTACCCCACCGGCATGTGCGCCGAGCGGGTGGCAGTGTTCAAAGCCGTCTCCGAAGGCGAGCGCGCCTTCCGGGCGATTGCGGTGGTGACCTCCAACTGCGGCATGCCCTGCGGCTCGTGCCGGCAGGTGCTGGCGGAGTTCGGGCTGGGCACGTTGGTTTTGGTCGCGGATGAGAGCGGCAAGGTCTGCACGAGATGACGGTAGCCGAGCTGCTCCCCGGCGCCTTCACCCCCAACGACCTGCCAAGGGGATGATCTGATCAGGAGGAAATTAACAAAGAGACCAGAGAGAACGCAGAGGAAAACGACATAACTCTGCGACCTCTGTGGTCTCTTTGTGAAACTTGATTTCTACCAAAACGTGGCACAATCTGGTACGATAACCTGACAATGCCTGAGTTGCCGAGGAATTTGCGGGTCGAAGCGGTGGTGCTGCGCCACAGCGATTGGGGCGAGGCAGACCGCGTGCTGGTGCTCTTTACCCGTGAGCATGGCAAATTGCGCTGCATCGCCAAAGGCGCCCGCAAACTGCACTCCCGCAAAGCCGGGCACCTGGAGCCGTTCACCCGCGCCACCCTCATGCTGGCGCGCGGACGGGATTTCTGGATCGTCACCCAGGCAGAGACGGTGCAGCCTTACCTTGCCATCCGCGCCGACCTGACCCGCACCGCTCACGCTGCCTACGCAGTCGAGTTGCTCGACCGCTTCACCTACGAGGAGGGGCAGAACCGCGCCCTGTACACCTTGCTGGTGGATACCCTGGCAAGGCTGGACACAGGCGAGGACATCTTCACCCTGGTGCGCTACTACGAACTGAGCCTGTTGGAGATCGCCGGCTATCGCCCGGAACTCCAGCGCTGCGTCAGCGGCGGCGAGACCATCCAACCGCAAGACCAGTTCTTCGCGGCAGCCGGCGGGGGTGTGCTGTGCCCGCGCTGCGGACCGGGCACGTCTGGCGTCAAACCGGTCTCTTTGGAAGCGTTGCGTTACCTGCGCCACTTCCAGCGCAGTTCCTATGCCGAAGCCAGGCGCGCGCGCGTGCCGGGGGGCGTGCAGGACGAGATGGCGGCGCTGATGCAATATTACCTGACCTACCTGTTGGAACGCGGGCTCAACACGCCTGGGTTCATCCGCCAGGTGGGCAGTCAACCGGAGGCATAGACGCGGGACGGATATCCCTGCGAAGGTGCGGTAAGATTATTGCAACAAACAAAAACATTATTTGGGAGTGGCTATGTGGTTCAACCCTTTGATCATTGCCCTGCTGCGCTCGCCGTTGCATGCGTTGATGAGCGCCAACATGATCGTCCTGACCTACACCGGGCGCAAGTCAGGCTTGCAGCGCCGGGTGTAGGTCAACTTCGTGCGCCAGGGCGATACCCTGCTGGTCACCAGCCAGCGTGAGCGGGTATGGTGGCGCAATTTCCGTGGCGGCGCGGTGGTCAGCGTCCGCCTGGCGGGTGCTGAGCGCGAGGCTTTCGCCGAGGTGGTCGAGGAGGATGCCGGCGTGGCAGCCGGGCTGGCAGTCTACCTGGGCGCCAACCCGCAAGCAGCTAAATTCTTTGGCGTGCCGGTCGATGAAGCCGGCAAGCTCGATCCTGAAGGGGTGGCGCGCGCCGCCACCGAACGGGTGATCGTCAAGTTGAAGCTGTCGTCCCGCCAATAGGCGCCGGTCTCGAACGGCGCCTATTCCCAATGGCTTTATGTCGGGGGTGACTGGCGCCTTTGTGCGCTGGATGCCTGCCATCCTCTATTTGCCCCCTCTGGTATAATTCTGCCACTTCACGCCTTACCCATCCGGAGACGCATGAACCCACCCTCCAATTTCCAATCTATGATCATGGCGCTGCAACACTTCTGGGGTGAGCGCGGCTGCCTGATCTGGCAGCCGTACTTCTCCCAGGTCGGCGCCGGCACCATGAACCCCGCCACCTTCCTGCGCGTGCTCGGTCCGGAGCCGTGGAACGTCGCCTACGTCGAACCTTCCGTGCGCCCGGATGACGGGCGCTACGGCGACAACCCCTACCGCTTCCAACAGCACACCCAGTTCCAGGTCATCCTCAAACCCGACCCCGGCAACCCGCAGGAGATCTACCTGAACTCGCTGCAAGCCATCGGCATCGACCCCGCACGCCACGATATCCGCTTTGTGGAAGATAACTGGGAATCGCCCGCGCTGGGCGCCTGGGGTTTAGGTTGGGAGGTGTGGTTGGATGGGCAGGAGATCACGCAGTTCACCTACTTCCAGCAGGCTGGTGGGCAGGTGCTTGAGCCGGTCTCGGTCGAGATCACCTACGGGCTGGAGCGCATCGCCATGACGTTACAGCGCGTCCGCCACTATAAGGACCTCGGCTGGAATGAATCCATCAAGTTCGGCGACCTGACCTACCTGCCGGAGTTCGAATACAGCAAGTACTACTTCGAGATCGCCGATGTCGATCGCCTGCGCCAGATGTATGACCTCTACCAGGCGGAGTGCGAAAAGGCGTTGGAGCAGGGCTTGGTGCTACCGGCGTATGACTACGTGCTCAAATGTTCGCACACGTTCAACGTGCTGGATACGCGCGGCGCGGTAGGCGTGACGGAGCGGCAGGCGCTCTTCGGTCGCATGCGCGACCTCTCGCGCCGCGTTTCCGAGGTCTACCTGGAGCAGCGCCGGCAACTGGAATACCCCTGGCTGAAGGACTCGGCGCCTTCGGCGGTGCCGGTTGCCAGCCGGGATTCAATTGCTGCGAGTGTGCCGCAGGTCGCGGCGCCGGCGGATTTCCTGCTGGAGATCGGCACCGAGGAATTACCGTCTGCTGACCTGGATGCTGCCCTGGCGCAACTGACGCAGCGCACCCCGGCGTTGCTGCAATCCCTGCACCTGGCGCACGGCGAGGTGCGTGTGCTCGGTACGCCGCGCCGCCTGGTGGTGCACGTAAAGGAACTTGCGCCGCGCCAACCCGACCGTGAGACCCTGGTCAAAGGTCCGCCTGCCAGCAAAGCTTTCACCGCCGCCGGTGAACCCACGCCGGCAGCCATTGGCTTTGCGAAAAGCAAGGGACTGAATGTCGAGCAACTCGAAGTGCGTGAGATCGATGGCGGGCAGTACGCTGCCGCGTTGGTGCAGGAACAGGGGTTGCCGGCTGCCCAGGCGCTGGCAGAAGCCCTGCCGGGTTTGATCGGCGGCATCAAGTTCGAAAAATCGATGCGCTGGAACACGACCAAAGTGGCGTTTTCACGCCCCATTCGCTGGCTGCTGGCGCTGTTTGGCGGCGGCGTGGTGCCGTTCGAATACGCCGGGTTGCGCTCCGGTGATATCACCCGCGGGCTGCGCTTCCGCCAACCGGAAACCGCACGCATTCAAGACGTTCAGGCGTACTTCGATTACCTGGCAGGCGAGGGCATCCGGCTTGATCCGGCTGAGCGCCGCGCCGAGATTGCTGCCCAGACTGCCAAACTGATGCAGCAGGCGGGTGGGGCGGAACGTGTGGATGACGCCATCCTCGACGAGGTCAATAACCTGGTGGAAGCGCCCACGGCGCTGTTGGGACGTTTCGACCCTGCCCGGCTGAAACTGCCGCTGGAAGTGTTGGTCTCGGTCATGAAGAAGTACCAGCGCTATTTCCCGGTCTACAAGGCGGATGGCTCACTGCTGCCGTGTTTCATCGCCGTGCGCAACGGCGACGCGCAGCACCTGGAGGTGGTGGCGGACGGCAACGAACAGGTCATCGGCGCGCGTTTCGATGACGCCAACTTCTTCATCCAGCAAGACCTGCGCCAGCCGCTGCAAGATTACCTGCCGCGGTTGGGCACATTGATGTTCCAGAAGAAACTCGGCTCGATGTTGGATAAGACCCACCGGGTGGAAGAACTGGCGCAAAAGCTGGCGGAGGTGCTCGCGTTGGCGCCGGATGAAGCCGCCACTGCCCGGCGCGCAGCCGCGTTGTGCAAAGCCGACCTGGTTACCAGCATGGTGGTCGAGATGACCGCCCTGCAGGGCGTCATGGGGCGTTACTACGCGCTGCACGTCGGTGAATCCGAAGCGGTGGCGCGTGCGATCTATGAGCACTACCTGCCGCGCTTCACCGGCGATGAGGTGCCGACCGAAAAACCCGGCTTGGTGGTCGGGTTGGCGGACCGGCTGGATACGCTGGCGGGTTTGTTCAGCGTTGGGCTGGCGCCCAGCGGCACCAAGGACCCCTTTGCCCAGCGCCGCGCCGCGCTCGGGCTGGTGCAGGCGCTCACTGCCTGGCAACTAGATTTCGACCTTCGTCAGGGGCTGGCGCTGGCGGCTGAATTACTGCCTGTGCCGGCGGAGCAGGCAGCACTGACGGCTTGCTTCGACTTCATTGCCGGTCGTATGCGCAACCAGTTCGTCGATGCCGGCTGGCGGTACGATGTGGTTGATGCCGTGCTGGCAGAGCAGGCGCACAACCCCGCCGCCGCCGAGCGGGCGGTCAAGGCGCTGTCAGAATGGGTGGCGCGACCGGACTGGCACCAAGTGCTGCCAGCCTTTTCCCGCTGCGTTCGCATCACCCGTGACCAGGATCGAACCTTCTCGATCGACCCCGATGCCTTTGGCGAAGCCGAAGAAGTGGGGCTGTACCATGCCCTGCGGCAGGCTGAAACCGTCGCGCGCAAACCCGGCGACATGGCGGGCTTTTTGGAAGCCTTCCAGCCGATCATCCCGGCGATCAACAACTTCTTCGATAAGGTGTTGGTGATGGCAGAGGACGAAAAATTGCGCGCCAACCGCCTGGGGCTGCTGCAACGCATCGCTGCGCTGGCGAACGGCGTGGCGGATTTCAGCCGGCTGGAGGGGTTCTAGTAGCCGCCAGTTGATAACGCACGCTTACCCTTCATCCGACAGGTCGTCCAGCACTTGCCGGATGTCCTCCCGGTATGCCTTGAAGGCGGCGCGCCCTTCTCCGGTCAAGCGAGCGGAGGGGTGCCGCTTTTTGACCTATACCCCTATTATTACGGGCTCTGAATTTTTAGGGAATTATCCGGGAAGATTAGTTCAGGTACTCGCGCAGGTGGCGTGAGCGGGTGGGGTGGCGCAGCTTGCGCAGCGCCTTGGCTTCGATCTGACGAATGCGTTCGCGCGTGACGTTGAAATAGCGGCTGACCTCTTCCAACGTATGGTCCTTGCCGTCGATCAACCCAAAGCGCAACTCCAGCACCTGGCGTTCGCGTTCCGAAAGCGCCGCCAGTGCGTTTTGCACCTGCTCGCGCAGCATCTCGCGCGCGGCGGCGTCCATCGGTTCCAGCGCGTCATCGTCCTCAATGAAATCCCCCAACTGGCTGCTGTCCTCATCGCCCACCGGTCGTTCCAGCGAAACCGGTTCTTCGGCGGATTGCAGGATACGCTGCACCTTGGCGGTTGCCCATGCCCAACGGCGCGCCACCTCCGGGTCGATCATGCGGTTCTCGTCCCGCGCGGCATAGATGGTTTGCACATCCTCTTCAGAAAGGAAATTGGCTTCCAATGCCAGTTCTTCATTGGTGGGTTCGCGCCCGTATTTTTGCACCAGTGAACGCTGCACCCGTAACAGGCGGGTGATGGCTTCGAACAGGTGCACCGGGATGCGAATGGTGCGCGCCTGCTCGGCAATATAGCGCGAGATCGACTGGCGGATCCACCAGGTGGCGTAAGTGCTGAACTTGAAGCCGCGCGTCGGGTCGAACTTGTTGACCGCCCGCAACAATCCGAGGTTGCCCTCCTGGATCAGGTCCAGGAATGAGATGCCGCGCCCCAGGTAGCGTTTGGCAATGCTGACCACCAGCCGCAGATTGGAGCGGATCAGTGCCTGGTTGGCTTCTTCGGAGCGGCGAACCACCCCCGCCAGTTCTGATTTCAGCACGTCGTCCGAAGGCAGGTGCTTCTTGAAGAAACCGGGCGCCGGCAGGTGACCGTACCGTTCCAGGTAGGACTCCATCAAAGCGCCGGTCTCAGCCGGCATCAGGTACATGCCGATGAAGAGGGTAAAGGCGTATCGCACCAGCTTGTCCCATGCGGGGTCCTTGCCCCACCGCCCGTTCTCATCCAGGCGCGCCCGCAGGTAGGACGGGGTCTCCGATTGCCAGGTGCGGCGCAATTGCGATGCCTCTGCCAGCACCAGTTGCAGGTCCAACGCAGTTTCATCCAGGTTGGTAAATTCGCTTTGCAGCGTCTCCCATGCGGTGATCATCTCTTCCGCGATGGTGAGGAAGATGGCACGTTCGCGCGAAACTTTACCGCGATTCGGAACACGGGTTGTCAACTCATTGATATACTGGTCGGCTTCGATGCGGGATGCCAGCCGGAACTCACTGTCGGCGTCCAGCAGGCTGATCAGACCGATCTCTTTAAGGTAAAGGCGTACCGGGTCCTCGGAAAGCTCCAGCGCGATGGTGGGGTCTTCCAGTATCTCCAGTGGGTCTTCGATCGTGACTTCCTGCCAAACATCCACTGTTTGCGCCAGTTTGTTTTCGTCCGGCTCGTCCTTGATCTCTTCTTCAGCCTCGTTGTTTTCGATCTCTTCGGGGGGAAGCGCTGGCTCACTGGCTGGTTTGGCGCGTTTGCTCCTGCCGCCGGTTCCGGTGCGGGCGGTTGGTTTGTTTGGATTTGGTTGTGTGCTGCGATTTATCGGCGTCTTACGCGGCATGGGTTAACTATACCATATCTACAAAAAAACAAGATTTGGTGCAACGCCATAGCGATGCGCCGATCTTTGTCACTCTATCGGTATCGGGCTTGCCAGCGCCCGGTTCAGGCGGCTGAGGGTCTGGGTGTATTGCATCACCAATTCCTGGTAGGTCAGCGTGGTTTCACCCTGGTCCTGTACTTCCTGCTGCAAGTGGTGCAACTGGCTCAAACCCTGGTTGATCAGCAGTTGGCGCCAGCGCAGCACCGAGCGCACCAGTTCTTCTATGTAGGCGGTCTCGGTCTTCAAATCATCTTTATCGAATGGTTTATTCAGGTCGTTGACCAGCTCCGTCAGTTCTTCTGGCAGGTGCTGCTTCAGGTAGTCCTCCGGCTCGACCTCGTCCTGTTCCAACGCCGTAAAGATCAGGCGTCCGAGTTGCTGGTGGGGTGCGTACTCCAGGTCTTCTGGCGAGAAGCGCGCCAGCCCGTTGTGCAGCAGCACGCGGTCCAGCATGTAGAGCGCGTCCATCTTCACCAGCAGCATGCGCAGGATATGCTGCTCCAGCGTGAATGACGGCGGGCGGATGGGCGCGGCGGGTTGGGCGGGCTGCGCCTGGCGGTCGAGTGTTTGTCGCCGCGGGCGTTGGCGTGCGGGTGCGCTGCCGCTGCCGATCAACGCGCGTTCGTCCACTTTCAGAAGGCGCGCCAGACGTTGACGGTAGGCTTCGCGCTCCACTGAATTGGGCACATCTGCGATCAGGGGCAGCACCTGCGTGGCGATTTCACTCTTGGCTTTGGGGTCATCGATATCGCGCGCGGCAGCCAGCGTTTCCATTACGTGCACCACCACCGGTTGGGCGGCAGCCAGGATGCGGCGCCATTCCTCCGGGTCGCGCAGCACCACGTCATCGGGGTCTTGTCCTTCTGGCAGTGTGGTGACGCGCAGGTCTGCCTGCAAGCGCGCTTCCTGGCGCAGCAGCCCGCGCGGGTCGAAGCCGATCTCGGCGCTGTGATCCATCGCCTGCCGCGCAACTTCAAGACCGCGCAGGGTGGCTTTTTCACCGGCGGAGTCGGCATCCAACGCCAGCACGATGCGCTGGGTAAAGCGTTTGAGCAGGCGGAACTGGGCTTCGGTCAACGCGGTGCCCATCGGCGAGACTGCGTTGGTGAACCCCTCTTGGTGCAGCGCGATGACGTCCAGGTAACCCTCGACGATGACCGCCTGATTCTCGGCGCGGATGGCTTTGCGCGCCAGGTCCAACCCGTAGAGCATCCTGCCCTTGTCGAACAGGCGGGTTTGGGGTGAATTGAGGAATTTCGGTACGTCTTCCGGATTGAGAATGCGCGCGCCGAAACCTGCCAGTTTGCCCATCGCATCGCGGATGGGGAAGAGGATGCGGTTGCGGAGGCGGTCGTAATAACCGCCGGAATCGCGTTCGCTCACCAATCCGGCTTCCAACAGGTCTGCTGCGCTCCAACCGCGTTCCAGCAGATATTTTTGCGCCGCATCCCACCCATCGGGCGCGTAGCCCAAGCCAAAGGTGGTGATGGTCTCGTTCTTCAGCCCGCGTCCTTGCAGGTAGGTCAGGGCAGGGGCGCCGGCAGGCGTGCGCAGCAACTGGTGCTGGTAGAACAATGCTGCCTGTTCCAGCAGGTCGCGCAATTTATCGGCGTATTCGTCCGCCTCCTGCTTTTCAGGCGTCATCGGTTCCAGTTCCACCCCGGCGCGCTCCGCCAGGTGGCGCAGCGCCTGACCAAAATCCCAGCCCTCGCGCTTCATCACGAAGCGGAAGATATCCCCGCCTTCGTTGCATTCACCGAAGCAGCGCCAGGTGCCGGTATCCGGGAAGACCACGAAAGCCGGTGTGCGCGTATTGGCGTGGAAGGGGCAAAAACCGCTGTAGTTCTTGCCCGCCCGCCGCAGTTTGACCGTCTCCGAGACCAGGTCGATGATATCGATGCGCGCTTTGACTTCGTCGATCGTGCTCATGGAATTACATTATAGACCCAAATAATTGACCCAAATCAGGGGACACGCGTCTTTTGGATGTGAGTTGATGATCAGATAATTGGTAATTCGTTGATTGGATGGATGGGCTGAGGTTTTTCCTCTGTGCTTCTGCGCCTTCGAGGTTCGCTCATTTGACGCCGAAAACGTGGATGTAGCCGCGGTCGCTCGCCACCGCCAGTTGCTTGCCATCCGGCGAGAAGGTCACCGAGACCACATAGCCGTCGAATCCATCCAACACCGTCACGGCGCTGGCATCTGCGACCTGCCACAGCCGCACCGTGCCATCGATCGCGCCGGAAGCCAGCAGGCTGCCATCTGGCGAGAACGCCACGCTGTTGACATAGCCTTCATGCCCCTTCATGGCGGCGATCAACCAGCCCTTGGCGCTGTCGTACAGCCACACCTCGTTGTTCTCCGCCCCGGCAGCGATCCATACCCCATCCGGCGAGACGGCAATCGAACGCACCCAGTCGGTGTGCGCCGACATGCCGCGCGTCCAGCGACCGGTATGGGCATCGTACACCCGTACTTCGCCCATTCCGGCGCCCGAGGCGATGCGGTTGCCATCGGGGAACCAAGCCACGCTGTTGAGGTAACCCGGGCTGCGCACGGTGGTGTACAACCGCTCGCCTGTGGCGGTATCCCAGGCGATCACCCGCTGGTCGAAGGAGCCGCCGATGACCTTGCTCGAATCAGGCGAAAAGGCGATGCTGGTGGCATCCTGGTAGTGCCCTTCCAGCGTGTGCAGCAGTTCGCCGCTTTCGGCGTCCCATAACTGCAACAGGCGGTCGCTGGTGGCAGAGCCGAACATGCTGCCATCCGGCGAGACTGCCACGCCGAACACGTAGCCGTCCAACCCGCGGATCACCATGCCGGGTGTGCCGTCCGCCGCGCTGAACAGCCGCAGCGTGCGGTCGATTGCCCCCGCCAGAATCTGGCTGGAGTCGGGTGTATAGGCGATGGTATTGGCGAATTCGTGGATCTTGAACAGTTCCTGCAAGTCGCCGGCGTTCTCAGGCGAGATGGGTTGCAGTGGTGCCGGCGGGATGCCGGTGGGCTGGGCGGTTGCTTGCACCGCCGCGGTGCGGGTGGGTTGCGGGGTTGGTTGGGCTGCCTGGGTTGGCTGCTGAACCGGCTCCGTCGGGATGGGTTGAAGCGTGCCCGTGCCCGCTTGCGATTGGCAGGCGGACAGCATGATCGCAAATATGACCAGGGTGCTGCTATGGGTTCGTGACATGATCTTTCCAGTGTTGTTATGTGACATGATTGATTGTATTGCAAATATCGCTGCGTTTCCTGCCGGTCGGGAATAATATTGCCCGTTTCCAGCTTATATATTTTATCCTAAAATTGGCGGTTCCCAGCCATCCGCCTCATTTGGTATCCAGATTTACCCGCGCGGCGTATCGACCGGTTTTTATGCAGACCGTTGCCCAACTTTTCGATTATACTTTTTGCATGCCCCGTAATGCTTTGATGATCATCCTGCCGCTGCTTATCCTGGCAGCCGGCTGTGCTCCCATCCGGTCGGATGGCGCCTTCGAGTCTCCTACGCCCAGCCCGGCGCCCAGCCTCACGTCCTCCATCGTCTGGTTCCCACCCACCAAGACCCCCACCCCCTATAAGACGCCCACCACCCAGCCCACCGAGGAGCGCCGCCCCGCCATCGATGAACTGGTTTATGAGGACGACTTCCGCCGCCAGGGCAACTGGCAGATCGGGCAACTGGGCAGTGGCATGGTCTCCTATGACCCGGCGGCGTTGGTGCTGGCGGTTTCGGCACCCAAGGGCAGCCTGGTTACAGAAAACAAGGAACTCATCCTGCAGGATTTCTACCTGGAGATCACCGCCAGCCCCA
>JABLXM010000034.1 GCA_013177815.1 Anaerolineae bacterium | reverse complement strand
ACAGAGACACGGAGAAAAATATGTTGGGTGGCGCGCCAACGCCATCCAACGCTTATATGTGGGTACGCCTGGCATTCGTTTTTGGGGTGTCGGATTAAGGAACGAATGAAACGAATATGGGTGAGGGGTGTAGGGCGGGCTTGCAGCCCAACTTCGCGAGGAGCGCAGCGACGCGGCGATCTCGATGATGACGAGGAACAACCACAGAGGCACGGAGACACAGAGGTTATATTCAACAAAGAGACCGGAGAGAAAAGGGGTAAAAAGGACAAAGTCGATGAGGTTGTGGGTGTGCGATGAGATTCTTCAGTCGCTACGCTCCTTCAGAATGACGGATTGGCGGGGTGGAGTGCTGGGGGGATTGTTTTTGGTGCGCCGGGTTGGCTGTGCGATGAGATTCTTCAGTCGCTACGCTCCTTCAGAATGACGAAGTTGGAGGGAGCTATGCGTTCCCGTTTTTTTCGCGGTTCGAATGAGGGCTATGTAGTTTTTAAGGTGCAAGACCGCGCGGCGGGGACCCGGGCGGGTACACTATTATAGAACACTATTTCTATTTTGTCAAGCAGGAATGCCCAAGGTGTTTGTCCCAAAAATGGTTGGTGAAATTGAGAAGAAATGCGGACACGGTTTGCTTCATACTTATCTTCGGCGGGCTAGGCAACACCCACACCCGCCAGCATTAATCCACTGACCATGCCCGACCAGTTCTTATATCCTCGAACAGTTCGAGCTCTCATTTTCATTTTGCCTATCACTTGTTCGGTGGGGTTATTGGTCCAGGGCACATCCGGTTGCCAGTCAAAGACCCGGAAATGAGCCCAATTCTCAGCCAGGCGGATCAGTAAATAGCGCAATGGCTCCACCGGAGTGTATTCACTTCCCGCTTTGCCCCTCTGAGATGGAGGCATCTGGCGATACATTGCGATCAGGCGCTTGTCACCCTCGATCGGCAAGTCTTGAATGATCTGCTTGATTTCCTCTACCAGATGAACATTTTCGGTTGGTAACTTCTCTTTTAGCTCATGCAATGTTTTTCCAACCCAATGCCGTACATGAAACTGGCAAATCTGATGTGCCAACTGCAGGGCTTGAGCAACCTGCTTGTAGCTGGAGAGATCATCGCTGACAATCACGCTCACCCCCAAGCGCTGCATGAGTGGTTCCAGGAACTTCCTCACTGCCTGAGGGTCTTTTTCATCCACATATCCTACAGTGACCGGTTGCCCTGTGCCCATATCCAAAGCCACTAACACAGGCTGGGTCTGCCCCCACCCGCGTACATACGCGCCATCTATCCCCATCACCCGAACTGGTTTCCAATACCTTTCTTTTTCCAACTGCCCAGCTCGAACTTGTACATCTCGCCAGAGCTCATCCGGCTCAAGCCAATCCCAAAACCACTCAGGTATCGGGGTGAACAACGATAGCTCATTCCAAAGATCCATCCGATCGCTGCTAAAGCTCGCATTCGTTGGGTTTGGCTTGCTCGATCCACTCCCTCTGGATAATGCCGAAAGGTACGTCGACACCGGCAGCAGCGATAGCGATATACCAACACCTCGCCTAGACGCGGGTCCTTCACCCGTTTTGCGTTGCCCCCCAGCGTTGAAAGGTCTCCCCATTGCAGTATGGGCAACGGCTTGGTCGTTTTTCCTGGCAGTACTTGACGTCTGGAAGTTTGAGAGTGGCAATAGACATGGCAAGCTCCTTGGTCTATGGCGGTCTAGGCAACGACCATATTACTCTGAGCTTGCTCTTTTTTCACTGCCTACCAGCTTTGGGACAGTGTCTTTTGTAGCGGCGCATCTTGACGTCAATTCATC
Source organism: Anaerolineae bacterium (assembly GCA_013177815.1). GTDB lineage: Bacteria > Chloroflexota > Anaerolineae > Anaerolineales > Anaerolineaceae > JABLXM01. The sequence continues at coordinate 33,899 of JABLXM010000034.1, read as the reverse complement.
CCGTGATATAATTCCGACGCCTTCCTGACTAGCTCAATTGGCAGAGCGGGCGGCTGTTAACCGCTAGGTTCTAGGTTCGAGTCCTAGGTCAGGAGCTTTTTTATTTAATTGGTGCGAGCGCCGCCAGTTTCCTAAGCAATGTCATTCTGAACCGCATCGCAGCGCAGGCGAAGAATCTCATCATCCCCTTGCCATGCATTCATATGTAGGAGAGCCGCCAGCCTCCCCGGCTTGGTTATATAATTAACGCAAGTCGCTGCCATTTGGAAAAATGGCACCATTCTGAGCCGCAGCGCAGGCAAAGAATCTCATGCTCTCCCTGCCACGTATTCATGTTACGGCAAAGTCTGACCCTCAAGCAAGATCCCACCCTTACCGGATAACGCCATGCACCCTGACCTCGACTTCATTTACACCCGCCGCTCCATTCGCAAGTTCAAACCGGATGCGGTGCCAAGCGAACTGCTGGAAGAGCTGCTGCGCGCCGCCATGGCAGCCCCCTCCGCCTCCAACAGCCAGCCATGGGAATTCATCATCATAACCCGCCAGCAGACCATCGCCAGCCTGCGCCGCGCCTTGCCCTTCGGCCATTACGATGCGACAGCCGCCATCGCGGTCCTCGGCAGCCCGTTGAAAGCGCGCAACCCCGCCGGGCTGCTCTACTGGGAACAGGACTGCTCGGCTGCCGTCCAGAACATTCTGCTGGCAGCCAACGCGCTGGGGTTGGGCGCAGTCTGGATCGGCTGCCACCCGGTCAAACCGGAGGTGTGGGGCGTGCGCCGGGCATTGAAAATCCCGCGCACCTCAACGCCGCTGGCGGTCATCATGCTGGGCTATCCCGCAGAGGAAAAGCCCGCACGCACGCGCTATGACCCGCTCAAAGTGCATTGGGAGGCTTACGGGGGGGGAGCAAGCACCCCCGCCGAAAGATAGCATACCCGAAAGGAGTGACCATGACCACGCTTGCCGACAAGCTCGACTCGCTGACCATGGCGGGGCACCTATTTGAGGAAATGGATGAGCGCATGGTACGGTGCACCGCCTGCGCCCACCGCTGCAAGATCAAACCCGGGCGCCGCGGCATCTGCCAGGTGCGCTTCAACCAGGATGGCGTATTGCGCGTGCCCTTCGGTTATGTCGCCGCGCTCAACCTGGACCCCGTCGAGAAGAAACCCTTCGCCCACCTGCTGCCCGGCTCCGACGCCCTCACCTTCGGCATGTTGGGCTGCGACTTCCACTGCGATTTCTGTCAAAATTGGCTCACCAGCCAGACCCTGCGCGACCCTCGCGCCGCCATCCCGCCTGATTACATCCGCCAAATTGCACCCGAAGAGGTGGTGCGCATCGCCCAACGCGGCAGCGCCGGGGTGGTAGTTTCTTCATACAATGAGCCGCTCATCACCAGCGAGTGGGCGGTCGCGATCTTCGAACGCGCCAAACAAGCCGGCTTGCGCACCGCCTACGTTTCCAACGGCAACGCCACCCCCCAGGTACTGGATTACCTGCGCCCGCACCTGGATGCCTACAAGATCGACCTCAAGAGCATGCGCGACCGCAGCTATCGCCAGATGGGTGGCGTCCTCAAGAACGTGCTGGATACCATCCGTCGGGCGTACGATTTGGGATTGTGGGTGGAGGTGGTCACGCTGGTGATCCCAGATTTCAACGATTCGCCCGAGGAGTTGTGGGAAGCCGCGCGTTTCCTGGTCTCCGTTTCGCCGTCCATCCCCTGGCATGTCACCGCCTTCCACCCGGATTACAAACATGACGGTCAAGCCACCACCCCCGCCATCCTTCAGCAGGCTGCCGATGTTGGGCAGGAAGCGGGTTTGCAACACATCTATGCCGGCAATCTGCCGGGCAGGGTTGGATCGCTGGAGGATACTCACTGCCCGCAATGCCGCGCGGCGCTCATTCGCCGGCGCGGCTACACCATCATCGATTATCGCCTGACCGCCGACGGCAAATGTCCGCAGTGCGGCGCCGTCATTCCGGGTGTGTGGACCGATAGACCCGAAACGGTCCAACTGGGCGGTTGGGGTTTGCCCCGCCAGGTGTTGTAATGCCCCCCGATCACGGATAAGGCAGCACTTGAATGGGCGTTGGCGTCGGCGAGTTTTCCGGATAGGGTGTGACGGTGTTCTCCGGGTAGGGGGTCGGCAGCGCTTGAGCGGGTGTAGGCGTCGTCTGGTATTGCGGCGGCGCGCCCGTCGCCTGACCGGTCGCCACCGGCGGCAAGCCCCCGCCGGGCTGCAACCAACTGGTGGGCGTGGGTTGCGGCGCCGGCACCTGGCTGATGGTATCCACGTACTCGATCGCGCCGCGGCAACCGATATCGAGATAGTTCCGGATATTATCCCACGTCAGGTCGCTACCGTTTGCAATGGCGGCTTCGATGGCATCGCCAACACAGCCTGAGCCGGCGTTGTAGTTCGCCAACGTGATGCGCCAGAGATCGACGTAATCCGCGTTTTCGCCGGCGTGTTCGCCGGTGATGTTGAAGAACATCTGGTCCACCTGGCGACAGTTCGCCAGCAGACTATCCGCGAAGATGCCCACGCTGAAATTTGCCTGCTCCAGGTTGATGCCCACCAGGCAATCGGCGCAGGAGGCATTGACCTGCTGCATCAACGCGCCGCGCAGCATTGCCTGGTCGCTCGCCTGCAGGTTGCCAAAACTACGGTCGCATGTTTCCTGGTGCAACACCAACGGGCAAAACTGGTTGTAGAAGCTGGTATTCCACAGCAGCACCGTGCCTGCCCCCTGCTCGGTCAACTGACCCAACCCGGCTTCTTTGTAGGTCAGGTAGATGCCGGGCCAAAACTGGCTTTCGCGTGCGAAGATGTTCTTGAGCAGTTGCGCCGGCACGCCCGAATCCAGCGCCACCCGCATGATCTCGCCGTTGAAGCGGTTTTGCCACGCCACCACCTCAGGATAAGCCTGGGTCAAGCCGCACTCGTTGGCGAGGTTTTCGCCCGCCAGCCCACCATCCGGGCACTGACTGGCATCCACATTGCCGTTGCGGATCAACATACCCGCCAGGTAGTAATAAGACAGCGCCGATTCGAGCAGGCTGGCATCATCCGGCGTGGAGAGCCAGCCCGGCGCACCGCCAACCGGCGGGAACACTTGCCACGTCTCGCCGCAGGATGCCTGGCGGCTGCTGCGCCACTGGCTGCTCAACACGTCCACGAACCACACTTCCGGGTCGTTGCCCGGCGCCTCCGGGTTTGAGAAATCGCCCCAGGGGGTAACCCGGATGAGCGCGCTGAAATGTTCGCTCGTGTCGCCAAAACTCGAAACCGCCCAAAACTCCAGCGGCAACCCCTGCGTTCCGGTGGCTGCCAGCGGCATACGGCAGCGCGAACCGGCGCAGGAAAATGCCTGCCCGCCGTAAAAGCCATTGATCCGAATGACACTTTCATTCGGCAGCGGTTCATAGGCGTCGAAGATCAGGCTGGGTTGCCCGCTGCAGCGGTTGATGGGTGGTTCCAGTGTACATCCCTCCAGTGAAAGCCAGACATCCGGCAGCGGCAGGTCGACATTGACCGTCTTCTCCCCAACGCCCTGTCCCACCCAGGAGAGGTACACCCCCGGACATTGACTGGTATCTTCGCCTTTGTCTATCAACTCACAAGCGGACGTATCGAACCAGTCCTCGTACAGTTCCTCCCCGCAGTAGTGGTAGATCTCATCGTGGGTCGGGGCGCCTTCATGGTCGACCACGATTTCGCATTGCACGGCGTTGTTGGACCAGCGCACCATCCACCAGGCGTACAGATCGACGTTGATGGAGAAACTGGTCTTGCGGCTGGGAATTTCCGGCGTGGGCTGTTGCGCCTGCGCCTCGCGCGCCTGCCAGGGCAGCGCCAGCATTGCGCACAACAAGACCAAAGCGGTGATCGTGATCACCCATCGTGAATTCTGCCGCGCAGGAGGTGGTCTGAAATCTACCATGAACCGTATCGATCCACCCTCGAAGTGAAACTCCGGGGTTGCCTGCTACCAGTTTAGCACAAGAAGGCTTTGGGGCGCATTGCAATCCCACAACAATCACGGCAGGTTGGCTAATCCCCGTTTTTCTTCTTCTCCTTGCCCTGCTCGCGGTGCCAGGCAGCCGATTGGATGGCGACGCCGGTGAACGCGATCACCAGCATGGTCACCATCCGCACCCAGCCGCCCAGGTCCGCGCCCAACGCTTCCAGCGCCAGGTACGACCCCACGCCGGAGGAAAGCAGGATCAGCGCCCAATCCAGCAGGATGTTAAGGAAAACCGCACCCAGCACGCCGCCAACGATGAAGGCGAGGTTGGTCATCAGCGCATTATCCAGCTCGAGCGACGCCACCAGCATCATCAGCAGGTAACCGCCGGCGATGAAACCCGCCAGCGCCATCGCGAAGCGCTGGACGAACTTCGCCAGCAGCAGCCCCACCAGCCCAACGCCGATAGCCACCAGCACCACCAGATTCTCCGGGATGCCGGGAATATAGTTGGTCGCGATGAAATAACCAGCCGCGAAGCCGACCAACCCCACGAACAGCCAGTAGATCTTGCGCCCCAAGAGCAGCAGCAACAGACCGGCGATCAAGAGAGCAATGGTTGTGATCATGGCTTAATTATAGTCCTTGCCGGGGTTCCACTTCCAGGATTTCCAGGTATCGAAAACACATCATGGCGTCTCCGTTTCGGTCTCGGTCGCCGTGAGCGTGACCGTGGGGGTTTCGGTGATGGTGGGGGTCGCCGTGATGGTTGGCGTCAGCGTCTCGGTGCCGGTGTTGGTGACCGTCGGCGTCTGTGTGATGGTGCGGGTGGTGGTGACCGTGCGCGTCACCGTGATCGTCCGTGTCAGGGTGATGGTTCGCGTCAGGGTGATGGTTCGCGTCAGGGTGGGCGAGCGCCAGGGCGTGTTGGTGCGGGTGGGCGTGTTGGTGACAGTGCCGGTGTTGGTCGGGGTCGGCGATTGGGTCAATTCAGCCGCCAGCGTGCCAGCGCGGTCATCCGGCGCCGCCGGGGTGGCGATGAAATCGGCGGCGGCTTGCAGCACGCGCAACAGCGCCGGGCGGTCCGGCAGGAACACCGGCGCGCTGAGCGGTCCGGGAACTTCCCACCAGTCGAACTGCTCCTGGTCCAAGGAAAAGAACGCCATGCGCCCCGGCGCCGCCAGCTCGAACATCAGCGGGACGTTACCTTCCAGATCCGGCAGCCCCAGGTTGGTATCTACCTCGGCGCCGTAGTCGCCATAAAGCTCCGCCAGGCGGATCAGATTGCCGCCGCCCACCAGCCGCTCGTAAAGCGCCCGAAAGACCTGTTGCTGCCGCAGACTGCGCCTTTTTTCATCCATTCCATTGCGATAAGAGACATAACAACGCACCTGGCTGCCGGTCAAATGAGTTGGCTTTTATCGTAATGCCCGGACAATGGGGGTCCAATTACTCCAGGGGTTCGATCGGCAGACCTCCCAGATCGCCTGCCATTTTTTCCAAACTATCAAGATGGATGACCGCCCATTCCTGCGGTGTGATGGAGAAATTGTAGGTCATGGTATCGATGAAACCCGCCGCACCTACCGCCCCAAACGCTGCACTGAGGCGCTGCATGTTGTAGCCGGGAATATAGACGAACAGGTCCGGCGACAGCGAGACCAGCGCGACCCGTTGGTTGCGGGAGTGGTAGAACACCAGCATCACCGCATCGGTCGATCCGGTCAATGGGTACGCCTCACCGGTGCCCAGCAAGACCAGCACCCTGGCGCCTTCCGGCAACGTCAACCCCTCGAACGGCGGCGGAACTGCGGTCGCGGGCGTCAAGATCGGCGGTGGGTAAGGCGACCACACGCCGGGGGTCGCATTGGCGCCGGCGCTTCCGAAGAGCGTTGCGGTCGTGGTAAGCGTGCCGGTGTGGGTCTCTGTCCCGGCAGATAACTGGGGCGATTCAGGGGCAGACGTCAATAGCGTGCAAGCCAGCAGGCACATCGCACACGTCACAACCACCGCCCACCGCTTCGCCTGCCGCGCTCCTGCCACACTTTCCTCCTGTCGCGATTATAGCACGCCGGCACTTCCCTTCTCATTCCGGGCTTTGCCCTTGGTGCCCGGTCTGCCGGTCTTCCCGAACTTATCAATTCTGTAAGAACCACCTTTTAGCGGGCGCCAGGGCTTGTGCGGTCAAACATTAGTTGTTATTATCATTCTATATAGTAAATAATCTATTACCATATAGTTTATATAATCCAATGAATAAGATCGGTTATTTCCGCTACTTAATTTCCATCGCTCTCCTGCTCGTGCTGGCAGCCACCGGCGCGTTGATCCCGGTCACCGGCGCGCAGGCAGCCGCCCACAGCGATGAGATCACCACCTCTTTGCCGGCGCTGGAGGAGTTCATCCAGCAGGTGATGGTCGTCGGATCCACCCAGGTGACCGGCATCTATGCACCCGACCTGTTCGCCATCAAAGTCATCCAGCAGCCCGCCGGTAACCCCGGCTTTGTCTCCACCAGTCCGGATGAGATCACCCAATTCAACATGGCGGCGCAATACGGCGTGACCGGCTTGTTGGCGCACAATCACCTGGCGGGCGCAGCCTTCTCTAACCTGCAAACCGGGTCGGTGGTGTACTTGGTGCATGGTGACAGCAGCCTGACTTATTACCAGATCACCGAGATTCACCGCTACCAAGCCACCAGTCCCACCAGTCCATACTCCAACTTCGTCGACCTGGATGACCCGGATCATGTCGTCATCACCTCCACCACGCTTTTCAACGAGGTCTACACCCAATCCGGTCGTCTGGTGCTACAGACCTGCATCGCCAACGGCGCCGAACTCTCTTGGGGGCGCTTGTTCATCCTGGCAGAACCCATCACCCAGATGGAATTGCTTTCCAATCCGCAACCGGTGGATTGGGGCGTTCCGGCTTCATCCTCATGAGTTTGCCTCCCACTTCTCGTTCCCTGCTTCATCTGAAAAACCTGCCGCACCATCCGGCAGGTTTTTCGATCCCAGTGAACCAGGCAATCGTCCCCGGCAGAGCACCTGCCGTTCTGCAACTTTTCCGCCGCCAGCGCGTATATTGGATCATAAGGAGATGTCAACATGAAAAAACTGACCCGTAGTCAAAACGAAAAAATGATCGCCGGCGTGTGCGGCGGCATCGCTGAGTATTTCGATATCGACCCCACCCTGGTGCGCCTGGCTTTTGTGCTGCTGTTCTTCGTTGGCGGCAACGGCATATTGATCTACCTGATCCTGTGGATTCTGATGCCCGCGGCAGAAAGCGCCGTGCCAGCCTCGCAAGCGGTGGTGGATGCGGAACCCAAGGATAAATAACCCGGGAGCATTCGAAAGCGTGCGGGGTGGATAAGCTTCACCGCCACCGCTGCGCTCGCAAGAACTGGGCGGATGGGTCGTGCGATCCGCCCAGTTTGATTACTACCTTCCAACCAATAAACGACCTACGATCAAGGCACTTCGGGCGTCAGCACCCCGTTGTTGACCGTCTCGGGCAGCGGGAACAGGAAGGGCGTGTCATTGGGCAACAACATGACCTCGATGTTGGGTGAAAGTTTTTGGATATAGGTGTAGGTCAGCAAGTCCGGGTTATTGGCGATGGCAGCGTTGATCAGATCCAGCGCCTTGGCTTCAGCATCCGCTTCCACCAGGCGGGCTTCCGCCGCGCCCTTGGCTTCGATCACGGCGGCATCCGCCTTGCCCTCCGCCACCTGGCGCGCCTGCTCCGCCTCCTGCTTGCGCTGCTCCACCACGAAGAAAGCTTGCTGCGCCAACTGCTCGGCGATCTGTTTTTGCTCGACCGAGGCAGCGTACTCCGGCGAGAACGTGATGTTGCGCAGCACGAAGTCTATCAGGATCAACCCGTTCTCCGACAACTTGGCAGTCAGTGTATCAGTCACTTTTTGCACCATCTCTGTGCGCTTGGAACTGACCACTTCTTCCACCCCATATTGCGAGACCGCATCGCGGATGATGCCACGCGACTGCGCGCGAACCAGGTCTGCGGAGTAACGGTCCTGCCATTGGATGTGCACCTGGGTCACTTTCTCCGGATCGATGGCATAGATGACCGAGGCATCCACGTAGATTTCCTGTCCGTCCGACGTGCGGGCGGTGATCGAATCGTCGCCCTGGATCTGCCCTTCGGCGGGCGCGATCGACATGGTGTAGGTCTGACGGGAGATCGGGTATGTCACGACCGATTCCGCGAACGGGATGATCCAGCGCAAGCCGGGCTGCAACGCCGTTTCACGGTAGCCATTGGGTGCAACCGCCGAGATGACCACGCCGCGCTCTTGCGGGTTAATGAAGACCAACCCGGCTGAGACGGTGCTGAACAGAACCGCCAGGACGAGGACGATACCCACTGTCACCGTGGCACGGCGCATGGGCTTGCCGCGCCCGGCTTGCACCACCGCCAGCACCACCACCGCAATGGCTGCCACCCAACCCAGCAGCGCAAGACCTTGAAATAGATTGGCAATATTCACGAACGCCTCCTTTTTCTAACGACAATCGATTTCCGGCTGAAAAAAGGTGCCGGATTATACTGGTATGATAATACCATTCTAACCCTGCGGATATAGAAAAGTTGGGTATGGAGATCGAATGAACATCCTGGCATACTACGCACACCCGGACGACGAAACCATGTTGATGGGGGGCACGCTGGCGTTGTTGATCGAATTGGGCGCGCGCGTCACTCATCTGTGCGCCACCCGCGGCGAGGGCGGCGAGCGCGGCGACCCGCCCATCTGCCGGCAGGCTGAATTGGGACGCGTGCGCACCTCCGAACTGGAATGCGCCGTTCGCGCCCTGGGTGGCGGCGAACTGCGCTTCCTGGGTTATATCGACCCGCTGGTGGGCGAGGGTGAAGCGCTGTACCCCTTTACACAGGATTTCGAACGCCTGGTGACCGAGGTACGCCAGACGATCCACCAGGTGAAGCCGGACGCGGTCATCACCCACGGTTCGAACGGCGAATACGGGCACCCCGCCCACCTGCTCTGCCATCGCTCTGCGCTGGCTGCAGTCGCCGGCATGCCCACCGCTGCGCCGCTGTTGTACACCTGCCAGGCGGCATTCCCCGATCACCCCAAACCACGGCTGCAAAACGACGACGACCCGGCGCACCTGATCCTGGACGTGACCAGCATGCTGCCGCAAAAGAGCGCTGCGGCGCTGTGCCACCGCAGCCAGCACGCGCTGTTCGTGCGGCGAGCTTCCGAAGCCGCTGGTCGCGCGCTGACGGTGCCGGAGGTGATGCTGGGCACCGAGAGCCTGCGCCGGCGCCTGCCAGAGATCACCAGCCCACCGGATGACGCGCTGGCGCGCCTGCTGCTCGCCAGCGGGCACGCGCGGGTGAACCTGCCGTGATGCTGGCGGCAGGGCATTGACCACAAAGGCGCAAAGGCACCGAGAAAAAACTTTTTTTGCTTGCAATTCATTCCCGGTTATGGTATGATTTATCAACTTCAACCCAAGCCATTCGGGGTATTTGCGAGAATTTCCTTTTTTAGGGAGTTTTTTTTATCCATGTTTCCAGATGACGGATAGTTGACTGTCCGCCCGGAGACAATCAAACCACCAACGAGTTAAACATGCCTGTCACTTATCTGACATCCGAAGGGTATCGAAAACTGCAGGACGAACTGGAGTACCTGCGCACCACCAAACGCAAGGAGGTGGCGGACCGTCTGCACGAAGCGATGGAAGGCGGCGAATTGATCGAGAACGCCGAGTACGAAGCCGCCAAGAACGAGCAAGCTTTCCTGGAAGGGCGCATCAAGGAACTGGAGGTGCTGTTGGCGACCGCGCGCGTGGTCGACGAAACACTGCCGGCGGATAGCGTCCAGATCGGCACGACGGTGACGATCAAAGAGGAAGACAACCCACCCGAGATCTACGATATCGTCGGCGCAGCAGAAGCCAACCCCTCAGAGGGCAAGATCTCGAACGAATCGCCGCTGGGAAAAGCGCTCATCGGACACAAAGCCGGCGACCGTGTGCAGGTGGACGCGCCAGCCGGCTCGTTCATCGTGAAAGTCATGAAGGTGGAGTAAGCCTGGGGCAGGAGAATTCGCCCCGCCCCGTTGTATCGAGGGCGGGGTTTTTATTTGGAAGGGAAGACGCCAATGGAAACCAACGAACTTGAAAAGATCCGCATTGAGAAGATTCACCAGATGCGCGCCGCCGGGCTGGAACCCTACCCAACGCGCGCCGAACCTACGCTCGCCATCCAGGGCGCTGTGAACGCTTTCCTCAAAGCTGAAGCTGACGGCGGCGATGCCGTGATTTCAACCACCCTGGCAGGGCGTGTGCGTTCGCTGCGCCTGATGGGCAAGCTGGCGTTCGCCCACATCGAAGACGGCAGCGGCAGGGTGCAGTTGATGTTGCGGGTCAATGAAGTGGGCGAAGCGTTGATGGCGCAATTGCGCGACTACTACGACCTGGGCGACTTCGTCGAAGCCAACGGCACCTTGATGCGCACCAAGACCAACGAGGTGACGCTGCTGGTGAGCAGTCTGCGCATGCTGGCAAAGGCGGTCACACCGCTGCCGGCAGCCAAGGACGAGGTGGTGGATGGCGAAGTGGTGCGGCACGCCACCCTCTCGGACCCCGAGACGCGCTATCGCCAGCGTTACGCCGACCTGGCAGTCAACCCGGAGGTACGTGAGGTTTTCCGCGCCCGCGCCCGCATCACACGCGCATTGCGCGAATTCCTGGATGAGCGCGACTTCATCGAGGTGGAAACGCCCATCCTACAGCCCATCTATGGCGGAGCCGCCGCCAAGCCGTTCGTCACCCACCACAACCAGTTGAAGCAGGATCTGTTCCTGCGCATTTCGTTCGAGTTGTACCTCAAACGTCTGCTGGTGGGCATGTTCCGCGGCGTGTACGAGATCGGGCGCGATTTCCGCAACGAAGGGGTATCCTTTAAACATAACCCGGAGTTCACACAACTGGAGTTCTACTGGGCGTACGCCGATTACCTCAAGGTGATGGACCTGACCGAAGAGATGGTGCGTTTCGTGGCGCAGGCGGCGCTGGGAACCACGATCATCGCCTACGACGGCAATACCATCGACCTGACAAAACCCTGGCAGCGCCTGAACCTGCGGCAAGCGCTGCTGGACGCCACCGGCATTGACATTGCCGCCTGCCCGGATGACGCATCGCTGGCGGCGGCGATGAAAGCCAAAGACCTGCCGTTCAAGCCAGGCTCGACGCGCGGCAAGTTGATCGATGGGCTGCTGGGCGATTACCTGGAGCCCACCTTCATCCAGCCGACCTTCCTGTACGATTACCCGCGCGATATCTCGCCGTTGGCAAAGTCCAAACCCGGCGACCCTACTACCGTTGAGCGCTTCGAAGGGTTCATCGGCGGGATGGAATTGTGCAACGCCTTCACAGAGTTGAACGACCCGCTGGACCAGGAAAGCCGCTTCCTGGAAATGGGTCGCGATTACGAAGACGACGATGAAGAGCGCCACCCCATGGACGAGGATTACCTGCGCGCCATGTCCTATGGCATGCCGCCCAACGGCGGCTTTGGCATGGGCATCGACCGCCTGACGATGCTGCTGACCGACCGCAAGACCATCCGCGAAGTGATCCTCTTCCCGCACTTGCGGGAACGTGAAGAGGACTGAAGACCAAGATAATACAAACAAAGTGGGTGTCCCAAAAGTGATTAATTTATCATGGCGCGGGAAGGAGTTTTTCATTAACAGGGGAGATGCTTCCCCCTGCGGGGACTTCGCGCTTCGCTCAGCATGACGAATCTGACTTTTGGGACAGCCCCCGATTTCAAGATTGAAGCCCACGGGCGAGGCGTATCTACCGCGTGGATGGATCGAGCTCTTTACGGCACGGTTCCGGCTGGCGGGATGGCTTCCACCGAAACCAACACAGCGCGCACCGCAATGCGGAAGTCATAGGTGTTGGTGAATTCGTTGAACCCTTTGCAGGTCAGCAGCGTCAGCCAGGTGTAGTTCTCGTGTCGGAGCGGCGTCAGGTTCCAGGGCGTCAGCGTTTCCGCCGTCCGCACTTCGTACTTGTAGCGCTGCCCGTAAGCGTCCAGGTAGATCACGTCACCCCAGCGCAGGTTGCCCAAATTGAGGAACGGTCCCGGGCTACCGTCGGCGTTATAGACGTGTCCGGTCAGACCGGTGTTGCCCACCCAGGTTGGGAAGGCGGTGCCTTCCAGGTAACCCACCTGTCCGTTCAACCAACGCAAATCCCAGCCGTCTGCGCCGTAGGGCACGCCGGTAAGCGGTGCCTGCAGCGTCAACGCCGGAATATTGAGCACCACGTCGCCCAGGTCCTGGTAATCGACAGTCTGGGGCGGCAGCAAGGTGACCACACCCGGCGCAAAGCCGGTAGCAGGCAGTTGCTCCGGCGTGGTCAAGGTAACGACCGTCTGCTCGCCATAGATATCCACCGGCGAGCCTGGGTCATAATCGCGTTCGTGGGAAAGACCAGGGTTGAAGCTGGAGATGGGCGCTTGCGGCGGATTGCGGTAGTCGCCCGGCAGGCTGGACCATGCCAGGTTGGCAGTATTGGTCACCTCGCTGCCCGGCGGTATCGAACGCACCACCGCGCGGAAACGGATCACCGTGGTTTCGCCGGTCAGATCGAAGGTGTCCCACTGTACCACCAACTGGTTGGGCGGTGTGAAGGTGATCGCGGTGGCTGCCTGCCCACTGATCACCTCGGCTGAATCGGAGACGTAGCGTAGCTCGGAGGGAATCATGTCGGTCAGGATGACATCTTGGGCAGGCGTATCGCTGGCAGCAGTATGCGCCACCCGCAGAGTATAGGTCACGATACTGCCAACCGTAGCAACCGATGACCCGACCGCTTTGCTCAGTGACAGGTCTGGTTCGACAATGGTGACCGGACCGGATTGACCGCTCAGGTCGCCGCCGGTCCAGGTCCACTGCGCCTGGTTCGCCAGCGTATCGCCCCGGTTGTTCCCGCTGTTATCCAGCACCACCACCTGGTAAGTGACAGTCAGGGTCGTGTCGGCAGAGTCGCCGTTCACCAGGGTGCCAAAATCATACACCACCTGCCGCCCCAGGTTTTCTGTCGCACTGGAGAGGGCGGGATATTCGCTGACCGTCGGGTTCTGGCATAAGGTGGTGAAGTCGGTGCTGGCGCTCAGGTTGGTTCCTTCGATGGAGACGCAGCGCACGAACGCCAGCCCCTGGTCGAGGATATCGATCAAATTGAGTTCGTTGAGGGTGGCATTGCCCGCCACATTCAGGCGCACCTGGTAGGTCAGCACCTCGCCAATCGAGACCTCCGCACCACTGGTGAAGGTATCGCTGGTATCGGTGAGGGCTTTGGCAAGGTTGCGCAGCTCGTCGGTATCTTCGTCCTGGTTGTTCTCTGGGGTGGGGTCCTCGCCGTTGGTGCCGTCATCCGCCACCTCGACATCGTTGGTGATCGAGAGCACACCGGGGTCCAGGTTGGGGTCCACCTGCACGCGGACGGTGAATTGGCAAGAGGCACCTGCCAACAAGCTGAAAGCGTCCCAAGTCACCGTGCCAGCCTGGTCATCATGGGTGTAATTGATGCTGCCACAGCCACCACTGCCGGTGCTGGCATCGACGAAGATGACTTCATCCGGCAGGGTGTCGATCAATTCGACCCCGGTGGCTTCCTGCCCGCCGGTATTATCGACCGTGATGGTGTAGGTCAGCACGACCCCGACAGAAACCTGAGATTCGCCGTCGGTTTTGGTGACGCGCAGGTCGGGGGTGGCAACCAGCGGGGTGACCTCATTGTCATCGTTGTCGGTCAGGTCGACCTCGGGACCGTTGGTGCCATCATCCCCAATCGAGACCGTGTTGGTGAGTTCCTCGATGGTAGCCGGGATGCCGGCATCCACCAGCACGGCGAAGCGCAGCGGGTTGCCGCTCCACCCGCCGGGCGGCAGGGTGGCAATCGTGAATGTACACTCCGTGGCGCCGCAAGTCCACCCCGGCGTGCTGTTGGGGTCATCGAAACTGGTGTAGGTTGGAATGCTCTCCGTGATGGTCACGCCGCTGGCAGTGCGGTTGCCCTGGTTTTCGACCGTGAACTCGTACACCAGGATATTGCCGGCGCCGGTGGTCACATCGTTGTCAGTCTTGTCGATTGCCAGGTCCAGCACAAAACCGGTCAGATCTTCGGAATCGTCGGTCTGCGGCTCCTGCCGTTCGTACCGGTCGACGCCCGGTAAAGTGGAGTGCCCAGTCACGGTCGCGATATTGGTCAGCACCTGGGTGGGGTTGATGGTGACCACGCGGGCGGTGAAAGTGAAGGTGGCAGAGCCACCCGCAGGGATGGCGCCGCCGGTGTAGCGTACGACGGTATCGGAGCCAACCACCGCGGCGCTATAGGCGAATCCTGCCGCTGTGGTGCCTTCCATGAAGGTGCCGAAATAGGCGTTGGGAATGGGATCCTCAATCACGATATCGTACGCCGGTCCAGGACCGCTGTTCTCGACCAGCAGTTGGAAGGTGACGATGTCATCGGGTCCGATCAGGTTGCCGCTGGGGATGGTCTTGGTGATCGCCAGGCGCGGCTCCACCACGACGGCGTTGACGGTGTTGGAAGGTATGACAGCCGTGCTGCCACTCACCTGCAGCGTGGCGGAATTCGGCAGCACAGTTTGACCGGGCGGGTTGAGTCCGACGTTGCCGGGCAAGTCTTCGACGCGGGCGGTGACCAGGATGCCAAATGTGTTGTTGGCGAGGTCGTCATCGCCAGCCACCGTGATGGCGCCGAAATCGAATGTGATATCATCGCCCACCGCTGCACCGCCCGTGACGAGTGGGTCCGGCACGCTGCCGTTGAAGCCGGTGCGGTCGATGGTGGCGCCCAGGAACTGCATGCCGTCGGGCAACAGATCGATCACCTGCACGCCGGGTGTGGCGCCCTCCGTCATGGTGACCGCCAGGCGATAGGTGATGGTCTCGCCGATCGCCAGGTCGAGGTTGGTTGTGTCGCCTAGCGAGGTCAACTCGTGCGCTTTGGCAATGGTCGGTTGGTCGGTCGTGAAGGCGGCATCATCCTCATCCTCGTAGTCGTCCACGTTGCCGGGGGTGCCATCACCGCTGCGCTCACCGGTCACGCCGCCCGGCTGATTGGTGTAGGTGATGGCGCTGGTGTTGCTCACCTCCTGCCCGGGCTCGACCGCCGCTTGCAATACGGCGTCGAACTGGACGGTGGCGCTGGCGCCGGGCAGCAGCGTATCCAGCACCAGATCGAGCTGCGTCGTGGTGGTGGTGTTGGCAAGCACATTCGCGCCGCCAACGCTGACCGATGCCGGATTGATGGATAGGACAGCCGGCACGCTGTCGGTGATACTGATTTCATAGGCGGGGCTGGTGTTGGCGCCGCCCGAAGCGATGATGGTCAAAAGGTAGGTCACCACGCCGCCGGCGTCCGCCGGGGAGGGCGACGATACGATCGTCTTCTCGACCGTCAAGGACGGCTCGATGACGGTGAAGGAATCCTGAGCGGAGAGCTGTTCCGCCGGGTCGCCGCCGGCTTCGGTGTGATCCAAAGTGACGGTATTGGTCTTGCCATCACCAGCATTGTTGCCGTCCGTGTTCGCCACCCGGGCGCTGAATGTGATCGTGGCATCCGCCAGCGTCTTGGCGGCATCGCCGAAGTTCCAGGTCAGCATGACCGGCGCGCTGCCGTCGTTGGGGTTGCTGACCGTGACCGCGGTGGCAGGCAAGCCGTTGATGGCAGCATCGCCGTTGTAGATCAAACCGAGCGGTAGCGTATCGACGATCACCAGGTCGCGCAGCGTGCCGAGCGGACCGCCAACCGTGATGGTATATGGGATGACATCCGCAATGGTAGCCTGGGTGGTGGTGTTATCGTTCTTGGCAAGCGTCGGTGCAGCGACGGTGAAAATGGCGTCGTCCTCATCCTGATCACCATCCACCGTCACGCCCGGCGAGTCATCGTAGGTGCGCTCGTTGGCATCGCTGCCGTCCACGCTGGACCAATCGGCGTCGATGGTGTTGGTATGGTCGCCGGTCAGGTGCAGGCTGCCGTCCGCCGTAGCGGTATAAGTGCACATCAGGGTCTCGTTGATGGCAATATCCCACTCGCCGAACGCCACCGTGCCGCTGCCCGGCGTGGCATTGGCGGGCACGGGCGTGCCGGGGGGCATCTCGCAGCCCAGCAGGGCAGTGAACGTCACACCCTGCGCCAGGGTATCCTCTGCCGTCACCTCATAGGCGGTCGAAGTGCCGCTGTTGCTAAAGGTTACGGTATAGGTTAGCAGCGTGCCGTTTTCGACATTGCTGGTCGGGTCGACCTGCTTGGTAGTCTCGATGCGCGGCTCGACGATGGTGATATTGCGGTTGCCACCGTCGATGGTGGTATTGGTGCCGTTGTTGGGGTTGGTATAGATCAACCGACCGTTGTTGGTCAGGGAAACGCCCAACTGGTTGGTGCTGACATCCAAGACCCGGGCAGCTACCAACACCAGGAAGGCGTTGTCGTTGCTGTTGCCATTGGGGTTGTTCTGGGTATTACCGAAAGTGAAAGTAACATCCACGCCGTTGCCGCTGCCACCGGAAACGGTGGGGACAGGCAGTTGCGCTGCGCCATAGTAATCGTTGGTCAGCAAACCGCCGCTGGCAGCCGCGCTGGTGATGACCTGGTAGGACACATAACCCAGACCATCCGGCAGGCGGTCTTCCACCCGCAGGTTGCGCGTTTCGCCTTCCGGCAGGGTGACGCGGATGGGGAAGACCACCAGTCCACCGATGGGATAAGCGGTGGGGTTGGCAGCCAGTTTGGTCACCGCGGGTGCGTTGAGCGAATAAGACTCGCCTTCGGTGGTGCGGTAGTCGTTGAGCGCGCTGGCATCCACCCCGATACGTTCGCCATCGCTGGCGCCGGGTGTGCCGGTGTTGTCCGAGCCGGTCGGGTTGCCGGTCGTCCCATTGACACCCGGCAGGCTGGTGTAACCGACGCGGGCGGTGTTAGCGATGGTTTGGCGGGCTGGCGCGTTATCCCGGATGCGCACCGAAACCGTGAAGATGACCTGGTCGCCGGGGTTGAGGCGATCCACATTGACAGTCACCTGCTCCGTCCCCGCGTCCGAAGTGTTGGTGCAGGTGGCGTAAGCCGGGCAGGTAGTGACAACCACATCCCCGGCGGCGAGCAAGTCCAACCACGCGTTGAGGGGGTCGGTAATGACAAGGTCGAAGGCAGCCGCGGCGTTATTGCCGTAAAGCGTATTGGAATTATTGGTGACCGTCACGCGATAGACGGTGGTATCGCCGGCATCGGTGCCGGTGCTCACACGCGCCTTGAGGATCGTCAGGTTGGGTTCCGCCACGCGCGCTTCGACGCTGGATGACGTCGCCACCGTGCCGCCGTTGATGATCACAGTGAAATCATTGAGCAACTGGCGATTTTGAATATTGGCGGTCTCGTTGACCACCAAAGCATTGAACTCGATCAGGATATACTCCGACGAGGCGTCGCGATCGGAATTGTTCAGATTGCTGAATTTGAAATAGACATCCGTGCCGCTGCTATAGACATCATCGTTGTTGATGGCGTTGTTCGAGACGGCATCATCCTGCATCACTTGCGTCGGCGTGATGCTCGCCAGCGTATTTTCGTCGCCGCATATCTCGGGGTCTGGATCGAGCAGCGAGGAAGTAAATGAAGGCGTTGTGCAGGCGCCATCCTGGTCGGAGACCAACGCCACTTTTGCGGTGCCATTGATGTACTGCAAACCAGCCGGCAGGTTTTCCCGTATTTGCACGCCCTGGGTGACGCCCTCGGGCCAACGGGTGACCAGGCGATAGCGCACAATCTCCCCGATCACCAGCCGTTCGGTTCCCCCAACTACACCGGTATGAGCCTCCGATGAGGCGATCAGGTATTTTTCTGGTGCGGAATCCACCCGCACATCGGCGGAATCGCTGGCACGATAATCGTTCTCGTTGCCCCCTGGGTTAGCGGTATCGCCGGTGCGCTCGGTGGAGACATCGCTGTAGCTCGAACGCGGCGATGTCAGGTCGCCGTCCATGCTGGTCCATGCCACGTTGGCGATATTCTGCAACAGCGCCCCGGGCGGGACATCGTCATCGATCACGGCTGAGAACTTGATGATCGATGTTTCACCCTGGTTGAACGTCGTCCAAGCCGCCGTGATGGTGCCGCTGTTCTCCACGCAGGTCAGCGCGTCCGGGTCCAGACTGCCATCGTCGCAATCCAGCGAGGCAGGGACGTACGTGTAGCCTACCGGGATGATATCCGAAAACGTGGCGTTGTAAGCGTGTGCCTGGCTGGTTGGGCTGTGGTCGATGGTAATGGTGAAATCGACCACGTCCCCCGCGTCCCCGCTCGTCACGGAGGCGCTTTTGTCCACCCGCAGTTGCGGTTCGATCACGCGCACCTGTTCGGATTGCGCCGAAACGCTGCCGCCGGTATAGCTCCACGTAGCACTGTTGCGCAGCAGCGTTCCCTGCGAAGCAGCGGCAACGTTGGTCACCACCGCAATGATATGTACCTGGAGCGTCTCTGGGGTGCCGTTGCTCGAGTTGGTGTTGACAACATCGCCGAACGACAGGCTGAACGATCCGCCGCCCGGGTCGACGCTGGGGGTGGCGCATACGTTGGGCAGCAAACCGCCCGGCGGATAAGGCGCCGCAGTCACCCCCGCAGAGACATCTAGCTCTGGGTCGAACGTGCAGCCTACGAACGCCAACCCGCTATCGAGCGTATCCTCGAGCGCCAGTGTTTGCAGCAAGCCCTCCGGCAATTCCAACTCGGTGGTGAATGCCACCAACTCGCCCACCACGGCTTCGTTGCCGTCATTGGGTGCGGTGGCAATCTCACTACCATCCAGTGTCTTGGTTGCGCTTGCGTCCCGGGCGGTCACCATGGCGTCATCGCTCAGGTCGGCGTTGGTGCCGGTAAAGTCCGGTCCGCCCTCAGTGGCGGCATAGTTGGTCACGCTTCCGGTGTTGGTAATCTCGGCATTGGGAGCAATGTTGGAATCTACCTGTAAGTCGAACGTGATGATTGCGATATTCGTCCCATCTTCCGGGTCATAGTGCTGGCACACACCCGTCGCGCCGGGGTCATCCAGTTGAATGCCGTCCCCCAACAAACCGCCCGAGAGCTGCGTATAAGAAATAGGAACGCCATCCCCGCGATAGACCGCCAGGTTGATGCCGCTGCCAGGGATGACGAATCCAGCCGGCAGGTCATCCTTCACCACAATATCGAAAGCGCCGTTACTGCCGGAACCCTGGTTCTCCACCACAATGGCGAAGCTGACCAGGTCGCCGCCATCGATGCCGGCAAGGTTGCTGTCGATCGGGTTGGCTGCGATCGCATTCGAAGAGATCACATCCGCCGTGTCCCAGCGCTTACCGGCTGTCCCCGGCGCGTTGAACGTCACCGGTCCACTGGCAGCCGGGCTGAACACCGCGGTGGGACTGTCAGTAGCAATAACCCCCTTGCTGGTCACTAGGTATGGCTCAGAAAGCTGTATCTGGATGATGGCATCAGCCGTCTGTTCGCCAGCATTGGTGGAATATTCATAAACGTTCGCTTGGTTGGTCAGGTACAGCCCGTCTGCAAATGGATTATCGGTTGTGGTAACCGTGAACAGCAGTTCGATTTGGGTGGGGGAACTGGTTGGATGATCGTAGTCGCCGTAAGTGAAGACCAGCTTGTTATCCGCTCCAAAGGATTGCAGGGAAGGCGCAATCGGGGCAGGCGGCGGTGTCAATAAATGATAAGTATCGGCGTCCAATGGGTCAGCCGGGTTGCCGTTGTTGATACAGGCGCTGCCTGCCGGGGGCGCCAACGGATCCGCCGTACCACCATCGCTGTCGCACAAAGCCGTCAGGTTGGCGACTGCGCCCACTTCGGTGGCGTCGAAGATCGGCAGCGGCAGGTAATCCGAGATAACCAGATCCTCGAAATCGCTGGTCGGCAGGGTATAACGCAGGCGGTAGGTGATATTATCACCGGCGTTTATCCGCAGTGGCATATCAAAGGTGGTTGAACCATTGACGGCGTAGATGGCTTTGGTCAAACTGCCGCGCGAGATGCTGAAGCTGGCGCTGCTGCCGTCGCTTTCGCTGGCGCCCAGCGGGCTCAAATCCACCGTGGATAGCAGGTTCGCCTGGACATCGACACTGTTGCCGCTGGTATCACCCTGGTCCACCGAAAGGTCGCCGGAGGGATATTGGTCGGTGAATTCGTCCTGGATCTGGGTGCGAAAGATGATGGTGGCGATGCTGCCGCCGTGATCCTCTACATCGCAATCGGGCGCGCCGCCGCCAGTACCGCCCTGTGGCACACAGCCACCCAATACGTCGCCATCCAAAGAGCGGCTGAGCAACTCATCAGAGACATGGAACACCATGGTCGTATCACCGCTGCAAACGCCGGGTGTCGCCGGGCAGGTATCGCGTGTTACGGTATAGTTGGTGCTATCGATGGGCGCGCTGGAAGCCACCCCGTGTTCGACCACCACCAGCGTGGGAGTGAAACTGGGCACAAAAAGCTGACCATCGTTAAAGACATCCGTGATATCGATGCCCTCAAAAGCAAAAAAATCCGAGATCTGGAACTCTAGTGTGTATTCGAGAAAGTCACCAGGGGAGTTATTGCTGTCGCTCACATTTCTGACCGTTTTCTGGATGGCGATGGACTTGTCGGTCAGGGTGTGGTCCGCCGGTGTGCTGTCACTGATGATGTGCATGGCGGGCAGGTCTCGGTCGTCGTTTGGCTCCCAATCTGCCTCGGCTGAGGCATCGTCCACGGAATCGACGTCATCGCCGTTCTCTGGATCAATGACGAAAGTGCGGTTGTCGGGATTGGGGTCCAATTCATACTGCCCCAAACTGGCGTTCCATACGTAGGAACTGGCAGTGTATTCGGGAATGAAGTACCTGTAAACGATGCTGGCAGAGCCGCTGATGGTTCCGAACTCGCAAGTGATGGTACCGCCGGGCACCGTCGTATCCGGCAGGCTACTGCAACTGCTGGCGCTGGGAGATACCAGGTTGAGGAATTGCAGGTTGTCCGGCAGGATATCGCTGATGACCAGGTTATCGACCGATTGCCCGCCTGCAACGGTGGCAGTGATTCTATAGCTGCGTGGGAAGTTAGGTCCGGTAGCCGTTTCATTCTCCGGGTCAGGATAGGTTTTGGTCAAGGTGAACAGTGTCGGTCGTACCGAAGCTTCATACCAGTCGGTGGTGCTGTCGTTGCCCGACGGCTGCAGGATCACCGGATCACAGCACCAATCATCGAGCGGATTGGTGCCAAACATATATCCGGCGCGATAAGCGATGGATAAATCCGTATCCAGGTCCGCCAGCTCGCTGATATGCGCCGTGACCTCGATGGTAGCAGGTGGTTGATCTGGAACGAAGGAACCAAACGGCAACCGCAACGAAACGATTTTGTCCCCCGGTGTGCCATAGATGGTGAGGTATTGACCATCGGTGCCACGGGCGTAAGGATGCAGTGCTTCACCATTGACATCGAAGGTCACCTCGGTCGCCTCCACCGGCACACCCAGGTAAGTGGCGCCGATGAAGTCGATGCCATCCGGGGTGTCCGTGCCGGCAGCCCCATCCGCGCCGTTGACCGGGAACGCCAAGTCGATGAAGGGTCCATATCCCGGGGAGGTGTTATCGTTGTCGAAGGTCACCGTGAAGGTGAAATCGGCGCCGATGGGCACCTCAGACGGGATGGACGCACTGATGTTGGCGATCGGTCCCAGCAGCGGTTTAGCGGAAACCGGACTTGCAGATTGTGCGAATGATGACGTGATGAGAGCTGTCAGCAGGACAATGCGTCCAGCCCACCATAAACTGATACTGCCCCCAGGGTTACAATGAGATTTTCTGAGTAATATCATAGTAATTATCCAAAATTAAGATTATAAAAATAATTAACTTGAAATTAATTATAGGCAATTTTCTATAAAAGCAAACCTTCTTGCCTGTCAAATCACTTACAGTTTTCTATTGTGTTAGCTAATGAGTGAATATATGCTGCCAGCGATGACCGTGACTGCCTGCCCCTGCACGGCAACCCGCTCACCTCTGCATGTCACCCGCAGGCTGCCGCCACGCGCCGAAACCTGACGGGCGGCGAGCGGAGAACGCCCCAACCGCGTTTCCCAGTACGGCGCCAGGGAACAGTGCGCCGACCCAGTCACAGGGTCTTCCGGAATCCCCACCCAGGGGGCAAAGTAACGGGAAACGAAATCGACGCCCGGCTGTTCACTGCGCGCAGTAACGATGAGACCGTGACCAGGCTGGGTCAACAACAGCGCGAAATCCGGCTGCACCGCCAGCACGTCCGCCTGACTGGCAGTCTCGATGAAATAATTCTCCCCGCTGCGCCCGGCGAACAGCACCGGCAAGCCCCTCAACGCTTGCAGGATCGCCTCCGGCAGCGGCGCTTCCGTCACCTGCCGCAGCGGCAGATCCAGCTCAATCCACCCGTCCACCCAACCGGCGGTCAGTTCACCGCTCAAGGTGTGGAAATGAATGATCTCATCGCGCCGGCAGTGCCCGGTCTCCCACAGGATGTGCGCGCTGGCAAGCGTGGCGTGCCCGCACAGTTCCACCTCCACCTGGGGTGTGAACCAGCGCAGCCCCCAGCCATCGGTGCGCCGCTGCAAGAAAGCAGTTTCGGAAAGGTTCATCTCGCGCGCCAAGTCGAGCTGCCATGCATCCGGCATCGGCTGCTGCAACAGGCACACCCCGGCAGGGTTGCCGGCAAAAGGCTTGTCCGTGAAAGCATCGACCTGGAAGATGGGAATTTCCATCACCTTTGTAACGGCTCCACCTGCACGTTCTCATGCCCAACTTGCTGCACCAGCCGGTGGATCAGATCCGGCGTTGCGCCGGTGGTGTCATTGGGAAACTCGATCATGAATCCGCGCTCACCTTCGAATACCCGCACCGCAAACCGGTCGTGTCCCGGCGAGGAGCGCATCAACCGGATCACCCGCTGCATGCGCAGCACGTCGCGTTGTTTGTCACCGCAGGCGCGCAGGGTGACAGACACCATCTGCAGCGACTCACCGGCTATCTCGCCCTTCATGTCGAACGGCTGCGGCGGCAGAAGGTACGAGGGCACCTCGTCCATCACCCGTCGCGGCAGAGATTCCGGCGCGGGCGTTGAAGGAAGCGGTGGAGATGGCGTCAGCGGGCTGGCGGGTGCCTGCTCTTGTGGAAGCGCTTCAGCCGCGCCGAACGGTAGCGGCTGGGAAGGCTGGTGGTCTGATATATCCGCCGGCGGACTGTTGCGCTCATCCGACCCGGTCGGTGAACCTCCCGGCGTTTCTTCCAACCACTCGACCGGCGCGCTGCGTATCGGAGGATGATAGCCCGCCTCATCGTTGCCAATGGTATCAGGATCCTCCAGCGGGATTTCCCAGCCAGTCTCCCCTTCACCATTTCCAAGCGCACCGGGGTCGAATCCTTCGATCTCCGGGAATGCCATCGCTTCCGGTGCGTCCTCCACCGTAACCGTATCCACGATCACCTTTGGCGTGCCGTCCTTCATATCCACCTTGCCGCCAATCGTCAGGACCGAGTCCATCCGCACCAGGCGACCGTACGATTCCCACGTGCGGGGAAAGATCACCAGGTCGACCGTTCCCTGCATATCCTCCAGCGTGGCGAACGCCATCATCTTATCGGTCTTGGTGCGGAAGGAGCGCACCCGGATGACCATCCCGGCGATCACCACCTTCTCATTGGCGCCGGCTTCGGCGATCTGCGCCAAGGTGTGGCTGATCTTGCGCTTCAACACCGCAATATACGGCGCCAGCGGGTGGTCGCTAAGGTACAGCCCGGTCGATTCACGTTCCCAATCCAGCAATTCGCGCTTGTCCGGGTTGAAATCCGGCGCCAGGGTGACCTGCGTGGACATCCCCTCGACAGCGCCGAAGAAGCTCAACTGGTTCGATTCCTTCTGGCGGAAGTGGCTGGCGCTCATCGCCACCAACTGGTCGAGCGACGCCAGGATGGAACGGCGCGCCCCGAAGGCATCCAGCGTTCCCACCTTCACCAGGAATTCCAGCGTTCGTTTGCCCACCTGCCGCAGGTCCACCCGCTGGACGAAATCGCCCAAGTCGCGGAAGGCGCCCTCCTGGCGCGCCTGGCAGATCAACTCCACCGGCGTCTGCCCGACGTTCTTCACCGCGCCCAAGCCGAAGCGAATGGCGCTGCCCTCTGCCGTGTCTTCGATCGAAAAGTCCCAGTTGGAGGCGTTGATATCCGGTGGGTTGACCGTGATGCCCAGGTTGCGGGCTTCATTGATATATTCCGCCACCTTTTCCGTCTCGTTGCGGGAAGCGGAAAGCAGGGCGGTCATGTATTCGATCGTGTAATGGGTCTTCAGGTAAGCGGTCTGCACCGCAATCACGCCGTAATCGGCGGCGTGACTCTTGTTGAACCCATAGCGGGCAAAGTTCTCCCATTCCTCGAAGATCTTGGACGCTGTCGCCCCTGGGATGCCGTTGTTGATGCAGCCTGCGACGAACTTCTCGCGGTGCGCGGCAACCGCCGATGCAATCTTTTTGGAGATGGCTTTACGGAAGTCATCGGCGTCGGAGGGGGTATAGCCAGCCAGTTCGATCACCGCTGACATGATCTGTTCCTGGTAGATCGGGATGCCGTAGGTCTCCTCGAAGATCGGGATCATCTTCTCGTGGGTATACACCACCGGCTCTTCCCCGTTCATGCGGCTGATGTAGTGCGGCAGGTGGTCCATGGGACCTGGGCGGTAGAGTGCCACCATCGCGATGATATTGGCGAGGTTGCGCGGCTTCATCTGCACCAGGTAGCGTGTCATGCCCACGCCTTCCAATTGGAAGACGCCGGCGGTGTGACCCTGCCCAAGGAATTGGAAGGTCTCGGCGTCATCCAGCGGGATATTGTCCAGGTCGAAGTGTATGCCGTGCCGCTGTTCGATCAGGTCGCAGGCGCGGTTCATCACCGTCAGCGTCGCCAGACCGAGGAAATCCACCTTGAGCAGACCGAGCGAATCCAACACCGACATCTCGAATTGGGTCACCGACCGGATCGGGTTTTCCTCCGAGCCGCTGGTGGGGCGATGCAGCGGCACATATTCGATGACGGGCAGATCGGTGATGACCACACCGGCGGCGTGCGTGCCGGCGTTGCGCACCACGCCTTCCATCTCCCTGGCGGTGTCAATCAGGTCGCGCAGGTACTCAGACTCTTTGTAGACCTGTTTCAGTTCATCCACCTGTTCCAGCGCATCGGCGATCGAAAGGGACTTGCCCGGCACGTTGGGCACCAGCTTCGCCACCCGGTCGACCTCCGTAAGCGGGATGTCCATCACGCGACCGACATCGCGGATAGCTGCCCGCGCGCCCAGCGTGCCGAACGTGATGATCTGCGCGACCTTGTCATGTCCATACCTGTTGGCGCAGTACGCCAGCATCTCCGAGCGCCGGTCGTCCTGGAAATCGAGATCGATATCCGGCATGGTGATGCGTCCGGGGTTGAGGAAGCGCTCGAAGATCAACCCGTGTTCGAGCGGTTCGACCAGGGTGATATCCAAGCAGTACGCCACCAGCGAACCAGCCGCCGAACCGCGCGCGTTGTACCAGATATCGACTTCTTTGGCGTGCCGGCACAGGTCCCACACGATCAGGAAATAAGTGTCGAAGCCCATTTTGTGGATGATATCCAGTTCGTAATCCAGGCGTTCGCGCACCACTGCATCGTGACGCCGGGCGCCGTAGCGCCGTTCCAGCCCCTGTTCACACAATTCGCGCAGGTAGGTGTAAGGAGTGCCGCCGGCGGGTACCTCGAAATGCGGCAGGTGGTAACCGTTGGTCTCCAGGTTGACGTTGCAGCGGTCAGCGATCACCAGCGTGTTGGCGAGCGCCTGCGGCACCTCCTTGAACAGTGCCGCCATCTCTTGCGGTGGTCGCAAGTAGTAGGAGGGGTCGGTCATGCGCATGCGGTTGGGATCATTGACCAGCGATGCGGTCTGGATGCACAGCAGGATATCCTGCAAGCGCGCATCGGAGGGATTGACGTAATGGGCGTCGTTGGTGGCGATCAACTCTGCCTTGTAACGCTCAGCCTCTCCCATCAGCCAACGATTGATCTGGGTCAGTTCGGGGATATCGTGCTGCTGCAATTCCAGGTAGAAACGTTCGCGCCCGAAGACCTCGAAATACCAGTCCAGCTTCTTGCGCGCCGCCTGCTCTCCGACTTCCAGCAATGCGCTCGGCACCTCGCCAGACAGGCAGGAGCTGGTGGCGATCAGTCCCTCCGAGTGCGCCGCCAGCGTCTCGTGATCGATGCGCGGATAATAATAGAACCCCTCCATTTGCGCCAGGCTGGCGAGTTTCAGCAAATTCTGGTAACCCGTCTGGTTCTCCGCCAGCAGCACCAGGTGATAGGAGGACTTGTCCAGTTTCGAATCGCGGTCGCGCATGCCGCGCGCCGCCAGGTAAGTTTCCATGCCGAAGATCGGTTTGACGCCCGCGGCTTTGGCGGCGTTCTGGAATTCGATCATGCCGAACATCGTGCCGTGGTCAGTGATGGCAACCGCCGGCATGCCCAGATCCTTGACGCGCTGTGTCAGCTTCTTGAGGTTGCTGAAACCATCCAGCAGCGAGTATTCGGAGTGCACATGCAGGTGGACAAAGGACATGAACGATTATTCCTCGGCGATTCAGTTGTGGCGCTTCAATTCATGCGATACCGGTAATTATTCACCCAGGGCGGTGATGAAATCATTATAGCACGGGGCATTTTGACGGTTATAAAAATTTAACCTTAAATAATGCCCTGTCGTCACTTTCTTTAACATCAGTCGCATTGGTGGCGATGGAACGCCCTCTACCCCCCAGCTATGGGGGTCTTGTCGCATTGCCGCCTTAACGCTGGTCATATTGCCATATCCGGGTACGCGCGCTGCCGGGGAATGATGCAAACCCCGCTGTGAAACGACATGCTATAATGATTAAGTGCCCCGGAAGAACGCTCCGCCACAGGATGAAGCGCCAGAACCAGCCGATCAGATGGCGCATGTCGACCTCTCGGTCGATCTGATGCCCGGCGAGCGCGTCCAGATCACATTGGAAGCCGTGCCCGGCAGCGACCAGGTGCTCGTCAGCCAGCAGCGCGTGGCGCGCCTGCCGGCAGGGCACCCCACCCCCAGGGGAGAACGAAGGCGCGCAGCGGACTTATGGCAGCGCGCGCGGGCACCCTTCTCCCGCATCAGCATCATCTCACCTCAAACGCTCTTCTGGGCAGGCATGGTCATCTACCTGTTGGTGCGCCTGGTCGGCATCGTCGATTTTCCCATCTCCTTTACCCCCAACGAAGCCATCCACCCCCTGCTGGCAGAGCGCCTGCTCTCCAACGGGCTCAAAGATGGCAGCGGGGAGTTCCTGCCGACCTTCTTCGAGAACGACGGGCAGTACAGTCTGGGAGCTTCGGTCTATTTCCAAACCGTCCCGGTGCTGCTCTTCGGGCGTTCATTATGGCTGACGCGCGCCAGCGTGGCGCTGCTCTCGCTGCTGGCGGCGCTGTGGTGCGCCTGGATGGCGCGTGACCATTACAAGCTCTCGTTGTGGTGGTTGGCGCCCCTGGTGCTCTCCTCGCTGCCTGCCTGGTTCCTGTTCTCCCGCACCGGCTACGAGTTCGCCCTCATGGCGACCTTTTACGCCGGCTTTCTTTATTACTACCTGCAATACCGCCTGCGCCACCCCAAATTCCTCTTTCCAGCATTGGTGTTGGGGGCACTGACGTTCTACGCATATTCGGCGGGGCAATTCGTCATGCTCGCCGCCGGCATTGGTCTGTTGATCTCGGATGCCCGCTATCACTGGCGGCAGCGGCGCATCGCCCTGGCGGGGCTGGGGCTGCTGATTCTGCTGGCGCTACCGCTGGCGCGTTTCTGGGTCAGCCACCCATTGGAATACGCTTCCCGCCTGCAGCAGTACAACCTGTACTGGACCGAATCGATCGGTACACTCGCCAAACTCGGGCGCTTTATGGAGAACTATCTCTCGGCGCTCAACCCGCTGTACTGGTTCCTGCCCAATGATGTCGACCCTCTGCTGTACCGCATGCAGGGCTATGCCCACCTGACCGTCATCCTGCTGCCGGCGGTGGTCGCCGGTGTGGTGCTGGCGGTGCGCCGCTGGCGCCAGCCGGAGATGCGTCTGCTGCTGGTTGCGCTGCTGGCGGCGCCCGCCGCCGCAGCGTTTGCGGACTTGACCGTTCAGCGCGTGCTGGCAATCGTCATCCCGGCGACGCTGCTGACCTTGCTGGCATTGCAAGCCGGTTTGGCGCAGTTGGAAAAGCGCACCGCCTTTCCGCGCACGGTCACCAACCTGCTGCTGGCATTGGCATTCGCGGCTGCCAGTTTGCTGACATTGACGGATGCGCTCACCCGCGCACCGACCTGGTCGCAGGATTATGGCATCTCGGGCATGCAGTGGGGTGCGCGCCAGGTCTTCGCCGCGGTGCGCTCAGTGAACCAATCCCAACCTGAACAGCGCATCTTCGTCTCGCCCGCTTGGAGCTACCAGGTGCACACCCTGCGCGATTTCTTCCTCCCGCCGGATGCCCCCGTGGAAATTGGTTCGGCGGAGAGTCATCTGGACACGGTCGAGCCGCGCCTTTCGGACTGGCTGTTCGTGGTCACGGCGGAGGAACTGGCGAAACTGGAGCAATCGCAGCGCTTCTCGGAAATTGCAATCGACCGTACCATCACAGCGCCGGATGGCAAACCCGGGTTCCATTTCATCCGCCTGACATACCGGGACGATATCGAAGCCTTCCTGGTTGCCGAGAAAGCTCGCCGCTTCGCGCCGGTGGCGGCGCAGGTCATCATCGACCAGCAGGAATTGCAGGCGCTGCACTCCCCATTGGATATGGGCGAACTCCAAAACGTCTTCGACGGCAATCCCGATACGCTCATGCGCACCTCGGGCGCCAACCCCCTGGTCGTCGAACTGGCATTCCCGCAGAGGCGCGACCTGAGCGGGCTGACCGCGCGCGTGGGCGCCGAGCCGGTGCGGTTGACCGTCACGCTGACCGTGGCAGGTGAGGTCGAACCGCGCGTC
This sequence comes from Anaerolineae bacterium, assembly GCA_013177815.1. Taxonomy (GTDB): domain Bacteria; phylum Chloroflexota; class Anaerolineae; order Anaerolineales; family Anaerolineaceae; genus JABLXM01. The sequence goes on along the minus strand of JABLXM010000034.1, from coordinate 4,748 downwards.
TTCGTCGCCGAAGCCGGTGAAGTCGATGGCTATAAGGATGTAGCAGTGCCTTTTGGCGAAACGCTGCCGGTCACCCACCTGCGGCTGGAACTGCTGGATATCCACGCCGCCGAAATCTCCAACGTGCACCTGTGGGAGATCGTGCTGGAGTAAAGAAAATACAAATGTACATGGAATGGTTGATCACTGCCACCATTCGTCGGCTTTTTGCACTGCTCGAGCTATCAGAGGAACTGAGGATGGGGGTGACGCGGATTTCGAAAGCCCCATCTTCCGCGAACGCCGTCAGTGGGTATCCCAAAAGTGATTAATTTATCATGGCGCGGGGAGGAGTTTTTCATTAATGGGGGAGATGCTTCCCCCTGCGGGGACTTCGCGCTTCGCTCAGCATGACGAATCTGACTTTTGGGACAGCCCCGCATTCACCGCCCGCCTCATCGCCGCCAGCAACAGCCGTCCGTCGTCTGTAGTCATGCTTCCTTGAGATCGCCACACCGTCTTCGGCGGCTCGCGAAGTAAATCATTCAACTTTGTAAATGAAACAGTCTAATAGCGGTTAAATATCTCCGCGCCCTCTCCGCTCTCTATGCGAGCGTCCCCCCACAAGGGTCGTTGACTCACATCTCCAGCAGGATGGTGACGGGACCATCGTTGACGAGCGCCACCTGCATGTGAGCGCCGAATTCGCCCGTGTGGGTGGGGATGCCCTCGGCGCGCAACAGGTCGGCGAAGCGCTCGACCAGCGGACGGGCAAGATCGGGCGGGGCGGCATCGGTGAAGGCGGGGCGGTTGCCCTTGCGCGTGTCGGCATACAGCGTGAACTGCGAGACGACCAGCGCCTCGCCGCCGGTATCCTTGAGCGAGAGGTTCATCTTGCCTTCGGCGTCACCGAAGACACGCAGCATGGCGATCTTGCGGCTCAACTGGCGCGCCTGTTCTTCGCCGTCCTGCGGTCCAACCCCCAAAAGGATCAGGAATCCTTCGCCGATGCCGGCAACCTGCCGACCCGCCACGCTAACGCTGCTGCTGCTGACTCGTTGGATCACTGCACGCATTGCTGCCTCCACACCAACCGGGTTGGCGGGATTATACCTGAAAACGCCAGGCGGCTGCCGAACGGTGGCTGTGCCCGTTCAGAATGTCGGACAAGGGTCTTTTCATTCACCCTCCAATTACCTATAATCAAGCTAAGACCGTGATACGAGGTAAACACACATGAAAACACGCACCAGGCGAACCATCCCCTACCTGCTGACCATCTTGATATTGATGGCTGGCGGCTGCGGCGGGGGCGAAACCACCCCAGCCATCCCAGAACCTGCCAGCCCCACCACCCCGCCCGCCGTGGTGCGCCTCTCGGCAACCCCGGCAGCCGTCAGCCAAACCCCCGGCACGCCGGGCGCCAGCCCCACTGCCAGCCTGTCGCCCACCATCACCCCCACCTTTACGCCAACGCTGCCCAGCGTGCAAGCCACCATCCCGCCGCTGCCAGCGCCCTTCACGGGCTGCGCGGGCGCGCCGGTCTCGCTGCTCACGGCGGGCATTTATGCCTACGCCAACCAGCCAACCGCCGGTGTGCTATATGAATCTGCCAACACGAACGCCGCCAAGATGAAAGATATCGCGGTCGGCGAGGCAGTGATGGTGCTGAGCGGACCGCAATGCGCCGGCGAACGCGCCTGGTGGCAAGTGCAGACGACGGACGGCAAGAGCGGTTGGGTGCCGGAAGCCGACCCAACCACACGCTGGCTGGTGCCAATGCCCTACAAGCCCGGCGCTGCGCTGGCGCTGCCGGCGCAACGGGCAGTGTGCCCCGATGACCCCAACACGCCAAAATCACGGCTCGAAAAGGGCATTTACGCTTACGTCAGCCTGACGCCCTATTCGCCCAACCTGGTGCGCGCCAGCGCCAACAGCCAGGGAGTGGTGCTGTTCCAATTCCAGCCCGAAACGGTGATGGAAGTCCTGGATGGACCGACCTGCGCCGACGGCAAGGTGTGGTGGCAGGTGCGCTCCACCGCCGGAGAAGCCGGCTGGACGGCGGAGGGCGACAGCAGCAACTATTGGCTGGTGCCGGTGCCCTTCGAACCGGGGTTGCAGCCCGGCGAGTTCTCTTGCAGCGCTGTGACCGAGATCCCAGTGGAGGAATGCGAGATCCTCACCCAGCTTTACAACACCACCGGCGGCAGCATGTGGAAGAACGCCTATGGCTGGCTGAAAGCGCCGGCGCCTTGCGCATGGTATGGCATCTCATGCTCCGGCGGGAGCGTCTCCGGACTGGCGCTTGCCGACAACAACCTGAGCGGCTCGCTGCCGGAGGGGCTGGGCAACCTGCAAGGGTTGACCTCGCTCAAAGTCAACAGCAACCCGCTGAGCGGAGCGCTGCCGTTGAACCTGCGGCGCGCGCCGGCGCTGACGCAGTTCTGGTACGATGGCACCGACCTGTGCGAGCCGGACGACAGCACTTTCCAGGATTGGCTGAAAGCCCTGCCGGACCGCATCTCGAACGGCAAGCAATGCGTGGCGGGCAGCGTGCCGACCGAGGACCTGCGCCCGAACGACGGCGCACAACTGGTGAGCGAGACCATCCCGGACGGCACGGTGATGGCGCCCGGACAGTTCTTCACCAAGCAGTGGGTGCTGAAGAACGTGGGCAAGAACACCTGGAACAGCACCTACGCGCTGGTCTTCGTGGGCGGCACGCGCATGGATGCGCCGGCGGAACTGGCGATCCCCGCCACGATCCGCTCCGGCACCAATTTGACGGTCTTCATCGAGCTGGTGGCACCCACAACGCCGGGAACCTACACGGCTTCCTTCCTGCTGCGCAACGCGGTGGGCGAAACGTTCGGCGTTGGCGAAAACCATGCCGATGTGTTCTTCGTGCAGATCAAGGTGGAATAGTGACGCGGATTCGGCGCCGGTGGTGCCGGATGAGATCACTTGCAGCGGGTTGGAGACCGGCAACGTCTTCCACGATGGTTATGGGGAATACGACAACGCCGAGGTGGAGGTGCCATTCGGCGCGGTGGACGAACCACACCTGAAGGGACGCACCAATCTTGCCACGGTGACCATCCGGGAGGACGGTACGGGCAGATTCAAAGATGTGGGTGTCCCAAAAGTGATTAATTTATCATGGCGCGGGAAGGAGTTTTTCATTAACAAGGGAGATGCTTCCCCCTGCGGGGACTTCGCGCTTCGCTCAGCATGACGAATCTGACTTTTGGGACAACTCCCAATTCGTCTTTCAACAAAGCGTTCAGCCTGGCAGCCAAGTGGGTTTGCCCACCCTGTGGGCAGCGGCGGGGTGACGCAAAGGTCAGGGCAGCCCGACCGCGTCGCGCACTTCTGCCATGGTGGCTTCGGCGATGGCGCGGGCGCGGTGTGCGCCCTGCCCGAGGATATCCATGACGTCGTCGGGGTGACCTTCCAACTCGCGGCGGCGGGCGCGGAAGCCAGTCAGCGAGGCGTTGAGGTTCTTCGCCATCAGCTTCTTGCAGTCCACGCAGCCGATGCCGGCGCGCCGGCATTCGGTATCGACCATCGCCACCTCGTCCGGGCTGGAGAATATCTTGTGGAACGAGAAGACGTTGCAGACATCCGGGTTGCCGGGATCGGTGCGGCGCACGCGCGCCGGGTCGGTCACCATCGTCATGACGCGCGCCTGGGTTTCCTCCGGCGTGGCAGCCAGTTCGATATGGTTATCCAGACTCTTGCTCATCTTCTGCTGTCCGTCGGTGCCGATGACCTTGGGAACCTCGGTCACCACCATTTGCGGCTCCACCAGCACCTTGCATTGGTAGCGATAGTTGAACGAACGCACGATCTCGCGGGTAAACTCCAGGTGCGGCGCCTGGTCGACGCCCACCGGCACCGCATTGGCTTTATAGAGGGCGATATCCGCCGCCATCAACACCGGGTAGCCCAGCAGACCGTAGTTGACATTATCCGGCTGCATGCGCACCTTCTCTTTGAAGGTGGGCAGGTCGGTCAACTTGCCCATCGGCGTGACCATGGAAAGGATCATGTGCAGCTCGGTCACCTGAGGGACATGAGATTGCACGAAGATGATCGATTCATCCGACCGGATGCCGGCAGCCAGCCAATCGAAGACCATCTCGATGGTATTGTTGCGCAGGTCCCGGGTGGTTTCGACCGTGGTGAGGGCGTGCAGGTCCACGACGCAATAGATGCAGTCGTAGGCATCCTGCAGCGCAACATAGTTCTTGATGGCGCCCAGGTAGTTGCCCAGGTGCTGGCGCCCGGTTGGACGGGCTCCGGAGAATACACGACCTTTCTTCATCTTCGTTCCTTCCTAGATCAACCCGCCGATGTGCCTGTTCATCTCGCCCGGTTCAGGGTGGCGCCCGGTCGCCAGTTTGGAATAGATCAGGCTGCCATTCACGATGACTTCGAACCTGCCACCTGCAGAAGGGATCAGCGTGATGCGCTCGATCTCTGCTTCATAGTTGGTCAACAAATCAGCCGCCAGACCGACGGCTCTATCGGTGTAGTGTCAGACAGCGCAATATTCGATCGAGATATCCAGTGGCTTCATGGCGTGCTCCGATGCTCAAGGTTGGTTGATTATATCGTATTTATCCGGGAGGGTTCAGGCCAGGGCAATTGCAAAGTCGGAAAAAGTGAAAAATTTAGATTATCACAATACAAAAATGAGTCAAAAGTACTAACAAACCCATGATGTAAGATTCTCGTCAAAAATGAAGCGATAGCTAAGATTAAGT
>JABLXM010000033.1 GCA_013177815.1 Anaerolineae bacterium | reverse complement strand
TTCACGTAACCGACGCGGAATTTGAAAGTTTGGTGCTCCAATCCAGCGTACCGGTCATCGTCGATTTTTGTGCGCCCTGGTGCGCGCCGTGCAGGATGGTCGCGCCCGCGCTGGAGAAACTCGCCAATGAACAGGCGGGAAAACTACTGGTGGCAAAGGTCAACACGGATGAAAATCCCCAATGGGCGATGAAGTATGGTGTTCAGGGTATTCCGACCATGCTTTTCATCGCCAACGGCAAGGTCGTTCACCAGCAGGTGGGCGCCCTGCCGGAGCAAATGCTGCGCCAGGTTGTGGATACGTTCCTCGCCTCCGTGGTGGCGGAGAATTGATCGAATCAAGGAGGGCAAAATGAGGGTCGCTGCCGGGATGAGAGCAAGGACCATAGCCAGTGAATGTGTGGGGCGGGCGGCTCAGCCGGCGCAAAGTGTGGCGCGATCCATCCAGCCCAGCGGACGGAGGTGCGCAGCATGTCAGAACCGGTGAAGAACCAGCCCCGCGTGATCGTTTTCAGCACGCCGACCTGCACCTATTGCAACGCGGCGAAGCGCTATTTTCGTGAAAAGGGTATCCGGTTCAAAGATGTGGATGTGAGCCGGGATGCCGCAGCAGCCAGGGATATGGTTCGTCGTTCGGGACAAATGGGTGTGCCCGTGATCGATATCGGCGGGAAGGTCATCGTGGGCTTTGACCGGCTAAAAATAGAGCGTTACCTTGGTATAAAGTGATAAGGAGAAAAAAGTGGCAGAAATCAAGATCCAACCCCTGGGAACTCGCGTGGTGATAAAGCCAATGGAGCAGGAAGGCAAGACCGCTTCAGGTTTGTATATTCCGGAAACCGCAAAAGAAAAACCGCAGTCCGGCAAGGTGGTGGCTGTGGGGGATTCCGAAGACGTAAAATTAAAATTGGGAGATAAAGTCCTGTATGCGAAATACACCGGCACAGAGTTCAAATTGGATGGACAGGACTACCTTCTGATGGAGTGCAATGATGTTCTGGCGAAGATGCTGGACTGAAGCATCATGACCACCAGGTAGATCATGGCTGTTCGAGCGTAAATTTAGACGCGCCGCATGCCCTGTCTCACCCAAGGCGTGCGGCGCGCCTGATCGTTTTTTGGGCACCCCGTTTTGTATCGATGGATTACACCTTGATAGCCATGATATCGTCATACGGTATATTGGATCAAAACGGTTGGAACATGGCTCAATGGTGCGACAATGCTCCCATGGAAAACCATGGCGGGCTTTTACTGTGTCGCTTCTTTCAAACCACTGATCACCTTTGGCAGGGTGACGTTGATCAAGATACCCAGGGTGGTCTTTGAAAGGTCGACCAGTATACCTTGCTGCAGCTCGCCTTGGATCACATCGACCGCCACATGGTTGTTCTCGAGATTGATCAGGAAATAATTCCCAAGACCGAGATCCATTTCCGAATCCTGTAATGTTTTATTCAAAGAACGGGCTAATTCATTGAATAGCGCCGTTGATTTGGGTTGTGTATTATAACCAGCCAGGGGTTGACCATCGCTGGTTTTCCAACTGGCGGTCGAGAGCAACGCAGATCCCAGGTCTTCCTGCAAATCTTCAACGACCTTATTTAACTTTTTGATGTTCATCTTATTGTCCTTTCCTTTTTGACTTTCATTGGGTTCAGAATGTGCACCTATTAAAGATTGTTCATCAAGCAATCGTGCGCCTTCCAATAGGAGCGCCTGCCACTTGCGTTTGATCGTGGTTTTCGATGATTCGACCCCTGCATCGAGATCAAAAGTGCCGGCTTCCCATTTCAGGACCTCATAGATCACCTCCTCCCCTTCCATGTCTTCCAATTCCGCATGAACGATCTCTCCATTGCTAAAATACAAACATGCCAGTTGACCGTCGTTCCGAATTCTATACAGCGCGGTTTTCTGATTTTGACAATTATGTTGAATCAAGTCCGCGACCGACATCTCGGTCAGGCTGCCTTGCATCATCACATCCTCACGTTAATAATTTGGACCATTCCGAGCGTATCCTGCCGATTGCGCCCGTCGATAATTGGCGGTAACTTTGTTTTTTATCCGGCATTAGGATGGTAAGGAATACTTTCTGGTTGTGTATATCGAATGTGCGGCAAACGAGCTGCCGGTGATTGGTATCGGTGATGGAAATTTCATCGATATTAGCCATATGAACCTGGTTCGATACGAGCAGCGCCGCCTTTTGCACCAGCAGTGTTATTGCCGAATGGACGCTGGGGTCCACACCGCCATCGGTGGAGGCAACGATCGTCAGACCTTGATCGTCGGTCAGGAGAGAGTGATGAAAATTGCCTGCTCGGTTCATTTCCGATAAGATAGTCTGGAATTTATTATTATCTGGCATGTTGTTCATATATAACCTTCTTCTGCTATCGTTCCGATTGGGTTAATCGACTGCCTCGCGTTGAATCCCGTTGATCACGTCACTGACAACTACTTTGAATGTGTCGAATACCCCTTGACCATTGACTGCCACCGCAGGGCACGCGGCGTAACCATCAGTTTTCAGGGTGGAACTCAGGTCGTTGATCGCCAATGCGTTGGGTAGATCACGTTTGTTGAATTGAACGACGATGGGAACGGTATCCAACGATTTTCCATAAAAAGAAAGGTGATCTTGCAGGTCATTCCAGGAGTTCATATTATCGATGACGCGGTCGGACGCGGAATCAACCACGAATACGACCCCATCCACGCCATTGAGTACCAGCCTGCGGCTTGTCTCATAATAGGATTGCCCCGGCACAGTGTAGAGGTGGATTTTGGGCGTCAAGCCGCTTATCTTGCTTAATTCGAGTTGCAGGAAATCGAAATACAAGGTTCTATCGTCGTTCGTCTTCAACGAAACCAGGTCACTACGCCTGTTCGGGTCGACGCGAGCGTATATCTGTTCCAAATTGGTCGTCTTGCCGCTATACGACGTGCCGTAATAGACGATCTTGATGTTTAATTCACGCTGATGCAAGTTGATCTGCATGACTTATTGCGACCACAAATCATTGATCGAATCATCGATTTGAGATGACAGGTCCTCATCGGTCGTGCCGATGCTCGATTGTTCGGCGGTTTCGGGTGTTTTCTTGATGATGTCCGCAATCTGGTTGGCTGTTTCGTTTATCATCAAACGTGCCCAACCCAGAGGCACATCTTTGCTGAGTTGAACAAACAGGATCAGGTATTGTCCGGCTTCGACAATGAATGTGTTGGTTCTTTCACCCTCGCGCATGACGAGTTGGCAATTGTTGTATTGGCGGGTGAGATTGGCGATCTCCTTGCTTGCAGCTAGGTCAGCCGCAATGAGGGAGGCAAGGCTTACCGGATTGGTATCTTTCCCTCCGCCCAAGGAGTTGATCAATAAGCCGCTACTGTCCAACAGCAAAATATGCTGCGCGGGGCAGCGCTCCAACAGGTTGACTAAAACCTCTTCGATTGCCTTATCTTGGGATGGGAAAATGGTAATTCCTGCCCGCAGGTAGAGAGAAATGTTATTGTAGGGGTTCCCCATCATCCAACCTTCTTTGTTGACTAGTTGATACGATACAAAGATGATACATTAAATAAAATTAAATAAGCTTAACAAATTGGATAAGTGCATCTTAATAATCGTTAAGTCACATTGATTAAAATTGACAGTGGTTATCGCTCATAGCCGGGGTGAACACCGGTGGGATGCCATTACGCTACATTGGTGTCTATCCGGCGGCTGGAGCAGCTCGGCAGCGACCGGCGCGAGGCGCCGAAAGACGAAACAAATGTATAGCAGGGGTTAACAGGTGTCGATAACCATCATCGGTTGCAGCAGGAGATACACCGTATAATGGGGCTGATATTATGGCATTGGCGGATGATTTGAACACCGTTATCTCGAAAGAATGCCCAGACACCTCACTTTCGACGCTGACCCGGGTAACGCTGGCGTTGGCGATGGCACAATTGGCGCGCGCATACGTCACCTGGCGTCTCTGTGACGCCGTCAAGCCCGATCTGGACGATCCGCGTTGGTGCCTGGTGAGCCTGGCAGGGTTTGTGACAGCCGCCGCTGGGCTGTGGCTGATCCTGCGCCCCAACCAGATCAATGTCATCACCCTGGCGGTCATCCTGCTCGCCATCTTGATCTATGTGGCAACAGCCCAGCCCGGGCTGCTGCCCAAGTATCTCTACTGGGCGCTGTTCCTCCCGTTGTTCGAAGAATTGTTCTTCCGGGGCTGCCAATGGGGGAAGATCGGTAAACTATTTACCGGTCGTTGGGCACCGTGGCTCACCTACGGCGCGCGGGCGTCTATGGCGCCTGCCTGCTCCACGCTCTTTGGAATCTACTGACAGCCTGGGCGAGCCGCTTGGAAAGGATATGAGAACCATGAACATGAAACCTGAGCGCATTTATGACCACATCTACCGGGTGGTGCGTCTGATCCCGCCCGGCAAGGTGGCGTCCTATGGGCAGGTGGCGCGCATCGTTGGGGGTTGCACGGCGCGCATGGTGGGATACGCCATGGCAGCCAGCGGACCGGAGCATCAGGTGCCCTGGCAGCGCGTCATCAACAGCCAGGGCAAGATCAGCCCGCATGGCTACGGTTACGGCAGCGCCATGCAGCGCCAATTGCTGGAAGACGAGGGCGTGACCTTCGATGCGCAGGATCGGGTGGATTTCGATCGTTTCGGCTGGAACGGTCCGGGGGATTGAACAAGACCGGGCGAGCAGTGTTCAGGGTGATGGGAAAGCCGTCACCAACACCCGGTGGGTGTTGCCATCCGGAGGGTAACAGGCGATGATGGTCAGGCGCGGCGCCAGGCTATCCTTGAGCGCAGCGGCGTAGATCATCTTATCTGCCGGGCTGCTTTCGACCGGCAGCACCTGCACGCTATCCACGCTGTAGCGCCAATCTCCCTGCCCGTTGGTGAGGATGACTACGTCGCCGGGTTGCAGGGTGTACAGGTCGCGAAAGATGGAAGAATGGATGTTGTTATGCCCGTAAAGCAGCGTGTTGCCGCTGCCGGCGCCCGGTAGCCCGCTTTCGATGACCCAACCGACCGAGGCTTCCGGTGAATCCCAACGCAGGTCTGCCAGGTCGATGTCATCCTCCGCCGTCCAGCCGACCGGCACCACCGGCGCTTTCAGCGTCAGCGCCGGGATGGCAACCCAGGTGGGCAGGCGGTCGCCATAGAGGGCGCGCGCCAGCTCTGGCAGCTCTTGCGGGAAGGTGGTGGGGGAGGGCGCGGCGGTGGATTGCGCCGTCGCGGCTGGCGCGCTGGGGGTGCGGTTGTGTTCCAGATGCGGCGGCGGCAGCGTTGGCGACGGCGTGACACTCGCTGCGGTGGGCGCCGCCTGACAGGCTGCCAGCAGCAAAACCAGCAGCAGTATCGGACTCAGCGCCTTTGCCATGACCGTGACCACCACACCAGGAGCGGTGGGAAGAAGAGCCCCAACAGCCAATAGGGCGGGTTCGCCGCCGCAGGCGCGCCGGTGACCGGCGGTTCCGCCGGGCGCGGGCTGGTGAAGACGCCAAACACGGAGAAATGCGCCACCGGTGCGAACAGTAATCTTTGCAGCGTATCGATGCCGGTCGGCAGGCGCTCCCAGGCGCCGTATTCAAGGTCGTAGGTTGCCAGGAACAGGTTGGTGGCTTTGCCGCCTGCGGCTGCCAGATCGGCTGCGGTGTAGGTGTAACACACCATCGGACGCGGGTCGAAGGGCGCCGGCGGTTGCGGCTCCAGGTTGATCTCGGCGTAATGCCCCAGACTGAGGTAATTGTTGAACCTGGGTGGGAACTGGTTGAAAACCGAAAAACGCAGCGTGGCGGGTTGTGAGAGCGCCCCGGTTGGGAACTGCACGCACCACGGCTCGAAATCGACCTGTGTGGTTGTTGCCGGGGCAATTTCGGTCACCAACAGACAGCCCTGCACTTGCCGGTCGGCGCCCGGCGTTTGCGGCGAGAACAGGATGGCGGTTTTGGCGCGCAAGGCGCCGGTTTGGTTGAAGGCGTACAGTTGCCCGCGCAGCCCGTCGTCGTATTCCAACCCGATGGTCGCCGATGACCCGTCGCTCTGGCTGCCTTTGAGCGTTTTGTATTGGAACAGTATCTGCCCGGTCACTTCGATGAAGACCACCTGGAAGGTCACCTCGGTGCTGGTGTTGTTCTGCTGGATGGGGATGCGGTGCCATTCGACCACATATTCGTCGCCGACCGGGGTGGAGATCACATCGCCGTAGACCCCCGCGCCCCATTCCGGCGGCGCAGCGGAGGGATTGAGATCGTCCCAGAAGGGCGCGATGTACCAATTGGGGCGCGCGTAGGGCGGACCGATATCCGCCTGCGGGATGAGCCAGTTCTCCTGCTCGCTGCCCAACCCATCGAAGGCGATATAACCGTTGGCGCTGACCGTAGCCTGGGTGAAGTTCGCCCCGCCATAATCGATGGTGAACGGCAGGGTAATCAGCGCGGAGCCGTTGTTATTGAAAACGCCCAGGTTGGTGCGATCGGGACCCAGATCGATATGCGGAATCTCGCGCCAGGCGTAGCTCAGGTTCTGGCAGCGGGTGGAGGTGATGGGGTCATATTCCACCGCTGTGGCTGGCGGCGGCTGGGGCGGCGGCAAACCGCTGGGGTCGTAACCCAGCGCATTCAGCACTTGCAGCAGCCCGTGACCGTAGACTTCATCCGTTCCAGGGTCGCCCAGGTCGAGCGCGCTATCCTGCAGACCGGCGTAGATGCGGTCGGGTGTGTTGAAATCCGGGTTGTGCGCCACCAACAGCGTCGCGCCGCCGGATACCAGCGCGGCTGCCATGGAGGTGCCATCCAGCAAACCGTAATCCGTCCCCAACCCGTTGCTGCCCTGCAGCGAAAATCCACCCGTCAGCGGCAGGGTGGAAAGGATGGCTTCGCCGGGTGCGGTCAGATCCAGCGCCGCGCCCTGGTTGGAGAAATTCGCCACCGGATTGCCGCCCCCCTGCCCGGTGGCGCCCACTGCCAGCACCCACGGGTAGGCTGCCGGGTAGAAGACCGAGAGCGGCGGGCTGCCCGGCGCGTGGTTGCCGGCAGCCGCGATGACCGCAGCGCCACGGCTGTAGGCATAATAGGTGGCGTATTCCAGCACCCGACTGGCGGTCAACAGACCCAGGGACAGGTTGATCACATCTGCGCCCTGGTCGGTGGCGTAAACGATACCGCGGGCGATATCTACCGGGTCACCCAGGCAGTCGTTCGCCAGCACCCGCACCGGCAGGATGCGAACGTTCCAATCCATGCCGGCGATGCCGGCGGCATTGTTGCCGCTGGCGGCGGCGATGCCGGCGATGTGGGTGCCGTGCCCGCAGCCATCCTGCGGCTGGCTGTCATTCTGGACGAAGTCATATCCCGGCATCATGCGCCCCTGGAATTCCGGATGGCTGGCATCGATGCCGGAATCGACGATTGCCAGGATGATATCCTCCCCGCCAGTGGTCACGTCCCAGGCGTCGGGCGCCTGGACGCGCGCGGGCGCGTATTGACCGGACGGGAACTGCGGCGTGCCGCCGTACAGCGGGTCGTTGGGAATCGCCTGCACCTCCGCCAGGACTTTTCGCTCGGCAAACAGCACTTCGGGCTGCGCCAGCATCTCTGCCTGCACGTGCGCTTCCTGCCCGGGCAGGACCTGCACCACCACCACTTGCAAGTCGCCCAACGTGACCACTTCCAGCACGCCCAGCGTAGGGATGGCGGAGATCAGGTCGGTGGGGTCGGCGCCCACCGGCAGACCGATGATGACCTCGCCAGGGACAGTTGTATTTTCTTGGTTGATGGTGGGTAAAGCGCTGGACGCCAGGGCTGGGCGTGGGAACGCCATCAGGATTGCCAGCCCCAACGCCGCGAATTTCGAAATCGGCTGGCGCATGAGTTTATTATAGCGATTTTTCGATATGGCAGGAGCGCAGCGAACGGGTTATTGGGGGATTGTAAGCCTCAGCCGCCGCGGTGCCGGAAATGGCGCTGGATGACCGCCAGCGCGCCGAATGCCAGTACATTGAGCGCAATGGAAGCGATGACGTTGAAGATGAATCCCTGCTCGTACAGTCTGGGCGCCGCCAAGATGCCAAGCATGCGCCCGATGGAAAAGCTGGCGAACAGTGCGCCCATCAGGGTGGCGCGCGCTTCAGGCAGCAGTTCCGAAACCAACGGCAGCGAACTGACCATGGTGAATTCGAAGCACAGGTAGAAGACGAACAGGCTCGCCAATGCGCCTGTCAGCGTGGTGCTGGCGAACGGAATGGCAATCGCCACCAACGAGCCGAGGATCAAGCCGATTGCCACCGCGCGCATTTTACCCAAGCGATCGACCAGCCAGGCGGTCAGGCTCTCCCCGCCAAGCTCCGCAAAGCCGATCACGGTGGAAGCCAGCCCCAGTGCGCCTAGTTTGAGCGCAAAGGCGTCCTCCATCCAAACGCCGAACACCAGGTTGACGACTTCATTGCTGGCGGAGATCAACAATCCCAATGCCAGCCCGGCAAGCGCGGCGGGGCTGCGCAGCACCGACCCAAAATTGCGCCACATTGCACCTTGTGGTTGGGCGACTCGGTTGCCTTGCGGCAGGAATTTGATGGTCAGCAGCAGGATGATCACCCCGGAAATTGCCAGGAAGGGAAACGGCGCATGCCAGCCGCCCCACGCGATCAATCCCGCCACCAGTGGCATGGCGACGATATAGCTAAGCGACCAGCCATATTCCAAGAAGGCGAGCACCCTGCCGCGCTGTTCGTAACTGACCGCGTCGCTGATATACGCCTGCATGGAAGTCAGGTGCAGCATCAGTCCCAGGATCGAAATGCTGATGCCGACGGTGAAAGCCACGAAGGTGGGCACGAAGGTGACCAGGCTGTTACCCGCGATGAAGAGCGATAGACCGATCAACATGCCGTTCTTGCGACCGAAACGGTCCGTCAGGGAGCCCAGCAGCGGCATGATCACCCCTGCAAAGGCGCGCACGCTGAGCGCGCCGGAGATCTGCTCCAACGTGACCCCCAGACCGCGGCTGAGGACGGGCAGGAAGGGGTAGACCATGCGTACGCTGGTCGCCAACATCCAGCGGCTGAAGGTCATGAAAGCGATCAATGGTTTGGAGAGGGATTTTTCGGGGAGAGGGTTCATTGGGCATCGCGGCGCGCCCGGCTGCCCAGGCGCCATAACAGGGTGATCTGCGCCATCAGGACGAGCGCCAGCACCAGCAGCAAGGCGAAGCTAAATTGGATGGCGCCGCCGGAGGATGAGATCGGCGATTGGGGGTGCATGATGTAATCGGCGCGCAGCAGGCTCCAGCCCAGTGCGGCGCCAAACAGCGCATTGGCACCTGAAGTCAGGCGAGGATCATCCAACAGCGCCAGACCGATGTGCAGCAGCAATCCTACCACGCCAAAGGTAAAAGGGATGCGCCAGCGCGGCTCATCCCAGAAGATGCCACCCCAGTTGACCTGCTGTACCACCAGCGACATTGGCAGGTAGGTCAGCCACATCGTCATACCCGTGCGCCCCAATGCGCCGGACCAACCGTGCCAGGGCGCCGAACGAAGCGCCAACCCCACCAGACCAGCTACACCAGCCAGCGCGAAAGCCGCCAGCCCTGCCCACACCCAGGCACCGTGCACCAGGATCAGCCCCAGGTTGCTGCCCAGCGTGCGTTCAGCCGGCGCCAGCCAGCCCGCCAGGCTGATCAATGCGAGTGTCAATGCGATGCCGCCCCCCAGGCGGATGGGCTGGGTTTGCTCTATCTTCACTTGCTATCACGCCATATTATGAACGGCTGGTCAATGACCCATGCGGTCAAATCCCTGCACGGGTTGGGTCCTTTCCCTGGGTGAACCCACCCAGGCGGATCAGGCTGGTTTCTTGGTGAAATCGGCGAATGAAGTGTTGCGCAGCCGCTCAACCAGATCGGCGCGCGCGTCGCACCAGATCGAATGAATCGGGCAGTCATCGCCGAAAGGGCAACCAGAAGGGTTGAGGGTGCATTCGTTCAGGGCAATCGGTCCGTCGATGGCTTCCACCACTTCCAGGATGGATATCTCTGCCGCTGGGCGCGCCAGGGTAACACCGCCACGGGCACCGCGTGAGGTATGAATCAACCCGGCGATCGAGAGTTGCGAGATGATCTTGGCGAGGAAGGAGGGCGGAATGCCGCGGTCCTCGGCGATTTGGCTGGTTGCAGCGCGCTGGTTACCATCCATGTTTGACAGGTACAACATGGCTCTCAGCGCGTAATCTGCCTGGCGCGTAATTTGCATGACAAGCCTCTATTCGTAAATTCAGGTAAGAATTATCCAGTATAAATGAGTGTATTCCAATCTGAATTGTAATACAAGTGAAGAAGGTCATTCTCGCCGGATGACAATTTACGGTATAATCCCGCCATGCCAGAATACCGCTTCTATTACCCCATCCAGGTTCGCTATGGCGATTTGGACCCCCAATGGCATGTCAATAACGCTCGCTTCTTGACCTTCTTCGAACAAGCACGCATCTCATACCTCATGAACTTGGGTTTGTTCGACGGGCATTCCTTCTTCGACCTGGGCTTGATTGTGGCGGATACCCACATCGCCTATAAGGCGCCCATCTTCCTGGATCAGAAGGTGCAGGTGGGGGTGCGGATTGCCAGCATTGGCACCAAGAGCCTGCGGGTCGAGTGTCAGATGGAAGATGTGGACACCCAAGAAGTGCTTTCGACCGCCGAGTTCATCATGGTGGCTTACGATTATCACGTACAATCCAGCAAACCGGTGCCGGCGGAATGGCGCCAGAAAATGGCGGCGTTCGATGGGTTGCCCACGTAACCCAATATCCCTGCAACTCAATCGGTGGTGATCGCATGAGTCTTCCTCCCATCAACCAGCAGCGCCTGGTCGATTTTTTGACCGAATTGCTGAATACCCCCAGCCCCACCGGCTACACCGCGGCGGCGGTCGATTTTGTCGAAGCGGCTTTTTCGCGCCTGCCCGGTGCGGTCGTCCGGCGCACCCGTAAGGGCGCGCTGCTGGCGACGCTGCCAGGTAAAAGTCAGGATGCCCCGCGCGTCATCTCTGCGCATGTGGATACCCTGGGCGCGATGGTCAAACACATCAAGCCCAATGGGCGGCTGCGGCTGACGGCAATTGGCGGCTTGCCCTGGAACGCGGTGGAGGCTGAAGGCTGTACGGTGTTCACTGCGGGCGGCGGCACGCTGCGCGGTTCGCTGATGCCGGAACAGGCTTCGGTGCATGTTTACGGCGCCAAAGTGAGCGAAAACAAACGCAGCGACAGCCTGATGGAAGTAAGGCTGGACGCACAAACGATTAGCGCCGAGCAGACCGGGGCGCTGGGGGTAGCGGTGGGCGATTTCGTTGCTTTCGATCCACGGGTCGAGGTAGGTAGCGGCTTTATCCGCTCGCGCTTTCTGGATGATAAAGCCGGGGTTGCCTGTGTGCTGGCGGCGCTGGAAACCCTGCTGGGGGCTGGTTTGCAACCTGCCCAGACCACACATGCGTTGATCTCGGTCTACGAGGAGGTCGGTCATGGCGGGGCAGCCGGGCTGCCGGCGGATATCGCCGAGATGCTGGTGGTGGATATGGCTGCCATCGGCGAAAGTCAAAATTCCGATGAGCAGCATGCCTCCATCTGCGTCAAAGATGGTTTCAGCCCCTATGACCATGTCTTTAGCCAACAGTTGCGCCAACTGGCGGATCGCCACGGCATCCCCTACAAGGTCGATATCTACACCGACTACGCTTCCGATGGCTCGGTGCTGTGGCGCAGCGGCATCGATGCGCGTGTTGCTTTGATCGGTCCGGGCGTGGACGCTTCGCACCATTACGAACGCACCACTCTAAATGCCCTGGTGGATACCGCCCGCTGGATCACTGCCTACCTGTTGAGTGAGGGCGGCGACTAGCTCACCTGCCCACATCGCCCGTTACTGCCGCCTGGCTGCGCCACGGATGCCAATTTGCCCACATTCTTCGCGTCATTTTCCCGCTTTGCCCGCGCCAACCCGTGGTTATGGTGGTTGGTGGTGGCGCTGTTGGTGCTTGCCTGTTTGACCGTCAACCTGACCGGTTTCCTGGCGCTGCGCGGGCAGCGACCGCCTCAACCTACCCACGCCTCGGCAGTCACGGGTACGCCGGCGGCTGCCACCTCATCGCCGGCAGCCCCAGGTGCTACCCCGACCAGCGATGCGCCCGGCGGCAGGATCGTCTATACCTGCATGATCAGCAAGAACGGCGAGCAGAACGACCTGTGCCTGATCAACGCCGATGGCAGCGGCTTCCGTCGTCTGACGACCAATCCGCTGGATGATTCCTTCTACGCTTCCTTCTCCCCCGATGGCGAGAGCATCATCTACGCCGGACGCGAGGACGGTAACAACTTCATCGAGATCTTCGAGCTGCGCCTGGCAGACCTGGCAAAGACCCGCCTGGGCTGTCCGTTGCCGGGTCATTGCAGCGCGCCGACCATCTCGCCGGATGGCAGGCAGATCGTGTTCACCTACAACGATTGGGAGACGCTTTCGGTTTGGATCATGGATCGCGATGGCAGCAACCCGCGCCAGGTCAGTGAGATCGGTTGGGACCCGGTGTGGTCGCCGGATGGCAGCCGGGCGCTGTTCGCCGGCGGTGACCCCGCGCGCCCACAGTTGTTCACCGCCAACCCGGATGGCAGCGATATCTTCCAGGTGACCAACCTGGATAACTTGCGCGGACGTTCGGATTGGTCTGTGGGCGGACTGATCGCCACCTACCAGGGCACCCCGTGGTATCGCCAGGTGGTCGTGCTGCGCCCGGACGGCAGCGACTACCGTGTCGTCAGCCCGCCGGGCGGTAACAGCCAGGGACCGTCCTTCTCGCCGGACGGGCAGTGGATCGCTTTCACCGGCTATTATGATCACCAGGGAGATACGCAGGGGTGTGAGATCTACATCATGCGGGTGGACGGAAGCGACCTGACCCGCCTGACCGATAACGACTATTGCGACTGGCAGCCGCGCTGGGGGCGTTAGCCGGGGAATACTTCCCTGGCGACCCGATAGGTTTGGGCGTGTGCCTGCACGGTCAGGTTGAGCGGCTCGGCGTATCCCCCGCCCATCACGATCACGACCGGGATGCACGCCTCCTTGCAAGCGGATAAGACCGTGCGGTCGCGCCGTTCCAACCCTTCCATCGTGAGTGCCAACCGCCCCAGTTTATCCGCTGCCAGCACGTCCACCCCCGCCTGGAAGAAGACCAACCCTGGGCGAAAGGTCAACACCGCCGCCAGACCCCGCTCCAGTGCGACCAGGTAATCCATGTCACCGGTGCGATCGGGCAACCCGATATCCAGCGTGGACGGCACCTTGCGCAGCGGGTAATTGTTTTCACAATGCAGGCTAAAGAGGAAGACCTCGTGCCGAGCGCCCAGGATGGCAGCCGTGCCGTTGCCCTGGTGCACGTCCAGGTCGATGACCGCCAACCGCCTGACCCTGCCTGCTTTCAGCAATGCCAGGCTGGCGACCGCTAGGTCGTTAAAGACGCAGAAACCGGCGCCTTCGCCTGCGCTGGCGTGGTGGGTGCCGCCCGCCAGGTTGCCCGAAATGCCATCCGCCAGCGCCTGGTGTACGGCTGCCAGCGTCCCGCCCACGCCCGCCAGCGTACGCTGCACCAGCGCCGGACTCCACGGCAGCCCGATCTGGCGCTCGATGCGCCGTTCCAACGTGCCTTCCAGCACCGACTGGACATAGGCAGGCGTGTGCGCCAGCAGCACGGTTTCGGCGTCGATTGGCAGGGAGGGTACGAGTTCGTTCGGTGAGAAGATGCCCCGCCCCAGCAATTCCTGACGCAGTAAGGCATATTTTTCGATCGGGAAGCGATGACCAGGCGGTAGCGGGACGGGGTAGTGGTCGGAGTAATAGACCCGCATGGCGGCAGCCTCAGCCGGGCTTGACGCCATAGACCCAGGCACCACCCTGGTCGTCTGCCAGCCACTGCGCCGGCAGACCGGCTGACGAGAACATGGCAGCCATCTCCGCCGGCGGGCGAAAGCGGCTGCCCATCAGCGCCACCGTCTCCATCAGCGCGATCATTTTGACGCCAAACTGGCGAATATCCGGCTCCTCGATCACCAGGATGCCGCCGGGTTCGAGCACCCGCACCAGTTCCGGGATGGCGGCAGGCTGGTCCGGGAAGTGGTGGAAGGCATCCACCACCAGCACGCGCTCGAAGTGCGCATCCGGGAAAGGCAGGTGTTCCACCCGCCCTTGCACCGTCAACAGGCAGCCTTTCACTTGTGCCTGTCGCAACATCGGCAGCGAAAGGTCACACACCACCAGCCCGCCCACTTGGTCGCACAGGGGAAAGGAAACCCGTCCGGTGCCGCCGCCCACCTCCAGCATCAAACCCGCGATGGGCAGTTGCAGCAGCCGGTGTAATGGCTCCTTCTCTGATGGGCGGATGGCGCGGTCGTACCAGCGCGCCAGCCAGTCGAAATGGATGTTGGGCATCAGGGCTGCCCCGCGGCTGGCTGTTTGCCGTCCGCCGCCCAATCGATCTTTTGCAGCGGTTCCAGCCAATTGGCGTCGGTCAGGTCGAGCAGCACCGGCATGATCGAGACGTAGCCCTCCGCCAGCGCGCCGATGTCGGTGCCGGGGTGCGGCACGCCGGTGGGGAACTTGCCGGTGATGCGATAGCAGGTCGCGCCATCCTCGCACGGCGCTTCCTCGACCCGGTCGTGGTAGATGCGTTCGCCCTGGCGGGTCACCTGGTAACCGCGCAGTTCGGCATAGGGTCGCAACGGCACATTGACGTTCAGCAGCAGGTGCGCCGGCAGGTCGTGTTCCAAAAAGCGGCTGACCACCTCGGTCGCCACCTGGCGGGTGGTGTTGTAGCTGACTGTCACTGACCGGTCGTTGGATGATTCTTGTGAGAAAGCGATGCCGCGAATGCCCCAGATGGCGGCTTCCATGGCGGAGGTGACCGTGCCGGAGTAGGTCAGGTCGTAGCCGACGTTGACGGTGGGGTTGATGCCGCTCACCACCAGGTCGATCTCCTCCTTCAGTACCCCCAGGTGCGCCAACGCCACGCAGTCCGAAGGTGCCCCGTCGCACGCCAGCGCCGGGGTGCCATCCGCCAGCGTGGTCTTGGTGACCCGCAACGGGCGATTCATGGTCTTGATGTGACCGGTCACCGACCAGTTGCGGTCCGGCGCCAGCACGGTCACTTTGCCCAACGGGCGCATGGCTTGCGCCAGCGCCAGCAAGCCGGGCGCGTGTACGCCGTCATCATTGGTTACCAGAATGTGCATGGAAAACGCCTTTGTTCAGAATGGGTTGATTATACCAAGAGGAGAACAGAGGAATTAGTTGATTAGATAATTAGACGGGTGAGAATGGGAAAAAGGGTAAAAAGCAATCCTGGTCACCAGGTGCCGACACCTGGTGATCAGGATTATCTCGATAGTCTTCGACCGCGTTATGGGCTGGTTTCGTCCAGCGTTGCCCGCAGTGAGGTCAGCAGGGCATCTTTTTCGGATGCTTCGAGGTAACACGCCCGCGCGGCGCAGAGGATGCGCTCCTTCAAGGTTGCCAGCGGCATACCGAGCGTTTCGCATGCCAGGCGGTATTCGCCGCTGAGGGTGATGCCGGAGATGGCGGGGTCGTCGGTGTGCAGCGAGATATCCAAACCGGCTTCCAGCATTGCCATCAGCGGATGGTCTTCGATGCGCGCCACCACCCCGGTTTGGGCGTTGCTGGTCAGGCAGACCTCGAAGGCGGTGCCCATTTCGCGCGCCAATGCCACTACCACCGGCTCTTCCAAGATGCGCACGCCGTGTCCGATGCGGCTGGCTTTGAGGTCCGTGATCGCCTGGCGCACATTATCTGCGCCGCCCCACTCGCCGGCGTGGATGGTGACCTGCATGCCGCGCGCATGGGCGCGCCGGAAGATGGGGGCGAAGGCTTCGGCGCCGAAATCCGCCTCGTTGCCCGCCAGCCCCACGCCCACAATGCCCTGCCGGCGCCGCTCCAATGCCAGGTCGACCACTTCGGCAGCCAGCATCGGCTCCTCATGGCGGTTGGCGCTGACGATCAGCCGCACGGTCACCTGGTTGCGCGTCGCCGCCTCACGCGCGCTGGCGCACACCCAATCCATCACCTCTGCCAGCGAGAAGCCCGACTGGCGCGTCAGCGCGACCGGGGTGAAGTGCAATTCCAGGTAAACCACATTGTCCGCCGCTGCGTCCTCCACTACTTCTTCGGTCAGACGCTGGATGATCTGCGGCGAGCGGTAGAACTGGCGCAAAATCTGAAACTTGGAGAGGAAGTTGGGGACGGTGGGCGGGTCCTGCGGCTGCACCTGCACCAATGAGGGCAGGCTGCCGGTGTCCGGCAGGGGATATTCGCGGCTGCGGGCGATCTCACGCAGCGTGCTCAGGCGCAGCGAACCTTCCAGGTGGCGATGCAGGTCCACTTTGGGTAGGGATTGGTACAGGTCCAGGTGAGAATCAAGCCTCGTCATTGGTCACGGTCGATCATTCGATGATTAATTATAGTCCAGCGTGTGGCAAGGCTTTCCTTACAGCAGCCTGGCAATCGCCCCATCCGGGCTGGATGATATAATCTATCATCTTCGATCTTGGGGAGGACATCATGACCAATATCCTTGTGGCGTATGCCAGTTGGAAGGGCACCTCTCAGGAAGTGGCTGCTGAAATCGCCGGCATCCTGCGGGAGCAAGGTGCCCAGGTCGACCTGGAGGCTGCCGGCAAAATGCGCAGCGTTGAAGGTTACGATGGTGTGGTGTTGGGTGCCTCGGTGCGCATGGGTCGCCCGAACTCGGCGGCGATTGCTTTTCTGCGCCGCCATGTTGCCAAACTGGCGTCGATACCGACAGCCCTCTTCATCGTCTGCATGACGATGAAGGATTGCACCGAAGAGAATATCAAGACCGCTGAAAGCTACATGGACAAACTCAAGACCGCTGCGCCGGCTGTCAAGCCGATGGCGGAGGGTCTATTCGCCGGTCAGATGGTGCCGGAAGTCTTCCCCTGGCCTGCTTCCAAACTGATCACGCGCGAAGCGATGGGAGACGCCGGCGACTACCGCGACTGGGAAGCTATCCGCGCCTGGGCTGCCGGGCTGGCGGCGAAGTTGGCTGGTTAGCTGCCAACACCAATCAATCCATTTTGATCACGCCGCGCGTGTCAATTGGCACGCGCGATGTGCTGGCGTTGACCCCAGTAGGCGAACGCAGCCTGGCGTGCTTCCATGCGCATAAACCGGGTGTGATGAGCGCGGCGGGGCGGTCGCAAGCGACCGGGCAGGTGGAATGACAAAACAGCGGGCGCCCGCAGGTGCCCGCTGTCGCACTTTTTAGTTGCGTAGAACTACTTCTTCATGTTCTGGATGAATGTCAGCACGGTGCGGGCGATCACCTTGAGCGAGGCTGCTTGTTCTGGCTTGACGTTGATCATGCCGGACGAGATTGCCATATCGATCAGACCGTCGACCGGGCTGGTTTGACTGCCGCCCATCAACGAGCCGAGTAAACCGCCGCCGCTACCGCCCCCCAACAGGGAGCCCAGCAGACCGCCGGCGCCGCCGCTGCTGGATTGCCCGCCACCCATCAAACCGCCGAGCATGCCCGCCATATCGCCAGCGTCGGACTGCCCGCCACCCATTAGGGAGCCGAGCATGCCCATCATATCACCACTGCCGTCGGCGGACGTCTGTCCGCCGCCCATCAGCGAACCCAGCAGGTTGCCGACGTTGTCGGTGTTGACCTCGGATTGCCCCTGGAAGGCTTGCGCGGCGGCTGCCAGACCGGCGGAGTACAGACCGGCGTTGTCACCGCCCAGCTTGGAGACCTGCTTGGCGGCGTTCTCGAACTGGGTGGTTGGAGCAGCGTCCTGCTTGGAGCCCACGGCTTTGGTGATGGTGTTGAAGATATCCACCATCTCGTCGCCGTGTTTTTCACCAGCCTGGTTCAACTCTGCTTTGTTTTCGTCCAGCGCAGATGTGACCGCGCCGAACAATGACTTCAGATCTATTGAATCTGCCATGATGTTTCGATCTTCCTGCTTCCCGTTTCTTGCTTAGAAGTTTTCCGGGAGTTCGGGGATCTTGATGACCGTGCCGGGTTTGAAGTCTATGGCTTTGCTGCCGACTTCCTTGTTGGCTTCCATGATGAACTTCCAGTACTTATCCGTGGCGTGACCGTAGAAGTGCTGCGCCAGATGGCTGAGGGTCTCGCCGGGCTGGATGGTATGTTCCTTCATGATCTTGGGCAGTTTGGCAGCCGCAGCAGCCTGAGCAGCCGCGGCTGCTGCGGCTTCGCGTGCCTTCTTTTGCTGTTCCATCAGTGCTTCGGCTTTGGCTTTGCGCTCTTTCTCGGCAGCTTCGGCAGCCTTTTTCTTCTCGGCTTCGGCTAGCAGGCGAGCCTTCTCTGCTTCGCCCTTGGCGGCTTCCATTTTGGCTTTGGCTTCCGCTTTGGCTTTGTCCTGGTCGGCTTTGGCTTTTTCAGCGGCTGCCTTGGCGGCTTCTTCCTTTTCCTTGGCGGAACCACCAAATAAGCCGCTCAACAGCCCCTTCTTTTTCTTTTCTTCTGCCATTTCTCACGTCTCCTCTTTCATGTGATTTTTGTCCCTGGGAGGGGTTACAATTGTCATAATGATATCAGATAACGCAAATCGATGCAAGCGCGCGTAAATCCCTATACAATACCATTACAGAAAGTTAACCTGGCAGGACGAACGAACCATCTCATGAAAAACACAGCCCTCGCCATTTGCCTGATCTTGTTGTTGAACGCCTGCGCGGCGCCGGTCATTGCCCCTGAATCCATCGGCGTCACGCCGGCGCCAACCCATGCTGTGGTGGAAGAGGGCACTGCCGTGGAAGCCTTTTTTACCAACCCACTCGCCAATGCACGCCCGGCGCCCGTCGAAACCGCCCTGGTGGATGCCATCGACCAGGCGCAAACCTCCGTTGACGTGGCGGTCTATTCCTTTACTTTGGAGAGCGTGGCGCACGCATTGCTGCGCGCCGCCGAGCGCGGCTTGGCTGTGCGGCTGGTGACCGAAGGCGACGCCAGGCGCTCCGATGCATTGCAGTTGATCGCTGACTCGCGCGTGCAGTGGCACACGGACGACAGCGGCGATCTGATGCACCATAAATTCATCATCATCGACGGCAACCAGGTATGGACCGGATCGCTCAACCTGAGCACCGGCGGCGCATACTACGACCATAACAACCTGGTAAGCATCCGCGATGCGCGCGCGGCTCAGAATTTCCAGGTCGAGTTCGACGAGATGTTCGCCTCCGGCTTCTTTGGACGCAACAGCCGCCCGCAGGATACACCCTATCCGCAGATCGAGCTGGACGGGCGCCTGTGGGAGTTCTATTTCTCGCCGGATGATGGCGTGCAGCAGCATATCGAGCGATTGCTGCGCGGCGCGGATGAGAGCATTCATGTGTTGGCGTATGCCTTCACCCTGGACGATCTGGGTTGGGCGCTGGTGAATGCGCATGACGCCGGGGTTGAGGTGGTGGGGGTGTTCGAGTCAGAAAAGATCAACGATAGCGGCGCGGATTATGACTTCCTGCGCTCGAAGGGTTTGGATGTGCGCCTAGATGGACTGGCGGACGGGCTGATGCACCACAAGGTCATCATCGTGGATGGCGAATCGGTCGCGTTCGGCTCCTATAACTTCACCCGTAGCGCCGAGAACGAGAACGATGAGAACCTGGTCATCGCCCATGACCCGGCGTTGGCGGCTCAGTTCGAGGCTGAATTTCAGCGCATCCTGGCGAATTCCGCCCGCTGACGGCGCGCCGAATAGCCGATTTTGCCAAGTTGAGCGAAGCAACTCATTTGATGATAAGCGGCTGCTCGTTGTGTTCCCTGACGCGGTTGCCACATCCTTTTCTGATATCCTTCGGGATAGCAGACAGGGTGATAGGTTGCTTGCCTGATGACTGCTTGCGTTTCCCCCCATGTATAATAAACTGATCAAACTTTGGGAGTGAGCAATGAGAGCTACGAATCCAAACCAGGGACTGGGGACGCTGGCCATCCATGCCGGCAGCGGCGGCGATCCGCTGCACGCCCATGTGACACCCATCTACCAGACATCCACCTTCTCCTTCGACGACAGCGATAGCGGTGCCGCCACCTTCCTGCACCAGCAGCCGGGCTATGTCTACACCCGCTTGGGCAATCCCAACCAGGTGGAAGCCAGCGTCAAGGTGGCTGTATTGGAAGGGCTGGACCTGTTGCGCCAACAACCGGAAAAAGCCGCAGCGCAGGTGGTTGCCGGGCAGGTGTTTGCCACCGGTATGGCTGCCATCACCACCGCCATCCTGGCTTGCGTGCAGGCGGGGCAGACCATCGTTGCGCAGAAGGCGCTCTACAGCGCCACATTCAGTTACCTCAATAATTTGCTGCCGCGCTACGGCATCGAAGTGGTGTGGGTTGAGGATCCTTCCCCCGCACGCTGGCAGGCGGCGCTGCAAAGCCATCCCGGCGCCCGCCTGGTCTATGCGGAAACGCCCGCCAACCCCACCATGGCGTTGGTGGATCTGGCAGAGAGCGCCCTGGTTGCCCACCAGCACGGCGCCTGGCTGATGATCGACAATACCTTTGCCACCCCTTACTGCCAGCGACCGCTGACGCTGGGCACCGATGTGGTGGTGCACTCCACCACCAAGTACTTGAATGGTCACGGCACTATGGTTGGCGGGGCGATCGTTAGCCCCCACCTTGATTA
This sequence comes from Anaerolineae bacterium, assembly GCA_013177815.1. GTDB lineage: Bacteria > Chloroflexota > Anaerolineae > Anaerolineales > Anaerolineaceae > JABLXM01. The sequence goes on along the minus strand of JABLXM010000033.1, from coordinate 2,576 downwards.
CATGAGCGGTCCGTTGCAAAAGACATTGGAAACGCTGGGTGGGTCGGCGGCGCCGTTCGATACCTGGCTGACCGCGATTGGGTTGAAGACTTTCGAACTGCGCATGCAGCGCCATTGCGAAAATGCGCTGGCGGTGGCGCAATTCCTGGAGCGGCACCCCGCTGTGGCACATGTTTACTATCCTGGGTTGGCAAGCCACCCGCAGCACGAGCTGGCGAAACGTCAGATGCTGCACTTTGGCGGCATGCTCGCCTTCGAACTGAAAGGTGGACTACAAGCCGGCAAGGACATGATGGACCGGGTGCGCCTGTGCACGCTGGCGGTCAGCCTGGGCAATGTCGATACGCTCATCTCGCACCCCGCCAGCATGACGCACGTCACCGTCCCGCCCGAGCAGCGTCAGAAGATGGGATTGAGCGACGGGCTGGTGCGGTTATCGGTGGGCGTAGAGAATGTCGAGGATATCCTGTCGGATCTGGACCAGGCGTTGGGAACGTGAGTGAGAAAAAAGCCCCTATGCTCTTTGTGAATAATTGGAAAACTTAGATCCACCCGCGCAGGCGATAGATCAGCATGCCAAGGTATTCCTTGAGCGACAGCGTGGTCAGGTTGATGTTGGAGGCGCTCGGCATCAGGTTGATCAGCAGCGATTCGACGCTGGGCTGCATGGCGTCTTGCCAGGCGGCATCGGTGACGACGAAATCCGCCGGCGCCGGGATGACCGTCAGACCCTGTTTCTCGAACAGGGCTTGGGCGCGCGGCATATGCCAGGCTGAGGTCACCAGGATGATGGTATCGATGTTCCGCGCTTCCAACAGGCGCGCGCTGTAGACGGCGTTCTCATAAGTGTTGAGTGATTCCTGCTCCAGCCATAGCGCTTCGGGCGGGACGCCCGTCAGCGCCAGCAGGTCTGCCATTTCCAGCGCCGGGTTGGTGGCTTGCGTCCCCTGCCATTCGATGTTGCCGCCGCTCAACAACAGGTGCGGGGCAGCGCCCTGCTGATACAGGCGCGCGGCGTGCAGCACCCGGTCGCCGGCGCCGTTGACCTCCACCCCGGGGCGGGGCACGCCGGCAGCCTCGGTGCCGCCGCCCAGCACCACGATCACATCGGCTTGCGGAATTTCCGTCACCGTTGGGGTTTGGGATTCAAGCGAATGCACCAGGCTCCACGCCACGTAGCGGTTGCCGGTCACGAAGATCACCAGGAAAGCCGCGGCGATCAGCAGGTTGCGCCAGCGGGCGCGCTCACGCAGCACCATCGCCAGCGCCAACAGCAGGCACGTCAGTCCGGGCGGATATACGAACAAAGGCAGGAATTTTGAAAGGAAGAAGAACATGTCCACATTGTACCCCACCCGGTGCCGCCGCCGTTATCTTGGCAAATAGCGCACATTGACCTTATGGAGGTTATCCCTTATCATTACATTGATATTGATTTATAGCAGTACTCATTTCGAGAGAGGATTTTTATATGACACCTGTCATCAATAGTGGGGATCAAACCCGACGTATCGCCATGTTGATCGATGGCGACAATGCCCAACCATCACTGATCGAAAAAATGTTGGCTGAAACAGCCAAATACGGGCTTACCACCATCCGCCGCATCTATGGCGACTGGACGGCTGCCAACATGGGCGGCTGGAAGGATATGTTGCAAACCTACGCCATCCAGCCCATCCAGCAATTTCGTTACACCATCGGTAAGAACGCCACCGATAGCGCCATGATCATCGACGCCATGGATATCCTTTACACCGGCGGCGTGGATGGTTTTTGCCTGGTCTCGTCAGATAGCGATTACACCCGCCTCGCCACCCGCATCCGCGAGAAGGGCTTTTATGTGATGGGCATTGGCAAGAAGAACACCCCGCGCGCTTTCGTCAATGCCTGCGATGTCTTCACCTATACCGAGAACTTGCTGCCCGAATCCCAGCGTCCCAAACCGTCCACCCGCCGCAAGAAGGGCACGACTGCCCCGGCGGAACCTGTCACGCCGGACCCGCTTCCGCTTTTGAAGAATGCCTTCGAGATCGCCTCTCAGGAGGACGGCTGGGCGTTCTTGGGCACGCTGGGTCACCACGTGCGCCAACTGGACCCCGGTTTCGATTCGCGCACTTATGGCTACAAACAACTTTCGGTGCTCATCCGCTCGATGCCCAAAAACTTCGAGCTCAAAGAGGTCAAGAGCGAGGACGGCACGGCGGTCATCTACGTGCGCATGAAAGAGTAAGCCCTTATTGGTTGTTCGATATTAAATAACCTCTAATCTCCATACTTATACAGCGCAACTTGCCAGCCTGTGAAATCGGGGGCATTCTCTGGTAGAATCTTGTCTACGAATGATCACTGGTATTGGCTTGCGAGACCTCATTTTTGCTGGGTTGCCTAAAAAGCCACAATCGTCATGCTGAACGAAGCGTAGCACCTCGTATGACAATGAAAGATTCTTCGCTACGCGCCCTGCCAGATCGGCGCATCGTCCCGATGTGCTTCGGGAAGGCAGGCAGAGTGACGGGCTTCTTTTGAGACAGCCCCTGGAAGTTTTCAAGGAGTGTGACCCTTGGCTGGAATGG
>JABLXM010000032.1 GCA_013177815.1 Anaerolineae bacterium | reverse complement strand
CGAGCACTTGCTGCTCGGGTTGGTGCGCCTGCCGGAAGGCGGCGCGATGGATGTGCTGCGCAAACTGGGTGTGACGCCCGAACAGATCCGCCGGCAAACCCGGCGCGTGCTGCAAGAGAGCAGCACCGCTTCGCAATCGGCGTCCGCATCCGGCAGCAAACCGGCGGCGCCAGCCTCAAAAAAGGAAAAGGAAGCCGATAAGACCCCCCTGGTCGATCAACTGGCGACCGACCTGACCTCTAAAGCCGAAGATGGCAAACTGGATCCGGTCATTGGGCGGCAGAAGGAGATCGAACGTGTCATCCAGATTCTGGCGCGGCGCACCAAGAACAATCCGGCGCTGATGGGCGAACCGGGCGTCGGTAAAACCGCCATTGTAGAAGGTCTGGCGCAGCGCATCACCGAAGGCGATGTGCCGGCGCTGCTGATCGGCAAGCGCGTCTTGCAGTTGGATGTCGGCTCGTTGGTGGCTGGCACCATGTACCGCGGTCAATTCGAGGAACGTCTCAAGCGCGTCATCGACGAACTCAAGCAATCCGGCGCCATCCTTTTTATCGACGAAGTGCATATGCTGGTGGGCGCTGGCGCGGCTGGCTCTTCGGTGGATGCTGCCAATATCCTCAAACCGGCGCTCTCACGTGGCGAACTTCAGGTTATCGGCGCCACCACCATGGAGGAGTATCGCAAACACATCGAGAGCGATGCCGCTCTGGAGCGGCGCTTCCAACCCATTTTGGTGGAAGAGCCGAGCGTCGAAGAGACCATCCAGATCCTGCATGGCATCCGTAGCCGCTATGAGGAGCACCACCGCCTTAACATCTCCGACGAGGCGCTGGATGCCGCCGCCAAGTTATCGGCGCGCTATGTCACCGAGCGTTTCCTGCCGGATAAAGCCATCGACCTGATCGATGAAGCCTCCTCGCGCGTGCGTATGTACAAGAGTGAAGCGGCGCAGACCGCCAAAAAGATCATGACCGAATTGCGCGAAGTGCGGCAGAAACGCCTGGAAGCCGGCGAGGATGGACGCAACGACGACGTTCAGGAACTCTCGCAACAGGAATTGCGCCTGGAAGCCCAATTGGATCAGTATCGCACCGATTGGGACCGCGCCAGCAGCCCCACCGTTGGCGTTGACGATATCGCCGAGCTGGTCTCGATGTGGACCGGCGTGCCGGTGATGCAAATGGCGCAGGAAGAATCGACCCGCCTGCTGAACATGGAAGAGGAGCTGCGCAAGCACATTATCGGACAGTCAGAGGCGGTCGAGACCATCTCAAAAGCCATCCGCCGGGCGCGCTCGGGACTCAAGGACCCGCGCCGTCCGATCGGCTCATTCGTATTCTTGGGACCGACCGGCGTCGGCAAAACCGAACTGACCAAAGCGCTGGCGCGCTTCCTGTTCGGCAGCGAGGATGCCCTCATTCAACTGGATATGTCCGAATTCATGGAGCGGCATGCCCTCAGCCGCCTGGTTGGCGCCCCACCCGGTTATGTCGGCTATGAAGAAGCTGGTCAGTTGACCGAAGCCATCCGTCGCCGACCCTATTCCATCATCGTCTTCGACGAGGTGGAAAAGGCGCACCCCGAAGCCCACAACATGCTGCTTCAGATCATGGAAGATGGGCACCTTTCGGATGCCAAGGGGCACAAGGTCGATTTTCGCAATACCATCATCGTGATGACCTCCAACATCGGCGCGGATGTCATCCGCCGCCAGAGCAACCTGGGCTTCAAGCTGGAGACGACGGAATCGGTGGAGGAGCAGAAGGCTTACGACGAAATGCGCAAGAAATTGCTCGATTCGCTCAAGAAGGTCTTCCGCCCCGAGTTCATCAATCGCCTGGACGGCGTGGTGGTCTTCCGCGCGCTCAATTCGGCGGATATCCGTCAGATCGTCAATCTGGAGATCGACAAGGTCTCCGCCCGGCTGGTGGAGCATCAGATCGTGATCGAAGCCACACCGGCAGCGCTGGATCTGCTCGCCAGTGAAGGCTATGACCCGGATATGGGCGCCCGCCCGCTGCGCCGCGTCATCCAACAGCGCATCGAGGACCCGCTCTCCGACGCCTTGTTGGCGCACCGCTTCAAGGATGGTGATACTGTCCTGATCGATGTCAACGAGGATGGCGAGATCACACTGTGCTGCCAGATGGAACCTGCGCCGGAGGCGGAGGGAGCTTCCGGATAGCCTGGTTGAGATAAAACGATACGTTGCTAGGAAATCCCACTTCGCAAGGAGTGCAGCGACGACGCGATCTCTATTGATTTGAGATCGCGTCGCTCCGCTCGCAAAGTTGGACAATGCACTTCGCTCAAAGTGCCGGATCGGTGACCGACAATTCGATCACCGGCAGATCCAACATCAACACTTCCAGCAACAGGCGCAGGTTCAGGTTGCTGTCCATCCCTTCCAGCACGTCCTGCAGCGCACGGGTCATTGCCAGCCCGGCGCCCGCCGGCAGGTGCGCGGCGGCGGTTTCGATCTCCGCCCGGCGGTCGATATTGATCAATGCATCGCTCTCGCCGCTTGCCGAGATCATCACATCGCGCCACCAGCCCAGCCATTGGATCAACGTATCCCGCAGGCGCAGGCGGATGCGTTCGCGCTCTTCGCCGGTCTTGTTCTGCAGGTTGGTCATTTTATCCGCGTAGGCGAATCGCTGGATGCGGTTTGCCGGCAACAGCGCTGCCAGGTCATCCAGCGCTGCCTGCCGCTGTTGCAGCAGTTCGGGTTGTTGGTGTAGCCCCAGCGCCGTTCCCACCCGACCGGAAGCCAGGTGCGCCAGCAGCGCCGCCTCGCCCGGCGCAATCTGCCAGCGCGATACCAGTTCATCTTGCAGCCGGGCGAGCGGCAGCGGGCGCAGCAGGAGCACCTCGCAACGCGAGACGATGGTCGGCAGCAGTTGTTCGCCGGATTCCGCCGTCAACAACAGGATGACTTTAGGCGGCGCCTCTTCCAAGGTTTTCAACAAGGCGTTCTGAGCGTTGGTGTTGGCGTTCTGGAAGTCCAGCAGTAGCGCCACCCGGTGGCTGGATTCATACGGCGCCAGCACCAGGGTGCGTGTCAACTCGCGCACCGCGTCGATCTTGACCGGTGCGCCGGGGTTTTCGGGTTGCAGGATGGCGAGATCGGTGTATTGCATGCGCGCCGTCTGCACGCACGCACGGCAGGCGCCGCACGGCTCGCCGGGTTCCGGTGGTTGGGTGCAGTTGATCGCCTGGGCGAAGCGCAGCGCCAGCGTGCGCCGCCCCACCCCGCGCGCGCCAGTGAAGAGGTAGGCATGTCGCGCCTGCCCGCCGGCGAGATGACCGCGCAGCATTGCCGCAGCCCATTCGTGCCCCAGCACATCCCAACTCATCCCCGCACCCCTGTGCATACTTCCACCACCAATTGGTCCAACGCCACTTCGACCGCCACCTGACCAGTTTTGACGTCGCGGTCGATCTCGAACAGCCGGCGGTAGATTGCTTCCAGCGTTGGGGCGCTCCAATGGCGCACCTGGTTGTAGATCTTGCCTGCCACGAAATCGGAGCGCACGTCACCGATTTGTTTGAGGATCTGGTCGCGCCCGCCGCCAGCGTCGATCACCGCGCGTGCCAGCAGCAGCAGCCGGAACTGGCGCGTCACCATGCCGAAGATCATCAGCGGTTCTTCATCGTCCAGCAATTTGTGTAATGACGCCAACGCAGCCGATCCTTCGGCGGCGGTCATGGCGTCGACCAACTGGAAAACGTTGACTTGCTCGTCCGGAATAGCCAGCG
>JABLXM010000031.1 GCA_013177815.1 Anaerolineae bacterium | reverse complement strand
TGGCTCTCAATTTGTTAAGGCTGAATAAATCCAAAAAATGTGGTGCGAAGACTAAAAGGATGCTTTGCGCTGTTGACACTAATTTCTTGTTGGAAATATTAAATTCCTGACTTTGCGATTGCCCTGAATCATACCCCATGACTTATCTGTGACGTCTTCAAATATGTTAAAATCACGCCATGCCACAAAAAATTATTGCCAAGAATAAAAAGGCATCCTTTGAATATACGCTCGGAGACCGCTTTGAAGCAGGCATTGTGCTTAAGGGCAGTGAAATAAAATCCGTTCGTGAAGGGAAACTCAGCCTGGTCGATTCGTACGTTGAAATAAAGAATATGGAAGCTTGGTTGATGAACACCCATATCGCTCCGTATGAACCCGCCAATCGATTCAATCATGACCCCAAACGTGCGCGTAAACTACTTCTTCATAAGAAAGAAATTACAGAGTTGTGGAATGTTGTTCGACAGAAAGGCGTCACGGTAATACCGACGATCGCCTACCTCAAGGATGGTCAACTGAAAGTTGAGATCGCGTTAGCAAAAGGCAAAAAACTATACGATAAACGCTCTGATATTGCCAAGAAAGATCTTGAACGAGAATCCGAACGTATGCAAAAGATCAGATATTAGGAGCGGAAGACAGGCAGTTAAGATGGATTCTCTCAAAGGCAACATAACGTTGATGCAATTTATACGGCGATGGTGGACTGGCAGTTATCCTTGCGGGGATGCGGCGGTTATTGGTTTTCGGTTGTTTCATCATCGTGAATTGTTCTTAATATGAACTTTGTCAAATCTGAAGTGTTCCAAGGTATGATGGGGGAGTATCTAATGCCATTTTATTTAATTCCTCATGTTGGTACGGCTGCTGTTGAACCACCGTATTTGACAGACTGATTACATGACGGTTCCTATGATTGTCTTTACGCTGGTACAAAAAATGTCTGGGTGACAAATGACAATACAACTTGATGGTGATAGCTTAACCCTTGGTCAGATTCATCAATGCGCATATCACAATGAGCCCGCGGTAATCTCTGAACGTGGATGGAATAATTTGATACGCTCCAGGCAAGATCTTGATGCTGTTATCGCGAGTAAAAAATCGATATATGGAATTAATACGGGATTTGGAATATTTTCAGAAAAGCTGATCCCAATAACACAAGCTCAGAAACTATCCCGAAATTTGATACTGAGCCACGCGGTTGGTACTGGAGAACCCCTGGCGCTGGAGATTGTCCGTGCTGCCATGTTGATTCGAGCAAATACGCTTGCCAAGGGATATTCCGGTATCACCCCAGAAATCGTCGAAACTTTAATCGAAATGCTCAATAAAAATGTTTTGCCATATATACCTTCACAGGGCTCCCTGGGTTCCTCGGGAGATTTATCGTTGCTGGCTCATATGACGCTGGTATTATCGCGGGATGAAGAAGACCAGGATGAATTTTCAGGGAAAGCATATGTCGACGGGAGGTTGATATCAGGCAAACAAGCCATGCTCACCAAAGGCATAGAACGTAAAGTGCTGGGGTACAAGGATGGCTTGGCACTTATCAATGGGGCGACCTTCTCTTGTGCGGTTGGAGCATTATTGGCTGTTATTGCTGAAAAACTGGTGGATCTGGCTGACACGATCACAGGCATGAGCATGGAAGCATTGCACGGATGCTCATCCGCACTTGATGAAAGAATTCATAAAGTGCGCGGACACTCTGGACAGATGATTTCCGCCAAGCAGATTGCGCAAGCGATCAATGGCAGTACATTGGTCGATTGTGAGCATAAAGTGCAAGATGCCTATTCATTAAGGTGTGCCCCTCAAGTGCACGGTGCTATACGAGACACCATCTCTAATGTAAAGACAATAATTGAAACAGAAGCTAATGCGGCAACAGATAACCCGCTGATATTCAACGATTCTGATGTAATATCTGGCGGTAATTTTCACGGCGAGCCAATCGGATTTGGAATGGATTTCCTTGCGATCGCCCTGGCTGAGCTAGGTGCTATATCAGAACGTCGAATATTCCGTTTGTTGGACCCGTGCCTAAGCAATGGCTTACCGCCTATGTTGGTCCATGACGAAGACCAAAGCGGATTGAATTCCGGATTGATGATGCCTCACTATACGGCTGTCTCCTTGGTGCTGGAGAATCAAACACTGGCGCATCCGGATTCGGTACACTCATTACCAACTTCCGGGGAGCAGGAGGATCACAATGCGAATTCGATGACTGCGGCAAGGCATGCCTGGCAGGTTTACCAAAATATCGTCAAAGTGCTTACAATCGAAGCCTTCACGGCTGCCCATGCAATTGATATTAGGAAGAGCAAACAGCCCGGTGTAGTACTTGGCACAGGCACTAATCAACTTTATCAGAGCATACGAAATGTTTGCCCTTATAAAAATCAAGATACTTTGTGGAGTGATGAATTAGAAAGATTGGAGCAGTATTTTCGGACCACGTTATTATCCTAGCGCACGATGAGTCTTTGACGTAATATCAACAATCTTGATGACGTCTGGTAAAATTAGACATTAGTTCTCCAAAATTACGGGTTGATTATGATTTCACGACGGGAATTTCTAAAAAGATCGATTTTAGGGGTTGGTGCGATGGCAATACAGCCATGGAATCTCGTCGCCCAACTTAAGGGTGAATGGTCTGAAACCCAACGGATTGCGCGTAATTGCCGGGGAGGATGGCTGGAATTAAAATCTAAACCGACTCCTGATAGCACCACGATCAGAAAAGTCTACGAAGATGAATTATTGGTTTGGTTACAAGAAGTTATTGGGGCACCCAAGAGCATCAGCCGCCGATGGGTTGAAACGCCAGAGGGCTTTTTATACTCGCCGGATGTACAGCCGGTTTATAACAAACCGAACATTCCGGTAACATCCCTTCCCCAAACCGGTCTGGGAACGGGAATGTGGGCAGAAGTAACTGTGCCTTATGTAGATATCATACTGGAGTCTCCGCCCAATTCTCCTTGGCTTCAGGGGATTGAGCACCCTCGTTTATATTATTCTCAGATCTTATGGATTGATGAGATAAAGACAGGCGCGGACGGACTGACTTATTATAGGGTCAACGAAAGATATGGTCTCGATCGCTTTTGGTGTTTGGCGGAGGCTTTTAGACCATTAGATAAAGCTGAGTTGGAACCGATCAACCCTGGCGTACCCGACAAGCGCGTTGTTGTTGACCTTAATCACCAGACATTGTCTTGCATGGAAGGTAAAGAGGAGGTTTACTTTTGTAGGGTATCTACCGGTAGCAAATTCAACGCTGAAGGTCAGGAGGTAGATGTATGGGCAACACCACCGGGAGCACACCTCGTTTGGCGCAAAGCGATATCATTCCATATGCAAGGTGGTTCAACCGAATCTGGATGGGATACATTAGGCGTTCCCTGGACAACGTTATTTGTTGGAGAGGGAATCGCCATTCACTCCACATTCTGGCATAACGATTTCGGTGTTCCGCGATCACATGGCTGTGTAAATGTTCCGGCTGATGATGCAAAATTTGTTTTTCGCTGGACAGAGCCATATGTTGGGTATGCCCCGGGGGATCTCACCATAGAATGGCCCAACCCAAGCACAGTTGTCGAAGTGGTGCAAGGGTAAGGTTCCAACATCATGGATAGTGATTTGACCATTGGTCTGGCATTCATTGCTGGATTAGCGTCATTTCTTTCACCTTGTGTTTTTTCTCTTGTTCCAGCCTATGTCGGGTATTTAGGTGGGCGTTCTGTTGCCGTCTCAGATGCGAAGCAGACTACCCCATGGTTGAATACGCTCGCTCATGGCGTGGCATTCATTTTGGGATTTTCGTTAGTATTTATTACCCTTGGGGTGGCTTTTTCGGCGATCGGTGGGGTTCTATACAGCTTACGTGAATGGTTGGCGAAGATCGGTGGCATTGTTGTGATTCTTTTTGGATTGCATATGACGGGATTAGTTCGTATCAAATATCTTGAATACGACCTGCGCCCGACATCGAAGATTCAACAAAATCGGGGATATTTTTCTTCATTGCTTTTGGGGGTATTTTTCTCTGCTGGCTGGTCTCCGTGTGTTGGGCCGATTCTGGGAGCAATATTAACCCTTGCGATGAATGGCGGGTCACTGCTGGGAGGCGTGAAGCTTCTGTCTGCTTATTCGGCTGGGTTGGCGATCCCCTTTTTAGCTGCTGCATTTGGTATCGGTTGGGTAACTGTGCTTTTACGGAAGTACAGCGGAATCATGAGATTGGTTGAAAAAATTATGGGCATAATCTTGATCATTGTCGGGATTCTCTTATTCTTCGGCATTTTTCAACAACTCGCGAGATTTGGATCATTCATCGACCTTGGGTTATGAGTTTCCATGAATATCATATATTTCTTCGATCCACGACAGAGCGAAACCCAATTGGCAAATGAGATCATTCAATCGATATCAATCGACCCACAGGATAATCTTGTACAGATTGACATCTGCTCGGATGCTGCAATCCAACGAACGTATGAAGGCAGCACGCCATTGATAGAAGTGGGTCCGTATCACCTGCAATGGCAATTTTCCAGCCAGGAACTTGACGTTGCCATCAGAGCAGCAAAAGATCGTCTGCAACAGGTACAAGCAGGTAGCAGGGAGGCAAAACGGTTGGAGAAGGGGAGGGCATTATCCGGGGGAGATAAGATAACGTACTGGTTCGGCAAGAATTATATTTGGGTTTTCAACGGGTTGGTATTTTTATACCTGCTGCTTCCGTTCCTTGCGCCGATGTTTGCCCGGATTGGACAGACTAAAACCGCCTCTGTCATATATAAGATATATTCACCGGTTTGCCACCAACTGGCGTTCCGCTCGTGGTTTCTGTTTGGAGAGCAAGCATATTATCCAAGGGAACTTGCGGACATACCCGGCATATTCACCTATGAGGATATCAGCGGTCAGAGTTCCGTTGACTTGGTTCGCGCCAGGCAATTCATCGGGAATGATAAATATGGATATAAGGTTGCTCTTTGCCAGAGGGATGTGGCGATCTATGGATCAATCTTATTATTTGGTATCATCTTTGGACTAAGTGGACGGAAGATCAAGCCGCTTCCGTGGTATTGGTGGGTGATACTTGGAATGATCCCGATTGGTTTGGACGGAGGATCGCAATTGCCAGGCATATTATTTAACACAATTCCATCATGGCTTATCGAGAGGGAAAGCACACCATTATTGCGTACCATTACCGGTGTTTTATTTGGAACAACAACAATGTGGTATATGTATCCATTGATCGAGGAAACGATGCAGGGCACACGTGCCATTATTGCTACGAAAATGGCTGTGGTCACCCATAAAAACAAGGATATATAATAATGCCAATAAATTCCATAGGTGATTTGAGCGCATTCCAGTTTCGAAACCTGAGTGCGCACCCCGTTTATCATGGGGTGTTCACGCGCTTGGGTGGCACAAGCCCAGCTCCTTGGGATTCCTTGAATTTGGGTGGCACAGTGGGTGATTCGAGGAATAATGTTGTAGAAAATCGGAGGCGGGTTTTCGTGGCAATCGATCGTGATGTAGCATCGATCTATGATGTTTGGCAAGTTCATGGTTCAGACGTGATCGCAATCGACAAACCACGTGATCTTTCACAAGATTCGATCAAGGCGGACGCTATCATTACCAACAAGCCGGGGATTACTCTGTTCATGCGTTTCGCAGATTGTGTCCCGATTCTCCTATACGACAGAGAATTGCGCGCGGTTGGCATCATTCACGCCGGCTGGCAGGGAACGGTTGCCTTGATCGTTCAGCATACCGTTGATGCGATGGCACGCTGGTATGGGTCCGACCCTGGAAACCTGATTGCCGGAATCGGACCATCCATTGGTCCAGATCATTACGAGGTGGGCGAAGACGTTGCGAAACCGGCAATGGAAGTGTTCAATTCTGATGCAGAACTGGTCTTGGAAAAAAGGAATGGTTGCTGGTATTTTGATTTGTGGAAAGCAAATGAGATATTATTAAGGCGCTCGGGTGTTAAAAATATCGAACAATCGAATGAATGCACTGCTTGTGATACACATTTATGGTATTCGCACCGGGCAGAGAAGGGGCAAACGGGCAGGTTTGCCGGGTTGATCGGATTGATGGATAATGGCTGAAGCGGATATCACCCGTATCCGGGATGATTACAGAAGGGTGGCTGATAACGTCGATCGTGTGGCTCGCTCGGCGGGCAGGAATTCGGAAGAGATTAGGATCGTCGTTGTCACAAAATCACAAACGGTTGAAACAATAAACGCGGCGATCTCAGCCGGCATTCGTCTGTTTGGCGAAAATTACCCTGAGGAGGCAAGGGAAAAAATTGCCGTGATTGAAACGCGAGAATCAATTCAGTGGCACATGATCGGTCATCTGCAAACCCGTAAGATCAAGATATTTGCGGAAAATTTTCATATGTTGCATAGCCTGGACAGTTACCGGCTAGCCAATAAGTTAAATATGTACCTCGAAGGAAATCAACTGAAGCCGATTCCGGTTTTGCTGGAAATGAACGTTAGTGGTGAAGAAAGCAAATTTGGTTTTAGTGCCTGGAATGAAGAAACGATCAACCAATCATTAGCTGATATCGAAAAAATAATGGGTTTTAGCTATCTTCGGGTGCTTGGTGTTATGGCGATGCCGCCTCTCTTCGATGATCCTGAAGCGAGCAGACCATATCATAGAAAGTTGTATAATATTTTCAACCAATTAAAGAAATTGTATCCGGATCAATCCTGGCAAGAGGTTTCCAGCGGAACCAGTTATGATTATGAAATTGCCATTCAGGAAGGCGCGACATATCTCAGGATTGGTCAGGCAATACTTGGCGCGAGAGCGAAGCGATAGTATCTACGGAAAGGAAGGACGGGAATGCAATTGCTCATAGACTTGGTTAACGTCATTTCACAGGTTTTGACGATGGTCGTTATTGTTGAAGTCCTGTTATCATACGTATTACCCCCAGACCATTCAATCCGTATGGCGTTGAATCGGATCGTTGAGCCATTATTGTCACCCATCCGAAGGTTGGTGCCGCCAATCGCATCGATCGATTTTAGCCCGGTCATTCTGATCTTATTAATTCAAGTTGTTCAGATATTATTGATATCCTTATTGGGGCAAATCAGGTAAATGTATGACCAAGGTAGCTGGGAAATTTCACGATGGCAAGAGAGGTGCTGCCCTGGCTGTAAGGGTAACGCCGAGGTCTGCCAAAAATCAATTGGCAGGCATCCTGGCAGATGGAACGCTCAAGGTGAAAATAACCGGTGCCCCTGTTGATGGAAAAGCAAACCAAGTACTATTGAATTATTTATCGGAGATGATTGGAGTGCCAACGTCGGCGTTGGAAATCGTTGCTGGCTGGTCGAGTAAGAATAAATTAATTGCCGTTAACGGGATTTATCCCAAAGAGTTGGATGATCGCATCGCTGAGCATCTTGAGAAATAGTGCTTTCCAATGCCCACATATTTACCTTGCGGAACGATCGTTAAGACAGAGATTGTATAGAATAACATTCTGATCTATTGCGTTACTTATTAACAGCTTCTCTTTCAGTTGTTCATTGAAGATGGCGCCTGAAAAGCGGGGAATACGCTGTATCGCTTGCAGGAAATCATCCTGGATATCCGACCTCAATGCGTCCGAGAGAATATCGATCGGCGGTTGGTCTGGATGAACTCCCAAACCCATCCGCGAACCATATTGGATCAACCACTCATCTGTTGTGATTTCTGGAGTACGAAATGGCGCGAGATAAACATGCGCGCCGCTTGATTCTTGCCCAACTTCGGCGGACTTACGAACAATCCACTGATCATCTTCAACCGCGATTTTTGCCAATAGCGCTTTTGCTTCGTCCGAGTCAACATAACCGAGCCCATGGAGAGCGGAAACCTTGGTCAAGATATCGCTTGATTTCGCATTTTCTAAGAGAAGTGTATGCCTGGGAGCATCCAACATTGCCAAGATCTCTGCCGTTACTATTCTCAGATCTTCTTCTCCTTGTTGGATATTCCGCTGGCAGAACGGTTTAATATTCTCAGGAGATAGTAAATATAATGCCAGCCAGCCTGCAATATGATTGACGCCGTGCTCGTATGAGACATGCGCTTGCAGCGTTGGGATATATTGTTTATCATCGCTGGCGCTGATTGCCAGTAAAGCGTGGAGACGTAAATCTGGATCTTCGGATGACAGCAAATTCTTCAATACAGCCGGCGCATCCGCATTGTTTGCCAAACCAGTCATGATCAACCAGGCTCTTGTAGGGAGCGGCAAACTTTTATTTTGAACCTGTTGGACCAGACGGCGTAGGATCATGGATTTCGTTTTATCATTATTCGATATATTATCGAACCACCTGATCGCCCGGATAAATTCCCATTGTTGTGGTGAAGAGTCATTTAGCGCATCCACGACAAAGGGGTGCAGGTGCTCTTTATGGATGGCAAGGCGGGCGTAATCCTGTGCAACTGACCAGCGCAGCCAATCTTCAGAATGATTCAAATCGTTTCCCGCTGGTACGTTTGCCAAAGATGCGATTGCCCCCAGAAAATAGGGATTTATAAATTTTATCCAGCCACTTGCGCTCTTCCGTAAAAGACCGGCTGATAATAGCCGGGCTGAATATTCCGCTATCGAAGCGAAGTTGTTGTCAGGCTGAGTGTTGCCTTGATTGGATAAATTGGAATCCAACCTGAAATAAATGATTTGCCGTTTGATCAAATCGGTTGTTGAAGTCGATAATTTTGCAATTGGGATGCCGGGTTCAGCCAGGCAATCTACAAGCGATGCAATAGGCATCAAGTTGCTAACATGGTTTGCGGTCATCGTGTGAGCCGCCAGTACTTGCGAAACGAATTCTATTGCTCTGGCATGACTTGCGTTTTCCAATACCCACATTGTGATTAATTGCTCATAGACCGATGGGCGTATGGCTGAATGATCGGGCTTGCTTTTGGGCAATGAGTTAAGTAATGAGCAAATTTTGTGAATGAAATTGTCTTGATCGATCTGGTTCCATGGTGATATATAGATCGGAGAGAAACCTAAACGTAGAATATCTCCAAAATAGTAAGGGGATAAAGTAATGACGATCTTCAGTGTTGGATGTTGTTCCAGATTGAACTTCAGCCATTGTTCAGCCTGGTGGAGCGAGCCGCTGGGCAGTTCATCGAGCCCATCGATAAATAATACGAGTTTTTCATCTTTCAATGTTTGGTCGATGAAATTCTGAACGCTCCCTTCTGACAACGATTTATCATTTCGAGCGTAAACAGAATGGGTTAATTTTCCCAAGTTGATATGAGGGTCTTCACTAATGATCTCGAAGATGTCGAAATAATCGATGTAAATAGGCGTGAGATCAATTACTTTGGTTTTGGCGCTGTCTTTACGGAGCAGTTGGGTCACGGCGCTACAGAGTGAGACCGTTTTACCCGTACCGGAATCACCAATGACAACAATGCGGTCGTTAGAAACGATCGCATCTACCAAGGATAGACCAGGCAAGTGATTCTGAATAGCATACTCCGGGCAGAAGGGCAGAAATGGCAAATGGTCATATGTAGAAATCGACCTGGTTTTCAAGGGAGATGGAAAGAAATATCTTGGGAAGGCTAGAAATCTGGGCTCGATCAACAGGTCATCAAGAGGATAATATTTACCCAACAGGTGATTGGATTGCACGATACGCAACATCTGTGCCATCAACGCATTTCCGGTTGCGCGTGTTCGATGGTTTTTATCTCGTTCACGATGTACCTGGACCTGTTTGCGAATCGATGAGATGAGAAAACGCAGCATTTTCGCGAGAAACCACGCCATCACCGCCAGGGCAATGCCCAAGAGAAAAGACGGTAAATCGAAATCGACTACTATACTTGAGAACATCAACCGGATGATAATATCCGACCACATGATGAGCAATATGCCATCTGGGTCGGATTATTAGATGCCTGTTTTTCCGCGGGTCGTATATGCGTACCACATGCACTACAAGCATCATCGATTATTTTTGACACTACGACGCCACGTTTTGATTGGTACAGCCGCTGGTAAATTGCCAGGTTTTCCGAAGTGATCGAATTCACAGTTGCTTGGCGCTGTTGCAAAGCCTGCGCAATTTCTAAATCAAGTTTGCTTTTTTCACCCTTAAGCATTGATGCCGTTGTTGCAGTTTCAGATTTGATTCGCACGAAATCATTTTCTGCATTCGCTAATTCCTGTTCGCTGGCATCGATCTGGATCATGATTTCCAATTCCGAATTATTGATGCTTGCAATCCTTTTTTTGAGGAAGTCGATCTCATTTTGGAGATCTTGAAGTTCTTTTGGGCTTTGTATCTTCCCACTATACATCGAATTTTCGCTGGTTTTTTGTTTTATCTTCAGATCATCCAGTTCTGAGCTGATTGCATTCAATTGGTTTTCCTGGGCGTGAATAGCCTTTTTATTTTCTGTTATCCGGTTCTGAGCAGATTTCAATGTTTCGTCGGATTCCAATAGAATGTCGATCTCTGATATTCGCATTTTTGCTTTGTCTATTTCACTATCGATATTTTGTAACAAGAATAATAAAGAGGATTGATTCATATGGATATTATAGATAACCCGGCGGGAATTCACAAGTGAGGTTGCGAATAACAATTTTGTAATATTGGCTGGTCTTACAACACTTTTGAATCATGTATACTGAAAACTATTGACCGTAGCGATACTATGAGAAAAAAGATCGTTGTCATATTTCTAATTCTGATCATCACCAATTTGCCTTACCTGTTTGCATTATTAATGCAAGGTGAGGACTTGATTTTCGGCGGATTTTTACTTAACCCAATTGATGGATATTCTTACCTGGCAAAAATGCAGATTGGTCGAATGGGGGAGTGGACTTTCAAACTTCTGTATTCGCCGCCTGGTGGTAATGGCGCCTTCATTTTCTTATTCTATATCGCGTTAGGGCATATCAGCCGGATCACGGGCTTATCACCAATATTGGTCTTCCATTGCGGGCGATTGATTGCTTCAATATTGCTATTAATCGCACTGTACCGATTGTGTTCTTGGGCAATACAAGATAGAGCGGTGGCTTTCCGTGCATGGCTGTTAGCCAGCCTTGGGTCCGGCTTGGGATGGATGGCGTTCCCAATTGTTGGATTGACATCTGATCTCTGGGTGGCGGAGGCTTATCCATGGCTTTCGATGTTCAGCAGCCCGCATTTTACCCTGGCGCTCGCAATCACTTGTTGGGTGATCCCATTGATTGGGACACGCGTAACTGTGAAGCAGGTTATCCTGTTAGGCGTCCTAGGATTATTGGAAGCCGGACTCATGCCATTCGCAGTTGTGACATTGGGTGTTGTTGCCGGCGCCACCGTGATTTGGAAATTTATGGTTACGAAAGAAATATTCTGGAGAGCCATTCTGGCATTCTTTATTCCGGCATTGGTTTACCTGGGTTATCAATACATTGCAATCATAAACGACCCGATGCTGGCGGAGTGGAATAGACAAAATATTACCGATGCTCCGCCCTGGTGGGATTTCATTATTGCCTTTTCACCTGCCCTTGTTCTAGCACTTGTAATGGTTGTAAAAAACTCAGAGACTGGTGGACGGGATGAGAATAAGGTGTTTGTCCTATGGATAATACTGGGTGCAATAATCGTATATATCCCGTTTGCGCTTCAGCGCCGGTTCATGTTTGGTTATTATATTCCCACCGCTTTGATGGCAATGATGTTATTGTCCAAGTATAAAGGGTATAGGCGCTTGTCTTTTCTCTTGATACTTTCCTCGACATTAACGAATATTGTATTATTGGCATTGTTCACATTTGGGATTTTGAATCATAATGAAAAATATTACTTTACGCATGAAGAGGGAGAATTTCTGGCGTGCATTCACCTGGCTTCTGTGGAGGATGATGTCATTGCGGCACCCGAAGCGCTGGGATTATTGATCCCGGCTTTCTCCGGCAGGCATGTGATGCTTGGACACCCGATGGAGTCGGTAAACTCGACCGATATACAAGAGAAAATTCAAACATACTACAATGGTGAAACGACCATCTCGGTTCTTGAGAATGCTTGCTCATGTGAAATTGACTTTGTGGTTATCCCAGCCAATGCTTTGGGCTTGATCGGTGAAGGGATAAGCGCTGATGACTACGTATGTAAATCCAGCGAGTATTTCCTTTTTGATATCAAGCAATGAAGAAATATAAGTGGATTGTTTTTATTTTTACGGCGCTTGCCTCACTACTGGTCCTCGGACCCGGTATTGACAAGATCCCGTTTATTCCCGGATCACAATATTCGGATCTCTTACTTACCCATTATCCAAATGTCATCTATATTCAGCAAGCGTTAAGAGAGCATCATACTTTACCACTTTGGTCCAACCTCATTTTGGGGGGCTACCCACTCTATGCAGATCCGCTTTCCTCATTGTTCTACCCACCAATGTGGTTTGCCTGGTTGTTTCCGGCGCCCATCGGTTTGAATCTAATAATAATTATCCATATCATTTCCGGTGGTATTGGCGTGTATCTGTTTCTGAAAAAGAGCGGGTATTCTTTCTATGCCGGCATAATTGGGATGCTTACATTTTCCTGGATGCCCAAGCTGTATGCCCACCTTGGCGCCGGGCATATGACATTGATCATGGCATTTTGCCTGATACCCTGGCTCCTGATCTGTTTGATACCTGAACAGATGAATGACAAAAGAAAGAGTAATCTAGCCGGATTGATATTGGGGTTGATATTTCTGGCAGATCCACGGATTTACCCCTTTGCGATTGGTGTGTTGATAATTTATATGTTGGTTGCGCATAGGCATAATTTTTTTTCGAAAATAGGAATTATCTCAAAACAGACACTTATTTCATTAACGCTGGCAGCGCCATTGCTTATCCCACTATTGAAATATGCCGGACTATCAATGCGGTCGTCTCTCTCAATGGGAGAGATGGCGATATATTCTTTACCGCCGTCCAGGCTGATGGGTATGTTATTTCCCGACCTGGGTGGCAATCAAGAGCTGATCACGTATTTTGGCGCCTTTGGATTTTTAGCTGTGGTATTGAGCTGTGTGATTCGCCCAATTCATAGAGATGTATTACTTTGGTTAGCGATCTTCGTATTTTCTATCTTGTATGGATTGGGTAGCAACTTTATCATTTTTCCTATTTTGTCCGAAGCGCCAGGAATTAATTTGTTGAGAGTGCCGACAAGGATAATTCTACTGGCGGGATTGGCTGTCAGTGTAATTAGTGGCATCGTTGTGGATCGTTTGCCGAAGAGTCAAAATAAATCAGTGCTTAAGCTTGTCCTGGTCATCTTGTGCACATTCATTACGCTCTTATCGGTTGGGATATTCCTTGTCTTGGGGACACAGCTATTCGAAGTAACTGTTGGTTGGATCTTTCTCGTGGTCGTAACATTGCTTTCGCTTGGGCTGTTCACATACAAATGGCGTTGGCGATGGGCTATCGCGCCAGTCATTCTTCTCAATTTGATTATTGTAAATTCGACATTTCTTGAATACAGACCATTAAACGCTGTTTATTCACACGACCCAATTCTTGAGAAAACCATTTTGGATCAAAGCACAGGTATTCGAATTTATTCTCCGTCAGATTCGATCCCACAGTTCTTTGCGGCGTCCAAGAATCTGAAACTCGCAAATGGCATTAATCCTATTCAATTGGAAACATATGTTGGCTATATGGAGAAAGCGACGGGAGTTCCGCAAACAGGATATAGCGTAACGACCCCGCCATTTAAAACAGGCAATCCCGCATTAGATAATATTGGCTATCAGCCTGACCTGGAGCTGTTGGGAAGATTGGCGGTAAAGTACATCATATCAAGCTATCCTATGCAAATGGAAAACGCTGAACCTATATATTTTAGTGATCAACTATACGTTTATGAAAATAAATATGCGCGTCCTATGGCATGGTTGCAAAAATCGCAAGATAGCATCGGCGTTGAATATGGGGAAGTGAGGGACTATTCTTTTTCGCCGAACCAAATTCAAATATTGGCGTCTGGTCCAAACCAATTGGTCATCTCGGAAAATGCGTATCCCGGTTGGGTATGTAAAGTTGATGGATCTGACACGGAAATAAACCCGATCGACATATTCATCAGCATAGAACTTGAACCAGGCGTTCATGAGATTCAATGTGATTTTCTTCCCGTTGATCTTTTGATAGGCGTATTTCTGTCACTACTCGCATTGGTGTCAATCGTGAAACCGGTAATATGGAATTAAACGGAATAAAAACCAACCATCAAGAAAAAATGTGGGTCATAAAGATCGCACTTGCGCTTTTTCTATTGACTTCATTACCGTTCATCATTGGCGCATTGGTTCAAGATGATCAATGGCTATTTAGTGGTTTCTATTTTGGGGTTGAGGATGGCAATTCCTATGTTGCAAAAATGTTGAATGGCAATTATGGTGACTGGTTATTTAAGACCCCATATTCGGTGTACCCACAAACTGGTTTTTTAGCTTTCCTGCCGTATATACTATTGGGAAAATTGGCTTCGCCGCCAGGTTTGCATGCGCAGTTATTGGTCTTGTATCAATTTTTCAGGCTGTTGGGGGCAATTGTCATGTGTATCGGTACCTATAAATTTATCTCGTTTTATTTCGACGATATCAGGCTTCGACGTATCGGAACAATAATGGGCGTGGCTGGTGCGGGTTTTGGATGGTTATATATTATGGGATGGGAACGATTATGGGGTGGAAGGATCCCGTTGGAATTTTATTCCCCTGAAACATTTGGTTTTTTGTCGTTCATGTCATTACCGCACTTGTCGATGGCTCGGGGTCTGTTATTGATGGCTTTATCGATGTTTCTGAAACAAATGGATGGACAGACTGTAATGAGTAAATGGCTAGGCGGAGCTATTTTACTAATGGTTGGATTCTGCCAGCCATTGACGGTGCTTGTCGGTTGGGTGGTTATAGGTATTTCAATCCTGGTAACATTGGCTGTTCGTGTACGAAAAAAACAGCCTGTTATGCTTGCGGTATTAATACGTGAATACGCTTGGTATTATCTAATTCCATCACCGCTCATTATCTACACATTTCTGAAATTCAATTACGACCCATTTCTGTCTGGCTGGGCTTCTAGAAATATCATATTATCGCCACCGCCAACAGATTATCTTTTGAGTTATGGCTTGTTCTTAATTGTAGCAATACTGGCTGTTATTAAAATAGTCAAGAATAAAGATAGAAAGTATGTTGCCATAATATCGTGGTTGACACTGGTGCCGTTCCTGATTTACTTTCCCTACAACCTTCAGCGGCGATTTGCCGAGGGATCCTGGTTGGTTCTGATCGTCCTCGTTTGTTATTATTTTAGAGAACATCCTAATGGGATAACTGGGCTAAGAATCACGCTTGGATTATCACTTATTTCCCCGTTGATTTTCTTTGCCGGAGGCGTCATTGGCACAACCAATAAGGCATATCCGATCTACATCGAAAACTCGATGGTTGCATTGCTTGAAAACGTACAACAACAAATTCGCGCGGATGATGTCGTCATAGCTGATTATGCCATTTCAAACGCATTGCCCGCGTACTTCAATGTGCACACAGTTGTTGGTCATGGTCCGGAATCGGTCAATCCAGGGCTTGATCTGGATGCGAACGACGAGTTGTTTTCAGGCATTTCCTCCCCCAAAATAAGAGAATATATTTGTAGATCCGGCGGCGAATGGGTATTGGCTCGATCGGTTTCCCTGCCCAATCAGGCGGTACTTGGTGAGTGCTGTCACTTGATCGCAGAAAATGAACAATTTCATCTTTACCAAGTGAATCAGAGCTATTGTGTCGATGATGAATAAACAATTTCTGAAACGTAACGCCCCTTTCTTGACTATATTAATCGTTGTATCCATATTTATTGGCAGGTATATATTTTTCGGCAAAGTAATTTACTGGGGTATTCCGACTCTACAATTCATTCCCTGGCATTGGGAGGCATGGAATCAACTTCGCGAGGGAGCTTTGCCTTTGTGGAACCCATATAATGGCATGGGCGCTCCGCTATTGGCGAATTATCAACTCGCACTTTTCTACCCGCCAGGGTGGCTGCTTTATCTATTCGCAGCGGTGGGTGGCGCGTCCTGGTTGGCTTGGGGGCATTCATTATTGGTGTTATTACACCTTGTTTGGGCGGGATGGGGGATGGTAGCGCTTTGCCGCTCATGGAAGATTCCCGCCACCGGGCAGATGATAGCTGGTTTATCATACGCAATGGGGGGATACCTCGCTGCGCGGACTTCGTTTTTCAGTATTATTTGGTGTGCAGCATGGATTCCATGGTTCCTTTATGCAATAGAAAAACTGCTCCTGACGGCTGATAATGCCGATGGTGATCATTGGAACAAAATCTCCAGAATTAGTCGAGCAGCCATCATTCTTGGGATGCTGATACTCGCCGGGCATGCACAGTTATTGGTTTATACACTTGAATGGAGCCTGCTGTGGGTGGTATATCGATCGTGGATGAGATATGGCGGAAAAGGAATAATCCGGAATGTCCTAGTCTACTGTTCGGTCGCGATCTTGGCATTTATGTTTACCGCGGTTCAGTTGTTGCCAACATTGGAATACTTGAGCCTGTCATCGAGATCCACCGCGGTTGATTTCGAGACTGCATTGAGTTACTCGTTTTGGGGATGGAAATTCATTACTCTGGTATCACCCGACTTTTTCGGTAACCCGGGAAATGGAACGTATTGGGGATATAGCAATTACTGGGAAGATGCGGTCTACCTGGGGATCATCCCATTATCCTTGGCAATAACAACAGTAATAAAAAAGAAAAACAAATCAATCGACCCAACCCAATCGCAAACCGATTCACTTGTGCCATTCCTGTGGGCATCCATTGTGGTATCGTTCATTTTGGCTTTGGGTAAAAATACTCCCATCTTCCCATTTTTATATGAGTATGTGCCTTTCATGGACATGTTCAATGCACCGGTGCGTTATCTCGTCATAGCGGCTACGTCGTTATCGTTGCTGGCGGGCATCGGTTTTATGAACTGGCAACGCCCAACTGGGCGGAGCATGTACTGGTTTAGACTGGCTACTGCCGGAGGGGCTGCTTTAACGATCGGGGCATTCCTGGCAGTTTATTTACTTGATGAGGTCGAGCTGACATTCGTGCGATCATTGGCGGTCACCGGGTGTATATCAATGCTGGCGGGATTGTTGACGATTTTCAAGCCAGACAAGAAAGGATTTGGGGATCATGTCTGGAGCCTTGCAGTAGTTGCGGTGGTCGCTTTCGACTTATTATGGGCACAATGGAAATTAGTGCCGGCAGTTAGCGGCAGCTTATTCAATTCTTTTTCCAATAGCCCTTCCGACAGGTCTAGCTTTATTGAACCTAGAATATTCATCAGTGGAGAGGACGAATATATTTATAAATACGAGCGCTTTCTTCGGTTCGAAGATTACAGAATATTGGAAGATCAATCGGTCATCACAGATATTCCACTGCCAAATACGAACTTGCTGATTAGTAAGCCCATGGTCAATAATTTTGACCCGCTCGTCCCTGCCAGATATCAGGAATGGATGGATGCATTAAGCCTGGAAGATAGCGATGACCTTACCACGATGCTTCAATCGATGAATGTGGGCTTGTGGAAGCAGCTTGATATAACTGATGAAACCGGTGTCTTGTCCAATGAGATCGTCGCTGATGGATTTTATTCATGGTTTCCATGCTCGAAGTTTGTTTCGGGTGATGAAGATGCCATGTCCGTCACGTTGGAGAGGTTTCGTAATGGTCATGAAGAGATCAACGAGTCAGTAATTCTCGAAGTTGAAGATCATGAAACAGCACCATACAAGGACTGTGTGTGCAACAATGTGCCAGATATTACATTGGGTCGCCATTCAGCAGCAGTGAGAGACATAAACATAACAGCATTATGCCCTGGCTGGTTGGTGATCAATGAGGCGAACTATCCGGGATGGACCGCGCGGTTAGACGAAAAACGAGTTCAAATTTATCCAGCCAACTATCTTTTCCAATCAGTCTATATCCCTGTCGGGAGGCATGAACTAACATTCCGATATATGCCCATGAGTTTCCAAATAGGCTTGAGTGTCACATTAGTGACCTGGATAATTGCCTCGATATTATTGGTTATAATCGCTAAAAGACAAAAAAAGGTCAAGAAGGATTTGGAGACGGTCGATGACCATTGACATAAGAAAAATCCAAAACATTGCGCAAGACTTGATTGACAATCTTGAAAAAGTGATCGTCGGGAAACGCGAAACGATCGAACTGGTATTGATTGGCTTGATGGGGCAGGGACATTTGTTGATCGAGGATGTGCCAGGTGTAGGAAAGACTATGTTGGCGCGTAGTTTGGCTAAATCCATCGGATGTACTTTTAGCCGCATCCAATTCACCCCAGATATGCTTCCAAGTGATATTACGGGTGTGTCTGTGTTCAACCAAAACACACGCGAGTTTGAATTCAGACCTGGACCACTTTTGTCGCATATCGTGCTTGCGGATGAAATCAACCGGGCAACTCCCAAAACACAATCTGCGCTTTTGGAGGCGATGGAAGAGAAACAATTGAGTGTAGATGGCATTACGCACGTTCTAGAACAACCTTTCATGGTGTTGGCAACTCAAAATCCAATCGAATACGAGGGAACATTTCCATTGCCGGAAGCGCAGTTGGATCGGTTTTTCATGCGGGTGCGGATAGGCTATCCGAGCGAGAGTGATGAAAATAAGATCCTGGAGTTGCAACAATTACGACACCCGATTGAGTCACTTGGAATTGTAGCTTCGAGAACCGATGTGGTCTTCCTGCAAAATGAGATTAAAAAAGTATTTGTTGCTCCAGCGATAAAAAAGTATGTCATTGGAATTGTTCGAGCTACCCGCGAGCATAATGATATTTATTTAGGCGCCAGCCCAAGAGCGAGTCTCAGCTTATCTCGAGCGGGGCAGGCGATGGCTGCCATGAATGGAAGGGATTATGTTCTTCCTGATGACATTAAGTTTTTGGCGGAATATGTCATCTGCCACCGTCTCGTCATCGACCCTTCAGCCAGGCTTCACAACATCACCGCTCAATTATTGCTTCAGGAAATCCTGCGTGGATATCCGATGCCCGCCGGTGAACTTACAACTGAAAAATAATTGGTATGAGACCGATAACCACGTTCTGGGGGATTCTTGGAGTAACTATAGCGGCAGTTATTGGTAAAATACTGACCGGATCCGATAGCTTCGATCGCCTTATATATTTTTGCATTGGTCTAATTATTCTCGGGTTTTTTTGGGCGTTTATATCTATACGGAGTGTAACCGTCAATCGGAGCGCACGGGAGTTGCGTCAGCAGTTTGGTCATGTGTTCGAAGAACGTTATGATGTTACCAATCATACAAACGTCGTACGACCCTGGATCGAGGTTATAGACCAGTCTGAATTACCAGCCCAAACCGGTTCAAGAGTCATCTCATGGATTGGAAGGAAGGAACAAAGAAGTTATTCGACGTATACATTTCTTTCACGGAGGGGGTGCATTCGACTCGGTCCAACCATTTTGCGTTCTGGTGATCCATTTGGAATTTTCTCGAACCAGCGGTCGTCCGATGCTAGGCAATCCTTATTGGTGCTTCCTTATTTTGTAGATCTTGGTTATTTCCTTAGCCCTATCGGTTTATTACCAGGAGGCAAAGCGCAGCAATTCCGCACCACCGAGGTTACCCCGCATGCCGCCGGTGTGCGGGAATATTCACCAGGTGACTCGTTGAATCGTATACATTGGGCGAGTTCAGCCAAGCGCCAAAAGTTGATGGTCAAAGAATTTGAACGCGATCCCCAATCCGACCTCTGGGTATTCATGGATGCGCAAAAGGGTCTTCATGGAAGATTGGCATATATGCCACCTGAACAACTGGCGGATCAATTATTTTTCCTAAAGAAACAAAAATCAATCGAATTGCCCCCCGATTCATTCGAATATGCAGTCAGCATATGTGCATCCGTCTGTCGATATTTCATCCGGACCGGTCAGGCTGTTGGATTATATGCTAATAATAAAAACCTGCTATCCATTCAACCAGAGCGAGGAGAGAGGCAGTTGGGGAAAATCCTCGAAGCATTGGCTTATCTCGAACCTGATGGCAGTCAGAATTTCCAAAATCTCATTGAGGCGCATAGGGGACATATCCCGCGTGGCAGTAGTGTTGTGATCATCACCCCTTCGATCGACGACGAACTCATAAGGGGAATTGCGATGTTAACATTGCGCGATATGTACCCGGTTGTAGTCCTGGTCGATCAAAACGCGTTTGGCGGCACGTATGACATCAACGGGGCACTTGCTCGCCTGGAAAGTAATAATATCCCGGTTGCAGTAATCAAGCAAACGAATAATTTGAAAGAAGCGATTGAGGATGGATTCGTCTTTATCCCCGATAGTTACCAGTATGGAATCAACAAGCAGTATCATCCAGGCATCTGGGAAAAAAACTGATCAAGTCTAATCAAGAAGATTGATGATCATGCTCTGCATTAGGGGATTGCTTGAGCAGGTCAATGGCATGGGGTAAGACATCGTGAATGATGGTCAGGTTCTGAACCGCTCCCGTTGGTGATCCGGGCAAATTTATGATCAGCGTTTCTTTGCGAATGCCGGCAACGGCTCTGGAAAGCATACTATGTCTTGTGTATCTCAGACCTTCCATCCGCATGTATTCAACCAGACCGGGCACGGGCTTTTCATAGACTGACGCGGTGACATCTGGCGTGATATCTCTTGGGGTAAACCCTGTGCCACCAGACGTCAGGATGATATCGATGCCCGGCGTATCGCTCCAGGAGACCAAATAATGTTTGATCATCTCCGCTTCATCGGGAACAATTTCGATAGCTGCCACATGCCAACCCAGTGAAGAAATATATTCCGATAATAATGGACCTGTAGCATCTTCTCGCTCACCGCGGGATGAGCGGTCTGAAACGATTAAAATAGCAACATTAATCATCGTCAGTCAGGTCCTTTCCGTATATATAAAGATCCGAACGGTTCCAATGGCGTTTTTCATAAAAATCTATGGCGGTCTGATTTGATGGTAGAACCAATAAGTAACTTCGGGTGCAACCCTTCTGGCGCAGACGAGCTTCAAGTTCTTTTACCAACAAGGAAGCCACCCCTTTATTGCGATGTTGCGGTACGACCGCGAGATGATACATCATTCCCCGGCGACCGTCAAAACCTCCTATCACTGTGCCGATCACTTCACCGCTTTCATCTTCAGCAACCAGAAAAAGGTCTGGGTCACGTTCCAGCTTTTTGAGGATTTCCGCCGGTTCATCTGACTTTGACAAATGCACGCCTTCACCGGCATGTTCCCAGATGTTTCGGCAAGGGACGAGGTCTTTTTCAAAAATAAAGTTTCTTATATTGATAGACACTTTTGTTTTACATGCTCACGGGGTGCGGATCCATGAGATCAGCTTATCCGGATCGAAGGGTTTCATCAAGAAATCATTGGCGCCGGCAGCGATACACTCGTTTTTTAACGGCATTCCTGACCACATGAGAATCCTGGGTTGGGGAAAAGAAGTTTGAGAGCGAATGGCTTTGGTCAGTTCAAGACCAATGACGCCTTTCAGATTTACGTCCATTAAAATCACATCTGGTTTTATATCCTGAACTGAAGAAACGATAGATGCAATTGTTGCATTATTGATCACGCTTGGTTTGAAACCCTCCAGCTCTAGGAGAACCGTTAGGAGTTCAACAATAGTGGAGTCATCTTCGATAATTACTATTTTCATTGATCAACCTGAAGGCGGTGGTAGTGGAATGATCAGCGCCCCCGGTGAGACTCGAACTCACAACCGACGGATTAGAAGTCCGTTGCTCTATCCATTGAGCTACAGGGGCATGTTGCATGATCGGACGATTTCGATTCTATCATGTAAAGAACAACCGGGTTATTGATTGCAAGGGCGAATGCCCATGTAAATAGTGGGTCCAGTGAGCGTCCTAAGGATAACAATCGCTGATTTACCGATCAAAGCACTCAATTCCTGGGAGTTGAGTGGTTGATTACCATTAGCCAATAAGCACCTAAAAACTGAATCAACCAGGGTAGTGTTCTCGGTAATGAAAGAATCCATCTTTGCGCAATGGTTGATCAGAACATTTTGTAATGGATCAATTTGAATGACTTCGGCGGTTTCGGGGTCGACAAAGTCGATCATTTCATCTTCAACTGTTGACATAAACGCAGCCTGGTGCTCGGCGCACAAACAACTTTGCAGGTGAACGCGCCAATTGTTATCGTTCTTTTGCCACCACTCAAAATCGATACGAAAAGGGGTTTGGGTGGTTGGCTTGACGATACTGAATTTGGGTATATCAGTCATTCTCATCCCCTTTGGCTTTATCTTCCAGTCGGAAGTATAGATTACCAAGATCACTCACCTGATCATTTTCCAACAACAATGAGAGGATCGGTCCAGGTGGACATCTTCGCACCAGATTGACAGCACTATAAAGCTCCTGAGCATGTACATGCCCTTGGGGCGTGAGTTTTGCCAATTCGCGCATCATGGCAAGAATAGATTTCTCAATCGTTCCACGTTGTTTAGCAGATGATTGCCAAATAGCGTCAATACTATCGACATCCGGCGTTACCAGCGCAAGTCTCTCGTCGAATTCACAGGACACCATCTGTTTTAAATTTGCGAAGACGATACCGCCATCTGCGCCGACAAGCGCGGTTTTGACATATTCCTTGGAAGATCGACGTTTTTGAATCTTGATCAGTATTTCTCCAGATTTTTCAGACTTTTCGAGCGCGATCAAACTTCCAGGGATGATGTCGTGAAGTTTATACCACTCGTGCAATCCGAATACGTATTTTGATTGACGCACAACCCAACCGGAAAAACGGTCATTATTTTCAGTATCGAAAAACGTGAATAATACCCGTGGAGATTCATAAGCCGAAGGAAATAAGTTTGTCAAGTAGCCGGAGATAGGCAAAGTTCCACTTCGCCAATGTGGATAGGTCAAGGCGATTACAACCGCCCCATCTTTCAGCCGTCCCATCAGTTCAGGCTGGAGTTCATCGATGATATGTTCGTCAAATAACGAAAGATGAGTCTCGTTATAGGCGGCATCATACTCCGGATACGAGCTTTTACGGAGATATATCGGTGTCTCGCGCACTTCAGGTGGTTCAAGACGCCTCAGGAACCATAAAACTTCGCCACTCGGACCAACTTCATCAAAGCGACCATCGTTCTGTAAGGCATGATTTAGAGAGAATTCGGTTAGACGAAGATTTACATCTGTGGGTAACTCGATCTGGTCGATGATTTTTTTTGTCGGTAGCGGACCCCCATTTTCCATTTCTAGTAGCGCTTCGACCAGATTCAAGTGTCCAATATTAACATCGACCAATAATGCCTTGGGGAACCAGCGATCTGCAATCCGGACAAGATCTGGATTATCCGCTAGCCCGGTTTCTAAGATAGTTTCTAAAGTTCCCTGAAAGGATTTTAAGATCTCGTCAGGTTCGTTAGTGTTTTCCAATCCGACGATTGGTGGGATATTCAATTTATGATCTTCGAGTTCTGCGGCGAAAGATCGAATATCGCCACCTGCCATCTCGACATCAATGACCATAAATTCGCCAATTGCGGGATTTTTACCTGAGCGCGAAGAAATGATGCGCCCCGCCTGATTATTAAGGAGTGGGAATGTAACGGTTTGC
>JABLXM010000030.1 GCA_013177815.1 Anaerolineae bacterium | reverse complement strand
TGATTGTCAAAAGCAGTTCGGCAGACGTTTGTGGTTCTTCGATTTCCAAGAGATGATTGAAAATAACCTCGGCATCATCATCGTCCAACCTAAATTGTGTCCAATACTCATCCGAAAGCGATGGTGTTGTTATTAATGAATTCACGAGAGCGTACCTTATCTATTGGAAAAATTATCGAAACTATTATACATGACTATTCGATGGATAACATCATTCATAATCGTTTTGGGTCCAGTCGTATGGATCCACGTAAATCCCATTTACCCAGACTTCCCAATGCAGGTGAGGACCAACTGATCGACCTGTATTTCCGATGACCCCGATGAGCTGTCCGGTCTCGACACGATCGCCTATATTGACCATAACTTCAGATTGATGTGCATATCCAGTCATAATGCCTTGTCCATGGTCAATGACTGTAAAGTTCCCCTTGATCGGCAACTGACCGGTGAACGCCACAACACCTGGGGCGGGGGCATAGATATTCAGGTTGTTGGCAGAACAGATCGTGAAATCCAACCCTGTATGATAGTATAGATATGCGCCATCGTTATAGGATCTCCGGTTCCCAAAACCAGATCCCACACATGGTTCATCGACTGGAAAATTGAATGGTCCATCCCATAATTTATCAGGGATAGAAGAAATTATCGTTTCTAGGATCGCATCTTCTTCTTCAATGATCTTGGGGTCGATGGTCAAGGTTTGAACGCCGGACACAGTTTCGTTAATATAATTAGCTGCTTCAATTAGAACCATTTGGGAGTATGTTCGTTGGTGATTATCGGGGGTCATTTCACTGTAGTCGAAAGAAATTAACCCAGGGGTTTCCATGGCTGGTATGCCAATTCGCGCAATCCAATGATTACCGCTTGGAAAAAACCTTAATTCTTGGTCGTCAAGTTTTATCGAGTAGTCGCCAAGAGTCGCCTGGTCAACCGTTATTGTAATGGTTTTTCCCTGTACGAGAGGGAGCGGTGATACGCTGATAAAGAATGGTCGGTCTTTTTCAGATGCTTCTACTTCAGGGTTCTGTTCGTTCCCATAGGCAAAACCATCCCCGGAGAATTGCCAGGAATGATCTTTATGATTGTTCAGCAAGAATGTCCATGGATTGATTTTTAGATTCGCGGCAGATGCAATTAGGGGTCTTTCGCCAATACCGGGGTCATTGATCAGTCGGAGCTTGTCATCGCTCGATGGCACAATAAGACTTCTGCCTGCATATACCTCGGTCGGGCTGGATAGATCGTTGAGCCTGGATAAATCTGAAGGAGAAAGATGCTCGGTACGTGTAATTGAGGAAAAGTCTTCGCCCAATTGAGATGTGCGAATTTCCAATATCCCTGAAATGCCTTCATAACCTGGAATGGTAATTTGGTCACCGACTGCCAAAGCGTTCGGGTCTTCCAAAGTATTGACCATGATGATCTCATTGATGCCAACGCCAAAGCGATTGGCAATTTCAAACAATGTGTCACCAGGTTGAATGATATATATTGGACCATCCGGCTCATCCTGTGCAAATGCCGGTTGGATGGGGCATAAAAGTAATAATGTTGTAATAATGATGATGGCTGTCTTATACATATTGCAATTCGAGTACTTCTTCAACGTCAAAATCATGGTATCGATTGGGATGCAATTCCAATATATAAGCGGCGGGTGATTTCGGAATATATAGTAGATGCCACTTATGGGCAATTGTTTTTTCTATGACACGATAGTCATTTGAGAGCCATACTACGGTAATATCGAACCACATGAATAACATGTGGATTGATGAATCAACTATCGAAGCGTGAGAATTGGCAAATACCAACCCCTCATATGGGGCAATAGCAGAGGTAAACATCAATCCCCGAAACCTGGAGAAAAATGAATTACATAGACTGGCTTCTATCGGTATCCAGTTTTTACGATGGGGGTTTTTGATTAATACATCTTTTGTCATTTATGTGGATTGGGTTGGTTTTTTTTGAAACAACTTGTTGATACTTTCTACAAGTTCTTGAGGTCTGAATGGTTTACAAACATAATCATCAACCTTGGCGATATGCAATCCCAGTACTCGGTCTATGGGTTGCGACCTTGCGGTTACAACGATGACCGGAATATTTTCAGTTGCCTTGTTGGATTTCAGTTGTTGAAAAACTTCCCATCCGTCAACATCTGGCATCATTAGATCTAATAGAATCACATCCACTGGCTGTTCTGCTAGGATATCCAGACCATGACGTCCCCCATGCGCTCCCTTTACTTCGAATCCATGCCGGGTTAAAATGACTTTGGCGAGATCTATCATTTCCGGGTCATCTTCGATATAAAGAATGGTCTTGGATTTATGTTCGCTCATTATCACCTCAATGATTTTATAAGTTTACCACAACGGTCAAGGATAAAATTGATAAATGAAATTGCTTAACTGGAATGTCAACGGCATGCGGGCTTTCATCAAGAAGGGTAAATTGGATTGGATATTGGAACAAGATGCTGACATAATTACTTTTCAGGAAATTAAAGGTCGACCGGAACAGTTCCCACTGGATCATGAATTATTCGAACGGTATACGCATCATTGGAATCCAGCACAGCGTCCGGGTTATAGTGGTGTTGCAACGATTAGCCGGGTGCCTTTTACTGGCGTGGTCATGGGTATGGGGCAACCGGATTACGACAACGAAGGAAGGATCATCCAAACATCGTTTGACGATATTACATTACTAAATATCTATTTCCCCAATGGTCAACGGGATCACAGTCGTGTCTTATATAAAATCGCCTTTTACGACAGCTTATACAAATATCTAACAAATGATTTGGGCGGAAAAAATATCATCTTAACTGGCGATTTCAACACTGCCCATATGGAAATCGACTTGGCTAATCCAGAAGAAAATCGGCAGACCTCCGGATTCTTACCTGAAGAACGCCAAGCTTTGGATCGCTATTTATCGGGGGGATTTGTAGATATCTTTCGCCATCTTTATCCTGATACAGTCAAGTATACGTGGTGGACTTATCGTTTTGGCGCTCGGTTACGAAATATAGGTTGGCGCATCGATTATTTTTTGGTTAGCCAGGACTTGATCGATCGTGTCGATGATCTTGAGATTTATGATCAAATTGATGGGTCAGACCACTGCCCATTAATCTTAAACATTAATATATAATCAGATTAATACCTTAGATCAGGTGATTATTTGATAACACAGTGTTTATCACCAAGGAGATTTGTGTGAGCAAACAAAAGATCGTAATTGTGGACGACCATGAGGTAGTTCGCATCGGATTAAAATCATTGCTGGAACATCACCCGCAGTTTGAGGTGATTGGCGAAGCTGGAAATGCCAAGGAAGCATTGGACCAGATTGCCAGGCTGGAACCGGACATCGTCTTGATGGATATTCGCCTGCCAGGCACGTCTGGTATAGAGGTGTGCGAAGAGATCACGAAGAGTTACCCTAATATTCAAGTAGTCATGCTCACATCCTATGCCGAGGACGAGATGCTCTTTTCCGCAATACGCGCTGGCGCGTCTGGATATGTCTTAAAACAGATCGGCGGCGATGATCTTATTCGCGCATTGGAATCCGTGGGAAAGGGCGAGGCGTTACTTGACCCAGCCGTTACCCAGCGAGTATTTCAGGAGGTGCGAAGAGCAGTCAAGGAAGAAGAGGCATCTGCCTTTGCAAACCTGAGTCAGCAGGAAAAACATGTCCTACTGTTGGTATCAGAAGGGAAGACCAATCGAGAAATCGCCAAAGCTTTGTACCTTGGTGAAGGAACCGTGAGAAATTACGTTAGTAGTATTCTTTCCAAATTAGGTGTCAGTAATCGTGCAGAGGCGGCTGCCTACGCCGTTGAGCACAACTTGCGGGAGTATTTGTAATATAGATTAATATTTACGTTAACTCATTGATTGTTGATCCAGGATTGCTTAAGAAAGAGCGCATCCTCCTCCAGGATTGGACTTTCGCATAAGATTCTCCCCCCGCAGCCGAATTTATGCATGCTGGAATAGAGCGCTTTCAAATCCAGATCGGATTCCTGGATTGGCAAGTGGTTTTTTTCGCCCTTTGCAGTATATTCAATGCCAGATAAATGAATGTGGAGGTGTCTGAGGGATTCACTACCCAGCGCTTGTTGGTAAGCATCAAAGATTTTATCCCATTCCTTCTCGGTATTGATCGAACCGTCGCCGGGTCTGGCGTGTAAATGAGCAAAGTCCAGACAGGGTTTCACGTTTGGAACCACCTGACTCATTTCCAGGGTATCTTCGAGGGAACCGATCATCGCGCTTTTTCCCATCGTTTCTGGTCGTAACGTGACATCGATGTTCAAATCACTTAATTCCTTGGACACATCCCGCAATCGGTCGATCGATTTTGACATAACATCCGAGATTTCCATTCCAAAATATGACCCTGGATGAAACACGATATCTGTTGCCCCCGCCAATGCGCCATAATAGGCGGCATCGAACAACCGTTTTCTTGACTTTTGCCATTCTTCATCGGTGGCATTAAGATTTATGTAATAAGGCGCATGGACGCTAAGTGCAGTCTGTGAGTTTTGAGCTGTCTCTCTGATCAACCGGCAGGTATCTTCTGAAACACGGACGGATTGGACCCAACCCAGTTCAAAGGCTGATAATCCCAAAGAGTGAAGGTGGAGAATAGCTCCAACGCTCCCCCCAGGTTTTTTGGGGGTGGAAATGGGAGATCCAACTGTTCCGAAAACAAAAGTGCTATCCACGGTTACTCTCCTAGTTGGTGCAATTTATCAATTAATGGGGGTCCGATCAATAGAATGCCAATGATAAATGCTGACCCTGCCGCGAGGAGCACAGCCGCTGCTCCCACGTCCTTGCCAACTTTGGCAAGCGGGTGATTTTGAGGGCTTGCGAGGTCCACAATCGCTTCAAGTGATGTATTCATGATCTCGGATGACCACACCATGCCAATCGCCAGGATAATGACCGTCCATGAGAGTATGGGTAATTCTAACCACCACGCCAGCGAGATGACTAAGATTGTGGCAGCGAGGTGTATCCATGAATTTTTCTGGGTTCGTAGGACATAAAACAACCCGGAAAATGCGTATCCAAATGCTTTAATCCGTGAACGAATAAGGTCCATAAATCATTTTTCCCAGGCATTGGTTAAAATTGGATTATCAAGGCTTGAGAGGATCGCGTTCTGGAACTTCCACATATGCGCTTTATTTTCAGTGTTGTCATGGTCATAGCCCAATAAATGTAATATGCCATGTACGATCAAGATGGTTATCTCTTCATGGGTGGAAATGTTATGCTCAACTGCTTGCCGGGCAGCCTGAGGGACGGATATCGCAACATCCCCCAGGTAGAGTTGACCCGAGTATGGATCGGGTTCCATGGCAGGAAAGGCTAAGACGTCCGTGACCGCATCATTTTCAAGATAGGTTTTATTCAATGTTCTAATGCGGCTATCGCTTACGAATGCAATAGTCAATTCATAATCATTACCTATTCCATGATTGGATAAGGTAAATAAAGCTACCTCATGAACAGAGTTAATATTGACGTTGTTCTTATAGCGATTCGGACAATTGATGTTTATCGTCGTTGTCATTGCACACTATCTGATATTTCATTCGTATTTTCGGTAGCCTGCACAGCTAGCTCTGGATATTGAATGCGAGGGTGATAGGTATTCATCAGAGTTGATGTGAATGATTCAACGATCAGTTTCAGGTCGCCCAGTGATAAACCCGAATCATCGAGTTGACCCTCTTCTTGACAGTATTCGACTACTTTCCGGGCAATGTTACGCAAGCCCTCTTCCCCGCGGGGGAGTTCTGATCTTGCCCTGGCTTCCATGCCATCGGAGAGCATTAATAATGCGGTCTCACGCGATCTAGGCGAGGGACCCGGATACCGAAAAGCCTCGATAGCGACGTTCTCTCCGGTTTGTTTGTTAGCCTCAAGCGCCTTGGCGTACTGATAGCGTGTAAGCAAGGTTCCGTGATGCTCTTTTATGAAATCCTGAATTCGCTCAGGCAGGCGATATTTCTTGGCAAGCGCTACGCCGTTAGCAACATGTTGAATGATGATCTGGGCGCTTTCTTTTGGTTCCATATTATCGTGCGCATCAATCTTGCCAGGGACTTGATTTTCTATAAAAAACCCGGGGTTGGTTGATTTCCCGCAATCGTGATAAAGCGAACCAACGTGAACCAGTAATGTATCCGCCCCGATCACCTCTGCGGCTTGCTCTGCGAGGTTTGCTACCTGGAGGCTATGTTGATATGTGCCAGGTGCTTCACGCAACAACAATTGTAGAAGCGGATGATCCGGTCTGGAAAGATCCAGTAATTGGATCCCGGTTGTCAAACCCAGGATTTGCGCTACCAAGAATTGGAGCAACAATGCGATCGATGCCGAGATAAGACCGTTGATGAATGCCAACCCAATGAGGCTTAATATATTTCCCCAATCGTTGAAATAAATTGGCAACCGGTTAGCAACAAGGATGATTGTACCGACAACGCCGATGACAAGCGCTGCCCAGAAGAAATTTGCGATTCGCCTGGCTCTTCCAAGTACCAATGCGCTGCATAGGCTTGAAAGAATATAGAATAACGTGATTTCCAACCCATTTTCAAAACCAAACCCCAACAAGATGCTCAGGATCAGCGAGAATATTAAACCGATCTCGCCGGAAAATAAACTTGATACGGTCATGCCAAATGCCGATACCGGAAAAATGAATTGGACAATCCCGTCTGGGCGAATCAAAAGACGTGCGGTGAATAAGAAGATCAGATATAGATAGGCGATGACAATCAAATTACGGATATTATTTGCTATCTTGGGTCTGCGCTGGTAGAAGTAGAAAAGGATGAAACCAAATAATACAATATGTAAAGCGCCACCTGAGATCATCGAATTGATTGCGGTCGGGGCAGTTAATAACCCAAGTTCTTCCATGGCTTCCAAAATACTGGGCGTGATAACTTGACCACGTTGGACTACTAACTCGCCTGCGAGATAGGTCTGCACAACAGGCGATACAGATTGGCGCGCATTTTCTATTGCCTGTTGAGAAAGTTCTTCACTATAAAGGCTGTTTGCGGCAACAAGCGGTACAACCAGTTCAGACGTTAGTTGCGCTTGGTCGGGGGTCAAACTCAGGCTGATCAGCGTTGGTACTGCTCGTTGGAATTCTGTAACACGGTCCTCACGGATCGAGTTCCGCATCACCTGTTCAAGTACAAGTTGTGCCTCTTGTTGAACGACGCTCCACTGATTTTCCGTTAGAGTAAGAAGTTTCTGGCTAATCTCTTCGGATAGACCAATACCCGCCATATCCAGTAATTTTTGTTCTTTGTCTGCAAATCCATCCTCGCGCACCATGGTAATGAAGCTAAGATTAATGCGCAACTGCTCCAATTGCTTACGGGCGATTGATGGATCGGCTGGTAAATATACCGGAAGGACAGAGTTCTCTGCGCGTGTTCTTGCTTCTGCTGTCTTTATTTCACTAATGTATGATACATCCCGTGGTGCCTCAATTGCCTGACTTGCTACTTCACCGAGCTTTGGCGTAAATACATTGGAATGTAGAAGATCGGGAATGATATATCCCAAGAAGGATAGCGCCATTGTAGCGGCGAAAAGGATCAACTTAAGATTTTTGGCGCTGATCCTGAGTGAGCTAAATGCTTTCATTGTTGTCCAGCGAGGTACTCCTTAACCAATTTGCTGATCAGATCGTTTGGCGCTCTGCCCATAACAAGCGGGATGACAACTTTCATGACCTTGCCGGTGTCGGGTATGCTGGTGGCATTCTGTTCTTGAATGACCTGAACGATCAGTGCACGCAGTTCGTCTTCCGAAAGTTGTTTGGGTAGCAGTTTTTCCAATACCAATATCTCAGACGCTGCCTGAGCAGACAGATCATCGCGCCCGCTCTTTTGCGCGTCCGATATTGACTCTTTACGTATTTTTATCTCTTTTTGGATGATTGTGATCACTGCTGCATCATCCAATGGTTTCCCATTTTCAATTTCTGCCAATTTAATGCTCGACAACGTTGTCCGTAATGCGACTTTTTGAACATCATCCTTATTCTTCATTGCTTCGAGTAACTGTTTTTCGATAGTCGATTTCAACATTGTCAATCTCCACCATGCTAGTAGAACACGATCCAATTCTTGATATCTTCTATGATGCCATCGCCAATGCCGGGAACTTCTTTAAGGTCTTCGATGGATTGAAAAGGTCCATGTTGTTGTCTATAGTCTATTATAGCAGCCGCTTTTACCGGTCCCAAACCAGGCAGTCGTTGCAATTGTTCTGGGGTTGCCGTGTTGATATTAACAGGACTATCGATGACCAATTCCGAACCGGCTCGCGATTCAGGGATGGCAAGTTGCTCGTCGATACTTGGAATGACGATCATCTCGCCATCACTTATCTGTCGCGCTGGATTGACGACATGACCAACTGCATCATCTGAGTAACCGCCGGCGGCGGTTATCGCGTCTGCAACGCGAGCGCCAGGCAATAGTGAATACATGCCGGGATTTATAACCGCACCGTCTACATGCACCTGGATGGGGGCTAGGGTGGGCTGGGGTAGCAATTCCAATGGATCCCCGCTTGGTTGCTGGGCAATCAACAACACCAATGAGGAAAAACCGAACCCTATTAATATTCCGATCGCAAGTGTTTGCCAACTTTTCAATTTAGTTACACCGCAATTCTTCCCTGCTGTATTTGTTCTTCCTCTGTTTTCATTGTATTGAATGCCTGGATTGCAACTTCAAGCATATCGATGCTCGGTTCCCGGGTTGTCAACCGTTGTAACAGCAAGTTGGGTTTGATCATCGTTCTTATAATCGGATTATCAAGATGGCTGGCAGCAAACCGGATGTATTCATATGCAAATCCAACAATTACGGGAAGCAGGATGACGCGGGTGACCAATCGCATAATAATGGTTTGTGAGCCAATGAAGGCAAATACAATGATTGATACAAACACCAGCGTCAAGATAAATGATGTACCACAGCGCGGATGTTCCAATGAAAAGTTCTTCACGACCTCGGGTTTTAATTCTGCCCGACTTTCGTACGCATTGATGGTCTTATGTTCAGCGCCGTGGTAGGCAAATACCCTCTGGATATCAGGCATTTTTCCAATCAGCCAGATATAACAGATGACAATGATTAATCGGATAATGCCTTCAACAAGATTCCCGACCAACACATTCTGAAAAATATGTTGCTCGAACACCTGAGCCAGGACAGCCGGAATAATAGCAAAAAATATTATTGCTATTGAGAAAGATACAGCTAGTGTCGCATAGAGTGGGAGCCCCTCTATCTTTTCATCTTCTCCGGTTTGTACGTTTGCAGACGCGGTTAGAAACTTGGTGCCAAGAACCAGTGAATCCCAAAGAATGATCAAACCCCTAAGGAACGGAATTTTTCGAATGGAAGATTGATAGATGCCGGATAGGCGTTCCTGCTGAACGAAGATCTTACCGTCGGGTGCGCGCATGGCTGCTGCGACCACATTGGCGCCGCGCATTAAAACGCCTTCGATTAGTGCTTGCCCTCCATATGATGGCATTCGTTCGGTTGCACTCATTTAGACACTACCTGTAAATCAGAGATATTGAGAAAGAAATGGATCAATGCTTGTGTGCCACACCGCCACGTAGGGATGTGGAGGTGTTCATTCGGTGAATGGATATTATCTTCGGGCAATCCAAAACCTGTAAGAACTGATTCCGAATTCAATGCTTTTTGGAAGATTGCAGTTACCGGGATGCTGCCGCCCTCACGTTTAAAAATTGGGCGAGTCCCCCAAATGTTCTCCAGTGCTTCAGCCATCGCATTGACGGCGGGAGTATCAATTGGCGATAAACTGGGTTCCCCACTATTGAGTGGGATCAATTCCCACCGTACCGTATCCGGCACTGTGTTGGTCAGATATTCGTTTAACATGGTATGTACGTCCGACGGTGTTTGGTTGGGCACAAGACGCATCGATATTTTCGCCATGGCGTATGCAGGTATGACCGTTTTTGACCCTTGACCGGTATAGCCGGAAAGCAGCCCATTTACTTCAAGTGTTGGGCGCGCGCCAACCCGCTCGATATTTGAGTAACCCGCTTCGCCCCAAAAGCCGGTGACTCCGGTCTGCTCCTTGTAAACAGCATCGCTTAGCGGTATTCTCGCAAGTTCCTCGCGTTCCCCTGCAGATAGCGGAATCACCTTATCATAGAAACCTGGCAAGGTAATTCTGCCGAATTCGTCATGCATACCGGCGATCAACTCACATAATACCTGCGCTGGATTATGAATGATGCCACCAAAAGAACCTGAGTGAAGATCTCGCACTGGTCCGTGCAGACGAATTTCAAAATATGCAATGCCCCGCAAGCCGAAAGTGATGGTCGGCGTATTTCTGTCCATCATGCCGGTGTCAGGATTTAATATGATGTCACATGCAAGCAGCTCCCGGTTCTCTTGTATGAAGGCTTCGAGATTGGGCGAGCCAATCTCCTCTTCCCCTTCGAAAATAACTTTAACATTGATATCCAATGGTCCATTCGATAAGATCGAATCCAATGCGGC
>JABLXM010000003.1 GCA_013177815.1 Anaerolineae bacterium | reverse complement strand
CCTGCGTCCGGATGGCGAAACCCGGCTGCTCAATACGCTGCTCGTGCCACTGCGTGACGAGCGAGGTGAGCATAACCTGACCATCATCCTCAGCATCGATGTGACTGAAAAAGTGCTGGCGGAGGAAGCCTTGCGCTCCAGTCAGGAGCGCTTCCGCCAGATCGTCGAGGAGATTCCCCTGGCGACCCTGGTTACCAGTGCTGACCCAGCGCGAGCGGACTATATCAACCATACCTTCATCGAAATGACCGGCTATACCCTGGAGGAAGTGCGCGACCTGAAAGCCTGGCAGAAACGCGTTTTCCCCGGCGCAGAGGTGCACCGGCGCGCCGTGGATACCCTGCGCAGCTTGACGCGTTCCGGGCGCGAATCGTGCCGCGATAGCGGCGGTGCACTTCTGCCGTTCGTCCGCAAGGACGGCAGCCACCGTGATATCGAACTGCACTTCCTGCAATTGGATGGCTTCGCGGTTTGGACCTTCGTAGATATTACCGAGCTGAACCGCGCCATTCAGAAAGCGGACACCCTGCGCAACGCTGCCGAGGTGGTGACGATGGCGCTCGATCTGCAGGACGCCGGCGAACGCATCCTGGCGGAGATGATGAAAGTTCTGCCGGCAACCACCGCTTCGGTTCAATTGATCCGTGAGCAGGACCTGCATATCGTGGCGGTGCGCGGTTTCAAACATCCCGATGAACTGCTGCATGTTCGTATACCGGTCTCGAGGGACGCTGATTCGCCCAACTATCGCGTCATCCGTGAAGCGAAATCCCTCATCCTCACCGATGCGCCCAAGGAATATGCCGCCTTCAAACGCCCGCCGCACCGCGGCACCCGCGCCTGGATGGGTGTACCCATCCGTATCTTCGGGCGGGTGGTCGGTGTGGTCACGTTGGACCACCGGCGCCCCAACCAGTTCACCGAGGAGCACGCTGCGCTGGCATCCACCTTCGTCGACCACATGGCGATCGCGCTGCAGAAGATCTGGCTCTTGGAGGAAGCGCAGAAAGCCCGCCGTGAGGCGGAAGCCGCTGCCAAAGCCAAGACCGAGTTCCTGGCGAACATGAGCCACGAGATACGCACTCCCATGAACGGCGTCATTGGTATGACCAGCCTGTTGCTGGATACGCCCCTCACGCGCGAGCAGCGCGAATACCTGGAGACCATTCGCACCAGCGGCGACTTGTTACTGGCGATCATCAACGACATCCTCGATTTTTCCAAGATGGAGGCGGGCAAACTGGAGCTGGAGGAGAATCCCTTCCAACCGGTCGCCTGCATTGAGGACGTGCTGGATATGATGACCCCCAGCGCCAACCGCAAGAACCTGGAAGTGTCATACCTGGTGGATGACTCCGTTCCGCCGGCGGTCATCGGCGATGTCACCCGCCTGCGGCAGATTCTGGTCAACCTGGTCTCCAATGCCATCAAGTTCACCGATGCGGGAGAAGTCTCGATCCGCCTGACATCCGATGGGTTGGATTCGGATAGCGGTCTGACCACCTTGCATTTCTGGGTGCAGGATACCGGCATCGGCATTCAGCGCAGTCATATGAGTCGCTTGTTCCAATCCTTCAGCCAGGCGGATGTTTCTACCGCGCGCAAGTACGGTGGCACCGGCTTGGGGTTAGCCATCAGTCATCGCCTCACCGTGATGATGGGCGGGCGCATGTGGGTGGAGAGCGAGGGCGTGCCCGGGAAAGGCTCTACCTTCCACTTCACCATCCGTGTGCTGCCAGTGGGGGTTGACACGCTGCCGATCTGGGCGACCAGCGATCAACTGGAAGGCAAGCGCTTGCTGGTGGTGGATGATCACAAGACCAACCGCCAGGTGCTGGTGAACCTGGCGCAAAAGTGGGGCATCGTGGTGGAACAGGCTGCTTCCGGCGCCGAGGCGTTGCAGGTGCTGCGCCGGCGCACCTTCGACCTGGCGATCGTGGATGTACACATGCCGGGTATGGATGGGTACGCACTGGTGCACGAGATCCGCAATCAACGCCCGCCGCTGAAGTTTCCCATCATCCTGCTTTCGTCGCTGGGCAACCGCGCGGCGGCGCCCGCGGCGTTGCAGCCGTGTGTGATGCTGTCCAAACCGGTCAAAGCTTCCGCCCTGTTCGATGCCATCTCCAGCCTGATCCCGGTTCGTCCGCTGTTGGAGTTGGAGCAAGCAGAACCCGGGTTGGTCAGCCAGCCGGACTCGTTGAATGCGCCGGGCAGCCCGGTCACCTTGCTGCTGGCGGAGGACAATTTGGTCAACCAGCGGGTGGCGCAGCGTATGCTGGAGAAACTGGGTTACGCCGTGGACGTGGTGGTGAACGGCAACGAAGTCCTGGCGGCGCTCGAACAGCGGGATTACCCTATCATCTTCATGGACCTCCAGATGCCGGGGATGGACGGCGAAGAGACCGTGCAACACATCCGGCGCACCTTTGCGCCCGAGCGGCAGCCGTGGATCATCGCCATGACCGCCAACGCGCTGGAGGGTGACCGTGAGCGCTGCCTGGCGATGGGGATGGATGACTATATCAGCAAGCCGGTGAAGGTGGATATGCTGGCAGCCTGCCTGCGCACCGCCCAGCAGCGTTTGGCGAAGCGTCAGGCGTTTGATGAGTAAGACGTGATGCCCGTGCGTCATCTTGTGATAAACTTGTCCTTGTAACTTGAACATTTTTCGGTCTGGAGAAGCGAACATGGTCAATCGGGAAACGTATCCGGTGGAACTCTACGGAGTAAAGCGCGAACTGCCGCTGTTCGAGATCAAACCCGGGCTGCGCATTGCCATCCTCAATATTCTGGGGGATACCGAACTGGTGGCAGCCTGTTCCGGCGGGCTGGCGGAGAAACTGCAAGGCATTGATTTTGACGTCATCGTCACTGCCGAGACCAAATCGGTGCCGCTGGCGCACATGCTGGCAGTGGAGACCAAGAAACCCTACGTGGTGTTGCGCAAGACCTATAAACCCTATATGGGCGAAGCGTTGAGCGCCGAGACGCTCTCGATCACCACGGGTGAGCCGCAAACCCTCTACCTGGACGAGAAGGACCGCGTGATGATGAAGGGGCGCAAGGTGATCATCGTCGATGATGTCATCAGCACCGGTTCGACCCTGCAGGGCATGCAGATGCTGTTGCAGAAAGCCGGTGCAGAAGTGGCAGCCGAAGCCGCCATCTTCACCGAGGGCGAGCGCGCCAAATGGGCGCAGATCATCTCGCTGGGTCACCTGCCGGTCTTCACCGATTGATCTCCGGGAAG
Organism: Anaerolineae bacterium; assembly: GCA_013177815.1. GTDB lineage: Bacteria > Chloroflexota > Anaerolineae > Anaerolineales > Anaerolineaceae > JABLXM01. Next base: position 86,960 of record JABLXM010000003.1, on the reverse strand, counting down.
CATCAATTTCTGATGTAATCAAACTTGGACTTGGAGTCCAAGGGTTTGGATTCCTCCCCCCGCAGAGCATGGGGGTATCTCTACCATCGTCGATTTCGTCATACTGAACGAAGTGTGAAGTCCTTACAGGGGGAAGCATCTCGTGAAATCAATCCACCACCTGCGCGCCGGCGCTGGCGTGACACAGGTACACCGTCGCCTCGCGCCCGGTCTGGCGCGCGTACCCCGCGCATAATCTTTCCATGAATTCCGCCGGCGCTGCCTCTGCCACCAGGTTGACGGTGCAGCCCCCAAAGCCAGCGCCGCTCAGGCGCGCACCCCAGCAGCCCGGCAACGCGCCGGCGATTGCCACCAGCGTGTCCAGTTCCGGCGTGCTGACCTCGTACAGGTCGCGCAGCGAGGCGTGCCCTGCGAACATCAACGCGCCGAAGCCTGCCGCATCGCCCCGCTGCAGGCAGTTCAGCGCCTGGCGCACGCGCTCGCATTCCGTCACCACATGGCGGGCACGCCGGGCGACTATGGGCGGCAGCAGGGAGTGCAGTTGGTCCAGTTGCGCCGGGGAAACATCCCGCAGGGCGCGCAGACCCGGCAGGCTGGCTCGTAGCAGGTGCACCGCCTGCTCGCACGCTTGCCGGCGCTGGTTGTAGGCGGAATCCGCCAGCGCGCGCCGCACGCCCGAATCGGCGATGATGATGGTAGCCCCGGATGGCAGCGGCAGCGGCTGCCATTCCAGGCTGCGCGTGTCGAGGTACAGAGCATGCTCTGCCACGCCGCAGGCGCAAGCGAACTGATCCATGATGCCGCAGCGCACACCGACGTAATCCTGTTCGGCGCGCAGGCACAGTTGCGCCAGCGCCATGCGCGCCAGCCCCCAGCAAGCCAGCTTGTCCCACAGCAGGGCGAATGCCACTTCCACCGCGGCGGAGGAGCTTACCCCGGCGCCCATCGGGATCTGGGAGGTGAAGGTCGCCTCGACCGCGCGCACTTCCAACCCGTCCCGGCGCGCCGCCCATGCCACCCCGGCAGGGTAACGCGCCCAGGCGGGCAACGGCAGCCCGTTGACGTCCACTTTGTCGTCCAGGTGATCGAGGTCGAAGGCGGTCTCGGCGTTGAGGTCCTCGGCGCGCAGACGCACAATGCGTCTGCCGATGGCGCGCGCCCGCAGCGTGACGCGCCGGTCGATGGCGGCAGGCAGCACCATGCCGTCGTTGTAATCGACGTGTTCGCCCAAAAGGTTGACCCGCCCGGGCGAGTGGATGGTGAGGATCTTGGTCGCGCTCATACGATATGCCCCCTGCGGGCGGTCATGCCGGGTCGGTGGGTGAGCTGGCGCTCGGCTGGCAGTGTGCCAGGTCGGATTTCTGCTGGTGGGTCATCTGCTTCAGCCGGCGTTCGCGTTTCAGGGCGGCGGCGCGGTCCGGCTGGGGCTCCACGTAGATCAGGCGCACCGGGCGGCGGGTGCGGGTGTAGCGCGCGCCGGCGCCGCGGTTGTGCTGCCGCGCACGGCGGTCGGGGTCGGTGCTCCAGCCGGTGTAGTAGGTGCCATCGGCGCACTCGACGATGTAGCAGAAGACGCTCATGCTTTCTTCTTCTTGGGACGGATGCCAACCAATCTGCCCAGCATCTCGCCGCTCGATGGGATTTCGGTCTGGGAGAATTTGGGGTCCCAATCGGATGTGTGGCGTTGCGCCAGCCATGTCTCACGGGCGGCGGCGGCATTGGCGAGCCATTCTCCCAGCGCTTGCGGGTCGCCGGCGCTCAGTGCCTTGCGCAGGTCATGCAGCGAGGCAATGTAGTCATCCAGCAGGCGGGTCAGGTTCTCGCGCTGCTCCCAGGGGACATCGGCGGGTTGCTCTGCTTCCATGAAGAGCAGCGGCGCAGAAGCGATGGCGAATTCGGCGCCGGCAACGCGGCGGGCGTCGGACCAGCCGGGCTGTGTGGTGGCGGTATCCACCAGGGCGGCTGCTGTCAACTGTGGCAGCAGGTGGGTGCCAGCCCACAAACCATCCGTCTCGTAGGGGTCGGCGAAGAAGGGACGCGCGCCCAACAGTACCGCCAGGTCGTAAGCCAGTTTGATCGCTTCACCTTCGGTGCCGGGCGCGCCGGAGAGGAACACCTGACTGTTCTTGAATAGTTCCGCCGAGGCGGCTTTTTGGTCCAGGTCGGGTGACATCAGCGTATCGGGGCTGAGGGTGGGGGTGAAGGTGACGAAGTGCCGTCCCGCGGGCAGCACCCGGGCGGCGGCAGCCAACGAAGCAACACGGGCGGGGGCAGTATCCAGCACCAGGCAGCCTTCCTTCAGGGTTGGCGCGATCGTTTCCAGCGTTTCCCATGCCTGCGCCAGCGGCAGCGCCAGCAGGACGATATCGGCATCTGCGACGGCGTTGTGCAGGTTGAGCGTCACTTTGTCGAAGGCGCCCATCTTCTCGGCGGCGCGCGCCAGGGTGGGGTTGGGGTCGTGCGCGACGCGCTTTAGTTGGGCGGTTTCGCCAGCCAGCGCCAGCCCGACCGAGGTGCCCAGCCGGTTGCAACCGATGACGGTCAATTGAACGGTCATGTCAGGCTCCTATCAACAGGGTGATCAGGCTGTTCATGGCAGGGCGCATGATCCAGCCGATGACATCGACGCCCACCATCGGCAGCACGAAGATCAGCGCCATCAGGATGAGCGGGCTGTATGGGCGGATGCTATCCCAACTGCGCGCCCAGCGGGCGGGCAGGAAGTAGGTGGCAACCTTTTCGCCGTCCAACGGCGCCAGTGGGATCAGGTTGAACAGCATCAATAGCAGGTTGATGACCATGAACTCCAACAGGAAGCTGTAGGGGGTGGGCAGCAGCCCGCTGCTATAGCTGGCGGGGAACAGGTTCAGGCGCAGCGGTACGGCGGCGAGGATCGCCATCAACAGATTGGCGAGCGGTCCCGCCAGCGAAACCAGCATCAATCCCGCGGGCGAGCGCCGCATCAGCGCGTAGGCGTTGACCGGCACCGGCTTTGCCCAGCCGAAGCCCGCCACCAGCAGCATCAGCGAGCCCATCACGTCCAGGTGCGCCAGCGGGTTGAGCGTCAGGCGCCCGTTCAGGCGCGGGGTGTCGTCGCCGAGTTGGGTAGCGCTCCAGGCGTGGGCGAATTCGTGCACCGAAAAGGCGATGACCAGTGTGATGATGCGGGTGATGAGTGTGGCGGGGGAGAGATTGAGCATTTTTCCTCGTTGGGTGTGTTGGGGATTATAACATGCGGGGTAATTGGGCAGGTTCACACTTCCACGGATTATGTTTCTTCGCGAGGAGCGCAGGCGGTGTGGCGATCTCCTTTGGAAAGGGGGATTTCACAAAGAGATCGGAGAGGCGCGGAGAGATCATAGGGACGGGTGGCGAATGCTCTTGAACCTTCCGAAGGTCCTGGCATTTCAGAATGACGGATTGGTGAGGTGGCGCGCTGCGGGAATTGTTTTTGGGGCGCCGGTATTGAGAAACAATTCGCGGTATTCGTTTCGGGGTGCCGGATTAAGGAACGAATGAAACGAATAGACCTGGGCGGCAGGAGGGTATGAGGGATGTCAAGGTGCGAGGGTGAGGATGGATTTGGGAGGAAGCCCTTAATATAATATAGTACAAAAGTTCTAATTTGTCAAGAGGGCACGCGGTGCCCGAAGGATCTCCTCCACCTCAACCATGACGGGGTGTGGGGTGTTGTTGACTTATTCTCAGAAGCCAGCCCTATTCGTCATTCTGAGGATGGGCAGTGCGCGAAGAATTTCCCCCACCTCAAACTGGGAGATCCTTCGGCTGCTGTGCAGCCTCAGGATGACGGGAGGTGGGGCACAGTAGCTGTCAAGATGACAGGGTGTGGGGTGTTGGTTGCCGTCTGATCAGCCAGCCTATCTGTTATTCTGAGGGCAGGCGGTGCGCAAAGAATATTCCCCGCCTTGGCTTGGGAGATCCTTCGGCTGCTACGCAGCCTCAGGATGACGGGTGTGTAGAGCCAAGTGTCTTAAGCATCGCGTTTCAATTATGTCTATTATAGACATTGCGGATATGATTATCAGTGATGAATAAAGGCGGATATACCTATATCATGTCCAGCAGGACGAAGATCCTATACACAGGAGTCACATCAGATCTATATGGACGTGTTCAACAACATAAGGAGAAATTGATTCCGGGCTTTACGGCAAAATATAACATCAAATATTTGGTGTATTTTGAGCAATTCGAGTCCATAGAAGATGCAATCATTCGTGAAAAACAGATCAAGGGTTGGAGGAGGGAAAAGAAGATTGCATTGATAACGACTACTAATCCCCGGTGGAGAGATTTGAGTCTGGATTGGGATTGATACGCTTGGGAGTTTACCAATCCGTCATTCTGAGGGCGGGCAGTGCGCGAAGGATATTCCCCGCCTCGACCTGGGAGATCCTTCGGCTGCTGCGCAGCCTCAGGATGACGGTGATTGTGATACGCAGCCTCAGGATGACGGGAGGTGGGGCACAGTAGCCGTCAAGATGATGGGGTGTGGGGTGTTGTTGACTTATTCTCAGAAGCCAGCCCGTCCTCAGAATGACGGACGGGCTGGCTTCCCCGCCTCGACCTGGGAGATCCTTCGGCTGCTACGCAGCCTCAGGATGACGGTGATTGTGATACGCAGCCTCAGGATGACTGGGGGCAGCAGCCTGAGGATGACGGTGATTGTGATACGCAGCCTCAGGATGTCGGAGGGCAGTAGCCTCAGGATGACGGGGCGTCTATGACCGGATGCCATCCCAGCGGTCCAGGCGCCAGCCGCCGGCGGCGAACGCGCCGGGCGGGGTGAACGCCAGGCGACCGATGCGGCGCAGCATCTCCTCGTACGACTCCAGCCGCCGGCGCGATTCTGCCAACAGGTCCAGTTGCGTGTTGCGGTTGTTGTAGGCTTCGTTGATGCTGAGGGCGCGCATCATTTGCGCAAAAGCCGCGGCGCCCTCCACCAGGGCGGTGTCGTGTTCTGCCGGCAGGCTGGTTTCGGCGGCGCCATCCAGCCCGGCGATGGTGTTGCGGGCGCTGAAGGTCAGCCGCGCCGTTTCGCCAGCCCGTGGGGCGGCGCGGGTGCTCAGGTCCAACACTGCCACCCCGTCCAGCCAGTACCAGGTGTAGGCGTGGGTGGCTGGGGAGTTTTCGTCGACGTATGGATAGACCACCTGTTGCAGGCTGAGCAGACCGCCCAGCCCCGCCAGCGCTTGCTGCCGCCCATCGCCGGCGAAGATCACATCCTGGATGCGCACCAGCGGCGCCGCCTGGTCGTAGCCTGCCAGCGCCTTGCGCAGCGCCTCCGCCAGCAGGCTCTCGCCGTAGCGTTCGCCAGCCGGGTCGCCCAGGGTCTGGCGCAGGCGGGTGATGAATTCAGCCAGGTCGCTCATCGTTCCTCCTCCCCTAGGCGTACCATAGACCGCTCCCGCCGCATTGCAACTGACCGGGAACACTGTAATCGCCGTAGAAAGTGGTGCCGGAGGCGCCGTATTCGCCCAGGTAGAGGGTGTTCAGACCCAGCGCCGGCAGGTCGACGCACTGCGCGACCATGCTGATGCGGTTCTGGGTGGCGCCGATGGCAGAAAGCGCAGCCGGGCGCAGGACGTAATCCGAGCCGTCCTTGTCGCAGATGCCCAGGTAGCGATTGGTGGAGGATGCGTTGGAGGACATGCCCACGGCGCTGATGCTGAAGGCGTCCTCCACCAGCCCGGCGACGAACATGAAGCGGTTGGCGACATCGTTGTTGAACGGACGCCAGGTGGCGGCGGTGTGACTCCAGGAATCGGTCGTCTCCTGCCGCAGCAGTTTGCGCGCCACGCGGTTGCGGCAGTTCCATAGCAGGCGGTTGGCTTGGCTGTCCTCGCCGGTGCCGCTGCCGTTGGCGTAGAGCGTGCCCAGGTAGCGGCAGCCCGCCGCGCCCGACTTGACCAGCACCCCGTCCTGGCGGGTGAGCGCAGCGGCGCGGGCGTTGGGGGTGGACCACGCTTCCAATTGCAGCGCCAGCGCGCCGCCTTCATCATGGATGAACACGTCTGCCATCTCGCCAGCGGAGAGGGCGGCGAGCGAGATCGATAGTTCGTCGAAGGTGCGCAAGCCCCAGCCGGTGAGCGGGTTGTACAGGCTGACGCGGTTGCCGTGATAGGGCGTGAAATACAGCGTGCCGGCGGCGGTGATATCCGTGCCCGGCACGGGCGCGCCGCTGGCGAACGTCAGGCGACCATCGCAGCGCTGGGCGTACGCCAGCGCCAGCAGGTCGGCGATATGCGCCGCCTGGCGGGTGCGGATGCTGTCCTGGATCAGATCATCGCCGTCGAAGTAGACCGAACCGATCAGGCGCTTGTTGGCAGCGCCCTCCGGCGAAGTGTTGACCTCCAGGCTGAAGGCGTGACTGCCGGCGGTTTGCACGGCGAAGATGTACCAGGTGGCGGGCGCGCCGGAGAATCGCCCGGCGGGCAGGTCCACATTGGCGGTGGCTCGCAGCGGCGCCCCGCCGATCACCAACGCCACTGGCTCGGCGGCGGATGCCGGCACACGCAGGCGGTTGGTGGCAAGGTATTCGATCGACAGATGGCTTTGATAATCTGAAAGCAGGTCGCCCAGGTTGACCGCATCGCCGGCGGATTGACCCAGGCGCAGGGCATCGGCGCGCAGGTTGTTATAGTGGCTGGCGGCGGTGGGCTGCCCGGCGCTGACATCGGAAGACAAAGGGTAGTTCATGCTCCTACCTCCAATAGGAATTATTCCAATCCATCTCGCCGCTGTAATCCGCCGCCTGCCAGACCGAAGCGAAGTAGTAGGCAGGGTTGGCAGGCTGGAAGTTCGCCGAGTGGGTGGTGAGGTGCACGGTGATGACGGTGTGGTCGTGGCGGATGGAATAGATGAGGGCATGTTGCAGGGCAGAAAGCCCCGAAATGACGCCCAGGCGGGTATCGAGAGCGATGTTGGTGTGCGCGGCAGCGATGGCTGTCAGGTGCGCCAGCATTTGGCTGGCGGCGCCCGCCAGGCGGCTGCCATCCGGCGCCAACAACTCGTCGGCGATCAGCACGTCGAACCACAGGTGGCGCACGTCGAAGTGCTGCGCCAGCGCGTCGGTGTAGACCTCGTGATGGATGCGCACCTCCGGTCCGATCAGTTGGTTGGCGGGGTGCAGCATGAAGCCGACCGGCTCGCCGCCGTTGACCAGCGGGTGTGCCAGGGTGATGTCGCAGTCCTTTCCGGGGGTGGGCATAACGTGCTCCTCAGCGCCCGGCGCGCTTGCCGGTTTTGCGGCGCCGGGGTGAGACGGCAGCCAGTTTTTCCGCCAGCGCCGCCACCACATCGGCGGGGTAGATCACCTTCTGCCCGCGGGCGTTGATGACGACCAGGCTGCCATCGGCGCGCCGCCGGCAGGAAAGCACCCCCTCGCCAGCCAGCCCGCGCGCAATCTCGAAGATGTTCATGGGTTTTCCTCACTTTTATCCAGAAAATATCGACAGTTATCAACAGGGAATGCCGGGTTATCCACAGAAAACGGCGGGTTATCCACAGGTTGTGCAGGGCGGTGAGCGAAGCGAAGGCAGGCGCGGGATGGTTTGGAGTCGCTTCGCTCACCAAGATCAACGCGGGCGCCGGTTCAGCGCGCCGGCTGGGGCAGCCCTTTGGGCTTTTCCAGCGCGACCGCGGTGATATAGCCGCCGATGGTGACCGCCAATGCGATCAACTGCTCCGCGGTCAGTTCGAAGGGCAGCGCCAGACCGAAGCCATCCAGCAGGATGATCAGCAGCCCAACCACGGCGCTCCAGAACTTGCGCGAGCGCAGCACACCGCGCCAGCCGCCCGGTCCGGGGTCGACCGAAACGCCCACCAGGTAGGAGACGATCACCACCAACAGGGCGGCGGCGTTCTCCTGATCGATCTCGAAGGTGGGGATGAATGCCTGCATCACCACCACCAGCAGCGCCAGGGCGGTGAACCAGAATTTGCGGGAAGTCAAGAGGGTGTTCACGATTTTTCTCCTTTTCTCGTTGTTCGATGCGGGTCGATCAAGCCACGTTGGCTTTGTAGAGCGGGCGGTGGTCTGCCACCAGCACCGCCAGCCAGTGGCGCGCTTTGATGCGCAACTGGTCGTTGGTGAAGAGCGCGCCGTTCAGTTCGTTATCGGCGATGAAGACTTCCGGCATTACGCCGAAGCGCTCCGCCAGGATGATGCCCGGTGCCAGGCGCGGGTCGGCGACCGCCGCCCAGTTGTTGGCGTCGCTCCATTCGGGCACGGTGATGACATCGCCGAACTGCCCGCGCTGCAAGTTCTCCGAGACGATGTTGGCTTCACGCTCCCAGGTGGGGTAGAGGATGCGCATGGCGGTCAGGCGCAGCTCGCGCGGCACCAGCAGGTAGCGCGCGTCCAGCGCCAGCACGGGCGCCTCTCCGCCCGCGGCGACCACCATGGGTTGTTCATAGATGGCTTGCGAGGCGGCTTCCCAGGCTGCGCCGGAGAGCGCGGCGGTGCCCAGGTTGGCGTGATGGGAGGCGTCGAAGACGTTGTAAGTATCCGCCATGACCGGACCCACCGCGCCGTTGGCGGTGAAGACCGCGCTCACCAGGCTGGAGATGCGACGCAAGCCGGCGGACGCCAGTTTGCGCGGGTACTGGCGCAGTTTGTGGGTCTCGTCACGCTCGAACATCTCCAGCGTCAGCCCGATATAGCCGCCGTACTTGGTCCAGGCGGCGGTCTCGGGCGAATCGCTGACCTCCAGTTCGGTGTAGGCGGCGCCCTCGGCGATGGTGGGCAGCACGGTCACCTCGCCCACCAGCACGCCGGTGAGCGCTTGCAGCGAGTTGAAGTGCTCCACCTGCACCACCGGCTCCCACCAGCGGTAGCCGGCGCGCCCCAGTTCCTCCCAATGCAGCAGCACCAGCTTGTTGAGGGCGTTCTTGAGCACGCCCGGCAGGTTGGCGCTGGTGTTGGGGGTGGCAAACAGGGCGCGTTGGGGGTCGAGCGTGCCGCGGAACTCGATGTCGCCGGTCATGAGGGTATAGAGTTCGCGGATGCCGCCCAGGCGGTGCGGCTGCACGCCTTCCAGCCCCTGTGGGCGCGGCGCGCCCAGCAGGTCGTGCACGGCGGAGGTGAACTGCTCCTCGCTGCTGTGCATGGCGGAGAGGCGCCCGGGACCCTGCACCACCGCGCCGGCGGTCAGGGCGCTCACCAGGTCGCGCGTCTCCTCGATGGCGCTGTTCAGATCAGCCGGGTCGAAGGCTCGCCCGCTGAAGCGCTGGCGCACCTGGTTGGCGGCGGGCGCCGGCAGGTTGGAGACCGCCAGCGCGCTTTCCAGCAGGCTGGCGCACAGTTGCTGCCGCAGGCTTTGGGCGCTTTCCAGTTCCGCGTTGACCGCCTGTTGCAGCGCCCCGGGGTCGGGGCTTTGGGTGGGCGTTTCGTGTGGCATGGTATTCTCCTTTCGTAGGGCGGGCGGGCTGCCCGCCCACTGTGAATTGAGCGCCCGCATGAAGGTGCCGCCGCGAGCCGGGTCGATCACCAGGTCGACCGAGAAAACCCGCAGGATGCGCGCCACTCGCTGTCCTTCGGCGCTGAACAAGATATCGGCGGAAAAACCAACCGCCGGGGCGACTGGCGCATTCAACATGGCGCGCCCCATTTCCTCCAGCAGGGCGGCGGCGGGACCGAAGGGCTGCAAGTGCGCCTGGATGCCCTGCGCCTGCGGGTCGTAGTGGACTTCAGTCAGCACGCCCGCCAGGTCGCGCAGCGAATGCCCGCGCCAGGCGTGATCGATGAAGCACTCTGCGCCTTGCCACAACGGCAGCGATTCCTGCAGCACCGCGGCGGGGAAATGCCAGCCGTTGCCTTCGCCGGCGGTGATGGCGAGGATCTCGAAGGCGCCCCCTGGCTGCCCGGCGATGGGCGGCTCGCCGGTGGGCAGCGCCTGCTGCAAGCGGATGCGCGCTTGATGGGTCTGCATGCTGCCCTCCTTGAACGCAGGTGTGAGGTTGGTGGCGGTCATCGGGATGCCTCCGGGCTGACAGCCGGGGTGGCTGGCGTCGGCGGGGCGGCGGCGCGCGCCAGCATCTCGGCGGGGTCGAGCGCCTCGCCGCTGAAGCGGTAAAGCAGCCGCAGGAACTCCTCATCGTCGATCAGGCAGCGGTCGCGCAGCATGCACAGCACCGGCGCCATGTCCGCCGCCGCGCCTGCCAATGAGGCATTGTCGCGCGCCGAGATATCGGCGCCGTGCACGTGCACATCGGCTTCGGGCGAAGGGCTGCCCCGGACTGCCCCCAACACCAGCCGGCGCCGGCGGATGCAGACGTTCAAAATATCCGCCACCAACCAGGTGAAGTACTGCTGGCGCTGCTCGAAGGCGCGGTAGGCGGGACCGCCCGCCGCCTCGGCGGTGGTGCGGGTGGCGCTTTCCGGCTCCGCCAGGAAGTGCAGCGGCACACCGCAGCCGGCAGCGATCATCTTTTTGAGCGCCAGCCCATCGGCGGCGGCTTCGTCGCTTTCCAGCTTGGGCGCCAGCACCTCCCAGTGTTCCGAATCGTCCTTCACCAGGATGGCGCCGGGGGTGGGCGGCGCCTGGTGCAACGCGCGCTGGCGCTCCTGGCGCTCGCGTTCGCTGGTGAAGCGCCCGCTGACGACATACACGAAGGTATTGCGGAAGCGGTTCAGGCGGGCGCGGTCTTCCAGCCAGTTGGCGTAACGGCTCAGCCAGCGTAGCACCGGCGCCAGGTCCGATTCGCCCCACTGCGCGCCTACCGGTCGGTTGATGGTGTAATGCAGCATGACCGGCGCAAAAGGCTGCGGGTCGTTAGCTGGGTCGTAAGCACGGTAGGGGGGCGGTTTCAACATCAGCGGCTCGCCCGCACCCGCCCTGGGCTGGAACAGCAGCGGCTGCTCGATGTCGTTGGGGCGGCTGGTGATGGAATCGATCTCCGCCGCCGGCACCGCCCGCAGGTAGGACATGCCGCCGCCGTCGGTGCTGACCAGGATGAACAGGTTGCCGCTGCGGGTCAGTTCGTCGCACCAGTCCACCGTGCGGGTTGCCAGGCGGTTGAGCGGGTGCTGCCAGACCTGGTGGATGAAGTTGTTGGTGGCGGGGTGTTTGCAGGTGATCTTGAGTCCGTCGCCGATGACATATTGCGAGGTCAGCGTCACCAGGCGGCGCGCCAGCGGGTTGATGCGCCACGCCAGCAGGCATTCCGCCAGCATCTCCTGGCGGCTGTAGCTCAGACGGTCGCGCGGCGAGCCGCCGAAGAGCGAAGCGCCCAGCGCCAGGGTGGCTTCGGTCTCCTCCGGTTGCGAGAAGCGGGCGCGTTGGGCTGGCGCGGCACGTTCGGGTTTGAAGATGCGGCTCCAGAGCGTCATGCGCCCCTCCCGGCGGCGGATAGCCGTTGCAGCCCGTCCGCGTCCAGCGCGACCAGCTCTTCGCCGTCATAGCGCAGCGCCACATAGCGCCCGCGCCCGATCTGCGCCCACACGGCGGTCAGTGCGTGCAGGGCAATCTCGTCGCCATGAGCCAGCCGGCTGACGACGGCGCCCTGGGTGCTGGGGCGCGAGCGCACCAGCAAGGAGCGACACAGCACCCGCCCGGTCACCACCTCTGGCGCTTCCCCCTCTGGGCTGCCAAGCGCCGGCAGGGACTTTTCGCCCTGCAGGTAGGGCAGCGGGTCCACCTGGTGCCGGCGATAGCCGGGCGCGCCCTGTCCTGGGATGCGCACTTCGAAGTGCAGGTGTGGACCGCTGGAAAAACCGGTGGAACCCAAGCCGCCCAACACCTCGCCTGCCGCCGCTGGCTGCCCGTCGTTCACCAGGCGGAATGCCAGGTGGGCATAGAGGGTGGAGAAGCCGCCGTGATCGACTTCGATATAGGTGCCGTACCCTGCCGGTTCGTAACCGTTGGCGACCCGCCCGGCGGCGACCGCCAGCACTGGCTGACCAAGCTGCCCGGCAAGGTCCAACCCGTTGTGACCGGGGTAGTCCCAGCGGGCGTAGACTTGCGGGTTCTCGCCAAAATGTTGGGTGATGCTTCCCTGTGTGGGGGTGATCATAAGGTCTCCTTTCTTGTGCTCGTGGGTGCTAGAAACCGCGGTCAAGCTCGCGCAGCGGGTCGTCGCCGGGCAGCACAGTCGCCGGACGGCTGGTGTGCCACTCCAGTGAATCCAGCACGCCCACCAACGCTGCCGAAAGCACCAGGTCATCGTGCAGCAACGCCCCATCGACCGGGTCGCGGGCACCTTCGGGCACCGCCCAGCGCATCACCTGACCGACGCCGGGCAGGATCTCGTATTCGACCGCTCGCAACTGCCGCAGGAACAGGTCATCCGGGGGGTGATATTCCTTGAAGCGCCCCTGTTCCACCAGATCCAGCATCTGCCAGCCCAATTGCGATTTGCTGCGCAGGGAGAAGTTGAACGGGATGACCCGCCCGGGCAGCGCCTGCGAGAGAAAGGCGGATAGCCCCGCCCCCACGCCGGTGGCATCCACCACCAGGTGCGCCATGCGCCAGTGATCCGCCAGGGCGCGCAGTTGGCTGTACAGGCTGGCATGGCGCACGCCCTGCCAGGTGCGGCGGTGCACCACGCGGTAGGTGGGGCGGCGGATCAGGTCGTCCGCCAGGGTGGCGGTGTCGACCTCCACCACCGTCAGGGCAGTGGAATCGCGCCGCGGGTTCGTCAGCATGGTGTGCACGCTGCCCTGGTTTTCGTCCTCGCCAGCCACGTCCAGCAGCCCGGCGTAGATGTGCCCGGCGCGCGGCTGCTCCAGGCGGGGGTGGTCGCCCAGCAACAGCGCCACCCGCCCGGGGTTGAACATGCCGCCGGCGCCATCCACCTCTTCCGAGAAGTACTGCGAGCGCACCATGGGGTTATCCCTGCCGTGCATTGCCACCTGGGCGCGCACGTAGTCGCCATAGGCGGGCACTTCCGCCGCCACCTGTTCGGCGGAGAGCGTGAAGACCCGCCGGATGCCATCGCTCTGCTGCGCCAGGCGCGCCAGCCGCAGCTCGCGCCCCAGCAGGGTGGCTGCCGTCCAGGCGGTGCCCCAAAAGACGCGCGTGGCATTGGTGCTGGCAGCCATCGGCGCAATCTCGCGGTCGAACTTGCTCACCAGTACATCTTGGGCTTCGTCCACTTCCAGCAGGGTGGAGGCGGTGGCGCCGACGATGTTGGATTCCGGCGCGCCGGAAAGGAAGGTGGCGCGTGCCTGCCCGATGCGGTAGATGTAACCGTTCTCCTTGCGCCACAACTGGCGTGTCAAATGGTTGGCTTGCAGCACCCGCTCCAGCCGGCGCATGGCGTTCTGCGATTGGGGCTTCCAGGTGGGCGAGACCTTGACGATCTCGGCGGGTTGCTGCGAGAGCACCAGCAGCAGGTAGGCTTCGATGCCCGCTTGCAGTTCGTTCTTGCCGGATTGGCGCGGGAACATGATCACGAAGGAGCGCCCGCGCTCGCCGAACACCGACGCCAGCACCGCCTGCGCCACCACTTGCTGGTAGCTGCGCAGCCGGATGCCGGTCAGACGCGACGAGAAGAGCGCCACATCGCGCAGTGCGGTTTTTAAGAGTTGCTGTTGCGTCAGGGGCATGCGTTTTCATGGCAGGAAGAAGGACTTGACCAGCGCCAGCAGCGCCAGGATGGACGAGCCGCCGTTCGCCAGCCCGGACCAGGTCTTGAAGCTGGTCACGCCGTCGGTGGCGGCGCGCAGGCGGGTTTCATGATCCAGGCTGGCGTGCTCCAACAGCTTGAGGCGGGCATCGGTCATCTCACGCAGGTGGCGCAGCTCCGCCCGCAGGCTGTTGACCTCCGCCTGGCGCAGTTGTTCGGCGATCAGATTGATCTCGGATTGGGTTGGCATTCCTTTCGTTCTCCTTGTGATGTGCTGGCTGGCAGTCTGGCGCGGCTCAGGGAGTCCGGCGTCTTGAAAGCCACAAGGGCGCGGCGCTCGGGCAGTGATGGTTTATCCCACTGAGCCTGCCAGCGGTTGGCGGCAGGCGGGGCAGGCACTGCCAGCCAGCAAAAACCCCGTCCCCATCCGGTCTAAGGCTCCAGCAACGTTGTCTGGCGTAATTCCTCTGCCACCTCGCTGATGGCGGACTGCAATGCGCCAGACAGGTCCTGATCTTCCGCCAGTTGGCGGTTGTCTTTGAGCAGCGCCGCCAGGCGGGTGCTCGCCTGGCTGATGGCGTTGAGGACACGCACCAGGTCGGGCAGGTTATCGGATTGACCGGCTTCCAGCGCCAGCCGCTCGATCAGATTCCGGATCATGGCGATCTCCACATCCAGGCGTTGGCTGTCGCGGGTGGTCTTGCGGGACCGTTTGGGGGTTGAGTGCATTTCTTGCCGTGCTTTCACCTGGTAATAACGATTTCGAAATTATGTTCTAATTATTATAATAAATATGGAAGTGCATGTGTCAAGCCCCCAAAATCGGCAATGCCATTGCCGATTTTGCCGCTTAAAGATTAAAAATACAGGTTGTCTGGACCAATTGTCCTGAATTTGTTGAAATTAAGTCTCACCGAGACTACAGTTTTGTCAGGTTTGAAGCCAGGTTATTGACTTTAACCCTCCGCTACGGTATTGTAAAATCAGGATTTGACTCTATGGATGGCAAATCATTCATCAACACGTCTCCAACCCAGCCCGTTGCGGGGAAGAACCGGTTGCAGAAGGCGCAATCCTTCATTGAACTGGCGTTGGTGTTGCCGATCCTGTTGATCATGCTGTTGGGCATGGTGGAAGTGGTCATCTTCATTGGACGATACCTGGATGTACTGGACCTGACGCGCGAGGCGGCGCGCTTCGCCTCGGTGCGCGACCCGTACACGCTGGCAGGGTTGGATACGGTCTCCTGTTCGCAGCCGGATCCCTTTCATTTTTACTTCCACACCTCTTGCATCTTTTCGCCGCCCACAGGGTCGCCCAATTGCACCGATACCGATTGGTGCAACGGATTGAATCCTTACATGGTCTTCGATCCCGAGACCGACGATATCGTAATATCCGTTTATACCGTGATGGATCACTCAGTACAGGATCCGGTCTGGCCCCAGCCGGATGGCTACTGGGCGTACTCCGACCATGACGCCGACCTGGCGCACAACAGCAATTTCAAACGCAATTGCGCGGGTGAACCTGTGCGAACACAGCCTTATTACACCAAGGATCGCATCGACCTCGATATGTCCCTCAATTCCACCAACAACAAAGGTTTCGTGGCGGTGGAGTTCTATTATTGTTACTCCCAGGTACTGGGAATTCCCATCATGTCTGACTTCTTACCCAACCCCATCCAAATCCATGCATATACCCTCATGCCTCTCCCCGCTGCTCAACCGTCTGCGACGCCCAAGCCATGAACCTGCCCCGCGCGGGCAAGTGGTGGTGATCTTCGCGGTCTCGCTGTTCGTCCTGCTCTTCTTCGTGGGACTGGCAGTGGATGCCGGCGCGGTTTACGTCACCTATGGACAACTGAAACGCGCGGTCGATTCCGCCGCGGTGGCGGCTGCCAACGACTTCAAACGCGGCACCGAGGGCATGACGATGGTGGAACGGGTGGCGCTGATGAGCGAGGCTTCGGAAGAGGTGCTGGCGTTGCACAACGTCGATATGACCACGGTGGACCTGGATGTGTTCGTATGCGACCTGAACGGCGATGGCATCCGCGATACGGACCTGCAAACCAGCGCGCCGCAATTCTACCAGCGCTGCCCGGATACCGAAAATATGGAAGCGCCGCGTAAACTGGTGTGGCTGGCGGCGCAGCAGCAAGCGCCACTGTACTTCCTTCACCTGCTGGGTTTCAATTCGATCACGCTGCGCACCAATTCGATTGCGGAGGCTGCGCCGGTGGACCTGGTGATCGTGATCGATGTTTCGGAATCGATGGCTAGCGATACCATCGGTACCCTGGATCCGAGTTACCCGGACATCGCCGGCTATTATGACCCCGACCGCACCACCGCAGACGCCAGCCATCCGGTGGGTTGCAACGTGGATAATTCCTGCCATCCGCTGTACGAAGCCAAGGAAGCCGCCAAGGCGCTGATCGCTACATTGTATGAGGGCTACGACCAGGTGGGGTTGGTCACCTTTGACAGCATCGGTGTAACCCACTCGATCCCCAACATGCTGGGCACGAATGTGGCGTTGAGCGATGACCTGGATGCTGCCAGCAACGCCGTGGATACCATCCTGCTGCACGATGATCCGCCTTACAACTACTTATGGCCCTATTGGATCTCGTCGCGTATTGGCAACACCCCTATGTTCAACCCTGCCAACCCGGAGGACCGCGACGGCGATGGGGCGGATGCCGACCCCAATCTGCCGCCCTGTTACATCAACCCCTTTCACCCCATGTGCTGCACGCTCGATTCCGACCGCTGGGACGAGAACGTCAAGTTCAACTACCTGGGTTATGGGGGTTTCCCGTGTGATGACGATTTCAAGTTCGATGCGGTGGATTGGGATGGCGATGGCAGCTATAGCGAGAACGATAATGTGGTGGGCAGCGCCTGGATCACCAAGAATACGCGCGACCCGGACGGCGCCGGACCGCAAACCGCCTTTGCCGTGCCTTCGCTGCTTTCGACCTGCACCGGCTGCGGCATACGCACCGCCTCCAACATCCTCAAGCAGAATGGGCGACCGGGTGCAGTGTGGGTGATCGTGTTCCTCTCCGATGGCATCGTCAACCTGAGCGATACGCCTTCCACCAGCGGCAACATCCCGGTGCAATATCCCAATGGCTTTTGTACCGGTCCGCTCGGGCAGAGTTTTTGGACCACCGCCTGTATCGATTACGATTTCCCAGACCGCTACTGCATCGATGATACGGCGACCACTTGCCCAAGTGGCACCACCTGGGATGGTTCGGTGCCCAACCTTTCTTACAGCGTGCTGGATTACGCTCTGGATATGACGGACGAAGCCGCGCTGACCCACTCCACCAACCTGAACGAACCCCCCGGCAACGACCTGGCGATCTATTCGATTGGGGTGGGCGGCGGCATCGGTCTGGGCGCCGGCACCGTCGGCGAGGATTTGCTGCGCTATATGGCAGCGGTGGGGGATGATGGGGACCGCACCACCGACCCGTGCCAACTGACCCCTCACCGTGAGGATTGTGGGCAATATTATTACGCCGCATCCGGTTTGGACCTGTTGCCCATCTTCGAAGACATCGCCACCCGCATTTATACCAGGATTGCAGAGTGACCATGAACACCATCCGGCGATTTCGTTCTCAAGTCGTTTCCCGCTTGCGCGCGCAACACCCGGCGCAAAGCATGTTGGAGTTCGCTCTGGCGCTGCCCATCCTGCTGATGATGATCTTCGGCATCATCGAGTTCGGTCGCTTGATGCAAGCCTGGCTGGCGTTGGAGAATGGCGCGCGCTTTGGCGTGCGTTACGCCGTGACTGGCTCTTACAACCCGGACTATTGTGATGAGGCGGCGGCTGCACTGGAGAACCTGTACCCCGGCATCCAGGCGGCGGACGCCACAGGCGGCGGCTATGACTGCGAAGTGCCGCCTAATCTCATCGTCAGTGGTGAGGAAGTGACAGAAATATGGAACGCCGCGTTGCAGGACTACGCCCGCATGCCATCGATCCGCGAGGCAGCACTATCCGGCGCCACCGGCATCGCCTGGGAACCGGATAGCACCACCTCCGGGGATTACCTGGGTTATCTGGGTAACGCCTATGTCAGCAGCGGCTTTATGCAGGATTATCGCGGCAACCCCAGCCTGCCGGGTTATTTCAACGTTACCATGTGCTCCAACCGCATCACAGCGCCGGATGGCGATTATTTCCGCTTCAATCCAAATCCGGAGTATTACAACCCCTATGACCCGGGCACCAAGGATATGTATAAATATCCGGTCTATTGCGAGTTTTCCGCTGGCGATAACAGCGGCATTTTGCGCTATGTGGATGATGCCGGCGGTCCCGGTGACCGTGTGCGGGTGGTGTTGACCTACCGCCACACGCTCATCACGCCTTTCCTCAGCAGTTGGTGGCCCACCCTGCGGTTGACCTCTGAGCGCGAGGGACTGGTGGAAAAGTTCCGGAATTCGCGCGTCACCGGTCTGACCGGCGGCATTGCCATCGCTGCCACCCATACCTACACCCCCCTCCCGCCGACCGAGACGCTCACCCCCACCGAAACGCAGACGCCCACCACCACCACCACGGTGACCATCACGCAGACGCCCACCGTCACCCGCACCCCCACCATCACGCGCACCGTTACCCTGACGCGGACGGTCACCAACACCCCTGTCCCCTCGTGTGATGACCTGCAGATCGTGCCGGTGCGTGACGGCGGCATTCCGGATTTGCTGACCGTGCAGGGGTCGGTCATCTATCTGGGGATGCTCAACACCAGCCCGGCTTGGGATGTGGTGCTGACCGGCGTTCACGGCATATGGCTG
Source organism: Anaerolineae bacterium (assembly GCA_013177815.1). Lineage (GTDB taxonomy): Bacteria > Chloroflexota > Anaerolineae > Anaerolineales > Anaerolineaceae > JABLXM01. The sequence continues at coordinate 68,538 of JABLXM010000003.1, read as the reverse complement.
CACGACTGGCATAATGAATCCGGTGTGACCAGACCCATCATCTCGACGCGCCGCTTTGGACTGGCGCCGGAGGGTGGCAGCCCGTCCTGGTTCTACTCGCCGCCCACTGCCGCGCGGGTCCCGCTTACCAGCGTCGGCACCAATTGGGATTATGATTTTCCGACCCCGCCCAGCCTGGAGCCCGGGCAGTACCGGGAATTTTCGCAGGGGTTCACCAGCAACTTTTACGTCAACCTGTGGCCCCACAGCGGCACGTCCTATAACTACTATCATGGCTCGGATTTCGAGACCACCATCCGCTACACCGTTGGCGGTCTATCGTGCAGCAAGACTGCGCGCGGTCTGAACGGTCCGGTGGTGGAGCCGATCTACGACAGCGTCGTCTCGGGAGCGTTCTACATCGCCGCCAATGTGACCGATCCCCAACACGGAATTAAACAGGTGCGCTTCCTGGTCTATGACTCATCCGGCGTCAAGGTGCACGACCAAACCGAGAGCAGCGCCCCTTACTGCATCTTCGGTGACAACGGCAGAAATTGCTACACCCGCATGCCGATGCAGGATTACTGGAGCACCGGTACGCTGATCACCAACGGCACCTATGACGTCTATGTCATTGGGGTCAACAACAACCCGTTGAGCTATTCCACCTTGGAAACATTTCAGTTCCAAATCACGGATGTGGTTGCGCCGACCTCGACAATAACGCGCACAATCACGGTGACGCGCACCCAAACCCGCACCGGCACCATCACACAAACGCCCACCATTACACAAACGCCGACCATCACACGAACGCCAACCATTACGCGCACGCCCACCCGCACCGGCACGCGCACCCAAACCCGCACCATAACGCAGACACCAACCGTGACCAATACGCCCACCCGCACCCTGACGCAGGCGCCCAGCGCCACGCCCACCAAGTGCAAGACGCCCATCGATATGGGAGGCTGCCAGTAACCTGGCGCATGATCTTATCTTGATGAACGGGTTATCTTGAAAGCTGTCCGCCACGCTGCCAGCCTGTTTGCAGGGCACCGGGACGATGCGGTAGCCATGCCAGGCAGCACAGCGAATGATCCCTCATTATCGAGTGAGATGCTTTGCTTTATTCAGTCAGGTGCATCCGACTTCTTGGATTGCCCATTCCTTTGCGGGTCTTTTGCCCGGCATGGATTCCGATAACGCTTAAACGTATCATAAAGCCTTGTTAATCAACTTCTCTGTCGTATCAACTTGCACCCGCTTAGTTTTTGTAGTACTATTTTTACATGTGGGGAATACCCCACACTCAAATTCTATCCTGCTGAGAGGAGAATCAAGATGAAACGCAAGAGCATGTTGTTGTTTTCCCTGATGGCTGTTGTGGTCCTGTTGCTCTCTGCCTGTGGACCAGCCGCGCCCACCGAGGCGCCTGAGGTCCCGACCGAGGTCATCCCAACCGCCGTCCCGGCGCAGCCGACTGAAGCGCCGCCGCCCATGCCGGAAATCGGCACCCCCGAGCACCCCATCAAGGTGCTGTTCGTGCCCTCGGTTGACGCCAACATCATCGTCACCGGTGGTCAGGTGATGGCGGACGCGCTCAACGAGGCGACCGGCTATACCTTCGAAGTTGTGGTTCCGACCTCCTACGCCGCCACGATCGAAGAAATGTGCGCCTCACCCACCGATACCATCGCGTTCATTCCCGGGTTGGGTTATGCCATTGCCAGCCAGCTATGCGGCGTCGATGTCGCCTTCAAAGCCATCCGTTACGGTTATCCGGTTTATTGGGCTGAATACATTGTTGCTCGCGACAGTGAATTCCAAACCCTGGCGGACCTCGAAGGTGCCACCTGGGGTTATGGTGATCAAGGCTCAACCTCAGGCTACATGGTCCCGTTTGTTGAATTGGCTGATGCAGGCATCACCCCCGGCGAACAGGTTCAAACGGGTGGACACAACCAGACCGTTACAGCCGTCTACAACGGCGAAGTGGATTTTGGTACCGTCTTCTACAGTGTGCCGTTGACGCCAGATGGCTCACCTGTCTTCTCTTGGGCTGACTATCAAGAAGGCAAAGTTACTGAAGACATGTATGAAATCCCCGATGAAGCCATCCCGAACTGCGCCCCCGATGAAGAAGGCAAGAAACTCCTGTGCGATGGTTGGCGTGTGCTGGATGCCCGTGCCAATATCCGGACGGAAGCCCCAGATGTGATGCAAAAGGTGCGCATCCTGGCAATTTCTCAAGCAGTTCCCAACGATACAATGTCTTTCAGCCCCGAATTCCCGGCTGACCTGCGCGCCGAGATCGAAGCAGCCCTGGTTGCTTTCTCGCAGACCGACGCATGGAGTGAATCCATCGGCAACAATGATTTCTACGGATGGACCGGTATCGAAACCGCTACCGATGCGGAATACGACATGGTGCGTTCCATGGTCGTTGCGACCGGATATACAATCGAAGAGTAGTGGTTCCTACGCTTTAGGCAATGATCAAGGGCAGGTCTTTTCTCCCTGCCCTTGATTGTATATATTTTGTCCTTTCATATATTTTGTTTTTCTATATAATATATGTGGATATAAAAATAATGGAAAACGTGGGAATATAAATGCTCCAGATCAAAAATCTAACCAAAGTGTACGAAGGGGGCGTTCAGGCACTCACGGATGTCAGCTTTGAGGTGCCGGAAGGGCAGTTCCTGGCGGTAATCGGACTGTCCGGTTCGGGCAAGTCCACCCTGCTGCGTTGCATCAACCGGCTGGTCGACCCCACCTCCGGACAGATCCTGTGGAACGGCGAGGACATCACCGCCGCCACACCGGATGAGATGCGCCGCATCCGCCGCCGGATCGGGATGGTGTTCCAGCACTTCAACCTGGTGCACCGCTCCAAGGTGATCACCAACGTGCTGGCAGGGCGGCTGGGTTACACCAACCCCGCCTGGAGCCTGATGAACCGCTTCCCCAAAGAGGATGTCGATAAAGCCATTCAGCAATTGGAGCGGGTGGGCATCGCCGACAAAGCCGAGAACCGCGCCGACGAACTGAGCGGCGGTCAGCAGCAACGGGTTGGCATCGCCCGCGCCCTGATGCAGGACCCCCAGATGATCCTGGCGGACGAGCCGGTCGCCAGTCTGGACCCCGTGCTGGCGCACAGCATCATGAAGCACCTGGAGGAGATCAACAAGACCGACAAGGTGACCGTGCTGTGCAGCCTGCACTTCCTGGATCTGGTGCATCGCTACGCCGACCGGGTCATTGCTCTCAACGAGGGGCGGGTGGTGTTCGAAGGCTCTCCGAAAGAGATCGACGATAAGAAGTTCAAAGATATCTACGGTCGCGATGCTGAGCGCGTAGGTTAGTTGGCGGTGAACCCATGCAGAAAAACAATAAACCATCTATCTTAAAATCCTTACGGCTTGGCGCCATCGTCTTGCTGGTGATGGTTGTACTCGCCTATGGTTTTGAAATCACTCAGGTGGATCTTACAGAACTCCGCAGCGAAACCCGTATCAACAGTCTTGTCCGAGTTACGCGTGCTTTGGCAAGACCAGAATTGATAGAATACGACCAGCAAGAAGAAATCATCAACGCCCCAATCCATGTGCCCTGCCCAGTGGGCGGTGGGCAAGTCAAAGGGGAAGTTCCAAACACCCAGCAACCATACTTGGTGCTAACGCCATCCTGTGGCAACCCTGGCGATACCATTCAAGTGGAAGGATATAATTTTTCCCCCAATACTGAGGGTCCATTGCGGTTCATCCCCGGAAACGACCCTGGCAATACTGTATCGCTTGGGCGCGATATCGTCGAAACGGACCAGACCGGGCATTTCATTGCCAATTTGGTTCTGCCTGACCGGCTTAGTGATGATAATCAATATATCCGTGCCACCCTACGCCGCAATGTTGGCAGCCCTCACCTTACTCAAACCGCCAAAGATACATGGGATAAGATCGTCGAGACGGTCTTCCTGGCTTTGCTGGCGACGATTGCTGGTACGATATTTGCGGTTCCGCTTAGTTTTTTGGCGGCGCGCAACTTGATGAAACCAGTCCGCAATTCCGTTACCAACATCGCACTCACGGTCATCGGCTGGCCTGTGGGCATGGCGATCGGCTACCTGGCGGTGCAGTTCGTTTCGAACGTCACAGCGCCGATCGCAGCCAACCTGGCGGTCATCATCGCCAGCGTGGTGGTTACGCCCTTCATCGTCGTTTACGGTGTGCGCTGGGCGCTGCCTGAACGCGATATCCGGACGCCGCCGTTGTGGCTGCGCCTGGTGCGCGGGGTGGTGATGATCCTGGTGGTGTTGGCGAGCATCTTCGGTCTGCTGCAACTGGCGGCGCTGGTTGCCAACATTGGCAACGCGCTTTCCGGCGTGTTGGGTCCGTTCGCTTTCTTGGGCAACTTCCTGTTCCAGATCAGCGAGATTCTGCGGGTGCTGACGCCGGCGCTGGGTGCACTGGCGGCGGGCGGCGCGTTGGGTAGTTTCTTTGGAGGCATCGGGCAGCGTTCCTCCGAGCGCCTGCCGGTGACCACGGTCAAGATCCTGAATTTACTCCTGATGTCGGTAGCCGGCGCGCTGGTGTTGGGTCTGCTGGGCGCGTTGGTGGAGTGGTTGTACCAGATCGACCGCCCGTTATACACTTTGTGGATCCCGATGGCAGTCGGTGGCGGGTTGGGATTGTTCCTGGCGATCACTACCAAAGCCAGGGATACATTGCCGACCGGCATGGTGATCTACACCATCACACGCACGCTGCTGAACGGGCTGCGCTCGATCGAAGCCCTGGTGATGGCAATCGTGTTCGTCATCGCGGTCGGCATCGGTCCGTTTGCGGGCGTGCTGGCGTTGGGGCTGCACACCATCGTCAGCCTGGGCAAACTGTATTCTGAGCAGGTGGAGAGCATCATGCCCGGTCCGCTGGAGGCAATCGAAGCCACCGGCGCCAACCGTTTGCAGACCATCATCTACGGCGTGGTGCCGCAGATCGTCCCGCCCTATATCTCTTACACCATGTACCGTTGGGATATCAACGTGCGTATGTCCACTATCATCGGCTTTGTCGGCGGCGGCGGCATTGGCTTTCTGTTGCAGCAGAATATCAACCTGCTCAACTACCGCGCCGCCAGCGCGCAAATGCTTGCCATCGCGGTGGTGGTCGCCAGCATGGATTACATCTCGTCGATGCTGCGTGAGCGCTACGTCTGATCGACTGACTTGAACTGAGCGCAAAGGGATGGAAAAAACCATCCCTTTGCTGTTTAATGATCAGCCGCCATTCTGTCATATAATTATTGCATCATCCACCGGTCACGCGATGGGGTCGCTGATCACACGCTCCATAATAAAGAGCGCCATCGGGATTGCGTTCCAGCAGCCAGACCGCATGCCACCCACCGGAGGAATTCCATGACCACCTATCCTACGTTGTTCATCACCCACCGCGGCGCGCGCCACCAGCAAGCCGCGCTGCAGGGAGCGCCGCCTGAACTAGAGATCACCATGCTGCGCGATCCATCCAAAGAGGATATCGTCCAGCATCTGCCGGGCAAGCGCATCCTGATCACCGAACGCGCGCAGCCCATCGATGCTCAGATCATTGCCGCTGGGGACGAACTCGAATTGGTGCAGCGCCTGGGCTCGCAGACCTACGATATCGACCTGGCGGCGGCACGCGCTGCCGGCATCCCGGTATGCTACCAGCCCATCGGGACGACCATCATGGTGGCGGAACATATGCTGCTGCAACTGCTGGCGCTGGCGAAGCGGCTGCGCGAAGCCATGCACGCCGTCACGCTCGACCAGGATTGGGGCATGCCGCCCAAACGCTGCACCGAGGATCACTTCGTCGTTGACTTCACCCACCGCCAGGGCATCGGCACGCTTTACCATCAGACCGTTGGCATCCTGGGTTTTGGCGAGATTGGCATCGAACTGGCGCGCCGGCTGAAGGGTTTCGAATGCACCGTGCTGTACAACAAGCGCAGCCGACTCCCTGAGACTGCCGAACGCGACCTTGCGATCCACTTCGCCAGCCAGGATGACCTGGCGCGTGCCAGCGATTACTTGTGCATCCTGCTGCCGTATTCGCCTGAGACGGAGGAGTTCATCGACAAGGATTTCATCGCAATGATGAAAGCGGGCGCTTGCATCGTCAATTGCGGTGGAAGTCCATTACTCAATGAAGCGGATGTGCGGGATGCGCTGGCGTCCGGGCGGTTGGGGGGCGTTGCCAGCGATACCTTCGTCTGGGAGCCGATCCGACAGGATAACCCATTGCTGGACCTGGCGCGTGTTCCGGATAGCAACATGCTGCTCACCGGGCATACCGCCTCCGGCTCGCTGGAAGCTGCCGGCTTGCCCGAGCGATTTGTAGATTACACAAATATCCGCCGTTGGATGGCTGGCGAACCGCTGCTCTTCCAGGTGGCTTGATCAGGGGGTAACTCACCGCAGAGAGCGGAGAGATGGCAGAGATTGTTATTTACTAACCACAGAGGCACGGAGACACGGAGAAAAAGTAAAAAGTAAATTGGTTGCCTTTTCTTCCCCAGTGCTTGGTATATTCTCATGCAGATACGGCAGACCGTTCGTGCCGAGGTCGCCGGAGACCGTCATAGAGCTTGGATTGCTATGTTCCCAAAAAAACCGCATTGGTGTGAGCATCGAATGTTAGACTGCCCTGGCTGAAGAAGGCTTCATCGGACTGTATCGCCGGCGCGCTGGTCTATCTCTATCGGCGCTCCTGATAAATATCTCCGCGTTCTCTCCGTCCTCTGCGGTGAATATCATCCTCTGTGCCTCTGAGGTTTTTTTGTTACCCAGTGTACTTGTCGGTGCCGGTGATGGCGACCACCTCGCCGAAGAAAATGCGGTGATAGTCTTTGTTATAGAGCTGGTCGATGCGGGTATCGAGGAAGTGGCTGGGATCTATATCCTGCCAATAGACCTTGCGGCATTCCAGCACCAGTTCGGCTTCGGCGAAGCCTGGCGCCGCCACCTGGGTGGCGGACTGGAGAGTTAGCCCGGAAGCCTTGATCTTGTCTTCGTTCCGCCCTGAACGGCTGCCCAGGTATTCCAGCGCTTTGCGGTGGGATTGGTCGAATGCCGAGAGCGTGAACGAGGCAAAGTCATTCATGAAGCCGAAGGTGTAGCGCGTTGGGCGCACCACCACCATCGCCAGCGGTTTATTCCAGATGAACCCCAGCGCGCCCCACGAGACAGTCATGGCGTTGTACTTGCCGGCAGCCAGGTCGCCGCTTGCCAGCAGGAACCAGGTCCAATCCCATAATGCGTGCGGGTGGGCGGTGAACGACGTCAAATCGATCGGTTTGCGTTCCATAGTTGCCTTGATTTATACATAAGTTATATAATTTTAACATCGATAGTGCCATGTAATATCCAACCTGATGGTTGGCATTGCAGTCATTGATGCCTGACTGAATTGGTATTATGTGGAGGTAAATCCCCATGCACTCGAACGGCGACATTCTCAATAATCGTTACCAGATCATTGCCCTTCTGGGTCAGGGGGGCTTTGGCGCTGTCTATAAAGCCACCGACCTTAACCTGATGCGCCCCTGCGCTGTCAAAGAGAATTTTGAAGTCTCAGAAGATGCCCAGCGTCAGTTCATTCACGAAGCCAGCATTATGGCGAATATGCACCATGCGAATCTACCGCGTGTGACGGACTATTTCATCATCCCGGGACAGGGTCAGTACTTGGTGATGGATTTCGTCGAGGGCGAAGACCTTGCAGCCAAGCTTCAAAAAGCCGGCGCCCCCCTGTCAGAAGGGGAAGTGCTGGAATGGATCGATCAAATCTGTGACGCACTGGCGTACCTGCACGGTCAACCCAAGCCGGTCATCCACCGCGATATCAAGCCCCAAAATATCATCATTGGTTCTGATGGTCGGGCAATGCTGGTCGATTTTGGGGTTGCCAAGCTCTATGACCCCGAGGTGCGCACCACTGCCGGCGCCCGCGCGGTGACCCCCGGCTTTTCACCCCAGGAGCAATACGGTTTTGGTATAACCGATCACCGTTCGGATATCTACGCGTTGGGCGCAACGCTCTATAATCTGCTCACCGGGCGGGTGCCGGTCGAGTCCATTCAGCGCACCATCGGATCACCCCTCACGGCGCCGCGTCAGTTCAATCCCCAAATATCCCCCCAGGTCGAAGCAGCGATCCTCAAAGCCATGCAGCCTGCTCCGGGCGATCGCTTCATGACGATCAAGGAATTCAAGTCGGCTTTGAGCAGGGCGCCCATAACCGAGATACCGGCGGGCAAGCGTCGTATGCCGGGTTGGGGTTGGTTGGCGGTTGCCGGCGGCGTGCTGATGCTGGTAATCGTTTTGGGCGGCGTTTTTGGTATTTACCGCCTGTTATCTTCTGATTCCGGTGAGCTTCCGGCAGTTGGCATCACCCCCCCAGCCGTTGTGAAGCCGTTCTTATCCACGGCTATACGCGCGCCAAGCGTATCCCCCACGCCCACGATTTATGTAACGCCATCGCCCACACCTGTGCAAATGAATACCCCGGCAGATATTCCCACCACGCCCATTACCGCCGCTAACGCAGCCGGTGTGGTGCCCATCGCGCGTTATGGAAATGGTGTATTGAACCAGGTGAAGTTCTCTCCCGATGAAAGCCAGTTGGCAGCCGCTACAACGCTCGGTTTTTATGTTTATGACTCACAGATGAACTATTTGTTGTGGTCGCACGAGGTGCAAGGGGGCGTTAGAGCATTGGCTTACTCGGCGGATGGCAGCCTCCTTGCAGGCGGTTCGGATGATGCCGTCATCCGTGTGTGGAACAATCAGGGCGGGCTGCTCCAGACAATGCAGGCTGGTCGCTATGAGGAAGTCGCGGGGCTGGGTTTTATCCCTGGTGAGAATCGCCTCATCAGCATCCACGGTACCGAGGCGTTATACCTCTGGGATATCGAAAGCGGAGAACGTATTTCGGAATATCACTCCGATATGGGTTATGGTTGGGCATATTCCGCAGTCGTATCCTCAGACGGTAAATGGGTGACAGTCATAGACGATGATCAAATGACGATATTCAGTCTGGAAGATGGGCACTTTAATGAAGTTAAGACCTTGCACCAATTGACCACTTACTGCGCTTTTTCACCAGACGACAATTTTCTGGCTGCGTTCACGCAATCGGGTGTGGTCAACATTTACTCGGTGGGCGATTGGGCGTTGGTGCGCGCCATCAATGTTCCCTCCGACGCTACCAGGCTGGCATATGCGCCTGACGGGAATGTGTTGGCGGTTGGCACCACTGCCGGCAAGGTTGCCCTCTTCAATGCCAAAACCGGTGAGCCTTACTCGCGGCAATTGTTATCCGCCCACGATGGAATCATCAACAGCCTGTCTTTCTCGGTGGATGGCGCCATCCTCGTGACTGCCTCGGAGGATGGCTCGCTCACCGCCTGGCGCATGCCGGAAGGGGAGAAGATCATCCAGGTGACCGGCTTCAACGCTGCCCCTGTATTTGTCTACATGCTCCACGACCAGCCGCTTCTGGTGTACGGTGGGGGATACCCGACCCAACTCAACCTCATCGACCCGAGGAACGGTGCGGTGCAATCAATGACTACCTTGGAGAACAATTCGACCATGGCGCAATACCCGCTGAGGGATTTATTGATCACTGCCGATTATGACAACATCAGCTCCTGGGATCCCGTCACCAATGACCTCAAGAACAGCGATATGTACTACTATGGTAGTATGACCCCCAATATCATGCAGTTTTCCCCCGATGGCGACTGGCTGGCGATAGGAGATTGGGAAGGGAACCTGTCGGTTTTGTCTTCGCGGCTTTTCGTGGAATTGCTGGACCCCGAATTTTCCTGGGAGACTTATCAGCCGCCGGATGATTATTACAACAGCCAATTGGAATGGCAGCTCGCCGGGAATACCGCCGAGATATCCGGACTGGCGTTCTCTTCGGATGGGCGTTGGTTTGCCAGCAGTGATTATGATGGCAGTCTGATACTTTGGTCGGTCCCGGAGTTCAATTTCTCGAAGAACTTAAAGAGCGTCTCCAATGCGGACGCTATTGCGTTCTCTCCTGCAAACAACTACCTGGCAGCCGGATATGTGGATGGGTCGATCAACGTGATCGACCCATCCACGGGTGAGGTGGTCAAAACGCTGTGGGGCGCCACATCTTCCGTATCCAATGTGGCGTATTCACCGGATGGCAGCATCCTGGCGAGCGCCTCATATGAGGGCGCGATTGCGTTATGGGACGTTGAAAGCGGCGAGGTGCTGCGATTGCTGGAAGGTCACCGTGGTTGGGTCCATGCTTTGCAGTTTTCACCGGATGGCTCACTGCTGATCAGTTCCTCCGCTGACGGCACCGTGCGCTTGTGGGGGGTCCGCTAAAAACAACGGGTTGGCTTTGCGGGAACGAAAACGTCCACGGGCTATTTGATCGGTTCGCCCGTGGACGTTTGTCTCTGTTCGTGTGATCTGTATTCGTTTTTTACGTGAGCGCGGCGTTACTGCAATTGCAGCACCGCCTGCAACGCCAAGTCCAGCACGCTGCCGGGGATGAATGCCAGCCCCACCACCACCGCCGCTGCCAGCAGTGCGGTCAGGTTGACCCACCGGTTTTGCTTCACCGGCGGGTCGCCGGGCTGCATGTACATCACCACCACCACCCGCAGGTAGTAGAACGCCGAGACCACCGAGGTCAGCAGACCGATCAGCGCCAGCCCCACGAAGCCGCCTTCCACCGCCGTGCTGAACAGGTAGAACTTGCCCCAGAAGCCCAACGTCAGCGGCACGCCGGTGAACGAGAGCATGAAGATCGTCATCGCCAGCCCGAGCCAGGGGTGGCGCTTGCCCAGCCCGGCGTAATCCGCCACTTCTAAACCGCGGCGTTCCTGCTGCTCCATCTGGATGATGACTGCCCATGCGCCGAAGGTGGTCAGCGTATAAGCCAGCAGATAGAACAGCATGGCGGCGATCGAATCGCTGGAGACCTCGGCGTTGGCGTACGGCACGAACGCCATCAGCAGGTAGCCCGACTGGGCGATGCTGGAATACGCCAGCAGGCGTTTGATGTTCTTTTGCGAGATGGCGAGGACGTTGCCCACCACCATGGTGATGGCTGCCAGTGCCCACAGAATGGGTGTCAGGTCATCGCTCAGGGATGGGAAGACGGTGACGAAGACGCGCATCAACGCGGCGAAGCCGGCGGCTTTGGCGCCGACCGACATGAAAGCCGTCGCCGGCGAAGGCGCGCCCTGGTAGACATCCGGCATCCACATATGGAACGGCACGATGCCGGTCTTGAAGCTGAAGCCCACCAGCAGCAACGCAGCGCCGAAGAGGAACAACGCCTGGTTGCCGGTGCCAGCCCGCATGGTGTTGACCAACCCGGGCAGGTCGGTGTGACCGCTGGCGCCGAACAGCAGCGCCACACCGTAGAGCACGAGCCCGGAGGCAAAAGATCCGAGCAGGAAGTACTTGAGCGCCGCTTCCTCCGATTGCAGGTTGAAGCGTGCGAAACCAGCCATGATGTAGAGCGGCAGCGAGAGCAATTCCAGCGCCAGGAAGACGATGATCAGGTCATTGGCATAGGTCATCAGCATCATGCCGGAAATGGCGATCAGCAACAGCGGGTAGTACTCGCCGCGCTCCAGCTCCATGCGTTTGAGGTAATCGTAAGCCAGCGCGATGCCCGCCAGCCCGCCCACCAGGAAGATGATATCCAGGTAGAGGGCAAAGCCATCCACCAGCACGGTGCCGAAGAAGGCTTTCTGAACGGTACCGCCGCGCGCCAGCGTCAACCCCAATACCACCACCAGCCCAACTGCTGAGAGCGCCGCCGTCCACCCCTTGCGGTCCTTGGGAATCCACAGGTCTGCCAGCAGCACCACTACCGACCAGCCAGCCAGCACAACCAGGGGTAAGATCGTGTTCAGGTCATTTATCGTCATTCAGCAGCGCCCCTTCTATGGCACCAGCGTGGCAGAGAATACCGAAAGCAGGCTCTGCACGCTTGGATTGATCAGGTCGAAGAATGGCTTGGGGTAGACGCCGATCCAAACGATCAGGATCATGATCGGCGCCAGCACCAGCACCTCACGCAGGCTGACGTCCTTCAAACCCAGGTTTTCATCCCGGGTCACCCTGCCCAGGAAGACCTTCTCGAACATGGTCAGCAAATAGACCGCCGCCAGGATGACGCCCACGGTGGCGACCCCGGCGAACCACGGGCTGCCCAACGCTGTCGAACCGAACGACCCCAGCAGGATGGTGAATTCGCCCACGAAGCCGTTCAAACCCGGCAGCCCGGCGGATGAAAGGCTGATGAACAGCATCATCGCGCCCATCACCGGCACCACTTTCCAGATGCCGCCGTAGTCAGACATCTCGCGGGTGTGCCGGCGTTCATAAAGCATGCCGACGATGAGGAAGAGCGCGCCGGTGCTCAGCCCGTGGTTGACCATCTGGATGATGCCGCCGGAAACCCCCTGCTGGTTGAGGGCGAACAGCCCCAACATCACAAAGCCCAGATGGCTGACCGAGGAATAAGCCACCAGTTTCTTGACGTCCTTTTGCGCGAAGGCGACCGCCGCGCCGTAGATGATACCGATCACCGCCAGCGCGCCCACCCAGGGCGCAAACTTGACCGAAGCTTCCGGAAAGAGCGGCAGGTTGAAGCGCAGGAAGCCGTAGGTGCCCATCTTGAGCAGCACGCCTGCCAGGATGACCGAGCCGGCGGTGGGCGCCTCCACGTGCGCATCCGGCAGCCAGGTGTGCAGCGGGAAGAGCGGCACTTTGATGGCGAAAGCCAGCCCAAAAGCCAGGAACAGCCAGGTCTGCGCCGCAGCGAAGCTCTCACGGGCAGCGACCAGGTCGGGCAGCGCAAAGGTTCCGCCCTGCCAGCCGATGAACAGGATCGCCAGCAGCATCAGCACCGAGCCTGCCATGGTGAACAGGAAAAATTTGACCGCCGCGTAGATGCGCCTTTCGCCGCCCCACACGCCGATCAGGAAATACATCGGGATGAGCGTAAATTCCCAGAAGATATAGAACAACACCAGGTCCAGCGACAGGAAGACCCCCAACATACCGGTTTCCAGCAGCAGGAAGAGCATCATGAAGCCTTTGACCTTGTCCTGCACCGCCTCCCAGGAGGAGAGGATGGCGATCGGCGTCAGGAAGGTGGTCAGCAGCACCATCAGCACGCTGATGCCGTCCACCCCCAGGTAGAAGCTGACCGGCAGCGAGGCGACCTGCACCCATTGTTGGCGGATGACCCACTGCAGCCCGGCTTCACCGCTGCGGAACCCCGCCAGCATCCAAAGGGAGACCGCAAAGGTCGCCAGCGATGCCAGCAGCGCCGTCCAACGCAGGGCGTTCTTGCGCCCTGCTGGCAGGGCTGCCAACACAACGCATCCCAGCAGGGGCATCAGCAACAAGATTACCAAAGGATTGCTCAAATAGTCCATAAACGATTCCTTCACCCGGCAGCCGCTTTAGCGCAGCACCAGGAATGCCAGGATGGCGACCATTCCGAAAACCACCGCCAGCGCGTACGAGCGCACGAAGCCGTTCTGGAATTTGCTCCACCAGTTCGAGAGGGTGCGCGTGAGCGCACCCAGTCCGTTCGCCACGCCGTCGATGCCGCCCTGGTCGAACGTGCCTGCCAGCCAGAGCGAAATGCGTTCGAAGGGGTGCACGAAAACAGCCTGGTAAAGCTCGTCCACCCACCACTTGTGCTGTGCAGCGGTGAAAAGCCCCCCCATCGGCTTTGCCAGGGGGTCGGGGTTCTCCGGGCTGCCAAGCGAGCGCTTGCCATATACGCCCCATGCCAGCAGCAAGCCGGTCAATGCCACCGCCAGCGAAAGCAGCGCCACCGGCAGCTCGAACTCGACCGCCAGGTTGCCAGCCAGTACCGGTTCCAGCCAGTGCTCCAGCCAGTAGACGCCGGGCAGGTTCAGCACACCGCCCAACACCGAGAGGATCGCCAGGATTACCAATGGCGCGACGATGATGGGCTTGCTCTCGCTGCTATGATCCGCCGCCGCGCTGCGCGGCTTGCCGAAGAAGACCATGAAGATCTGCCGCCCCATGTAGAACGCCGTCAGGAAGGCGGAAATCACCAGGATGATGAAGACCGGCAGCGAAACCTCGCGGGCAGCGCCCAGGATCTCGTCCTTGGAGAAGAAGCCCGCCAGCGGCGCAATGCCGGAAAGCGCCAGCGCGCCCACCAGGTAGACGCCCATCGTCCAGGGCATACGGCGTTGTAGCCCGCCCATGTTGCGCATATCCTGTGGATCGAAGGCGTGCGCATCTTCATGACCGCCGCCCGCCGTCGCCAGCTCGTGATCGCCGGCATCCTCATGCCCGCGTTCCATCCCCAAGATGACCGAACCGGCAGCCAGGAAGAGCAGCGCCTTGAAGAAGGCGTGAGTGGTGAGGTGGAACATGCCAGCCGAGAAGGCACCCATGCCCACCGCCGCCACCATGAAGCCCAACTGGCTGATGGTCGAATAAGCCAGCACTTTCTTGATATCGAACTGACCGACCGCGATGGTGGCTGCCAACAGGGCGGTCAGCGCGCCCACCCACATCACCGCCGCCTGGGCGGCAGGCGCAGCCAGGAATAGGGCGCTGGAACGCGCGATCAGGTAGACGCCTGCGGTCACCATGGTGGCGGCATGGATCAACGCCGAAACCGGGGTTGGACCTGCCATGGCGTCCGGCAGCCAGACGTAAAGTGGCAGTTGGGCGCTCTTACCGCTCACACCCAGCAGCATGAACAGCGTGATCGCCAGGATGATGCCGGGGAAAACCTGCCCCGCCTGGGCAAAGACCGCGTCGAACTGCAACGTGCCGAACGACCAGAACATGATGAAGATCGCCAGCAGCAGACCGAAATCGCCGATGCGGTTGACCACGAATGCCTTCTTGGCAGCCTTGGCGTTGGCAATGCCGCCCGCGCCGCCCTCGAACCAGAACCCGATCAGCAGATATGAGCACAGACCGACCCCCTCCCAGCCGACGAACAGCATCAGGTAGTTATCCGCCGAGACCAGCACCAGCATCGCAAGGATGAACAGGTTGAAGTAGACGAAGAAGCGCCGGTAGCGACCCGGGTCGCCGTTGTGACGCACATCGCTGTGCATGTAGCCGGTGGCGTAGACATGGATGATGGCACCCACGCCGGCGACGACCAGCATCATCATCACCGAAAGGCTATCCACCCGCAGCGCCCACTGGACATCGAACGAACCCACGCTGATCCAGTCCGCCAGCGGCACGATCAGTGCCTCGTGCTGACCCCGGATGGCGATCCCTAACGCCACTGCCAGGGCGAACGACGCCACGCTCGCCAGGCTGGCAACGAACCCCGTCACCCGTTCACCCCAACGCAGCCCGAACAACAGGTTAAGCAGCAGCCCGATCAGTGGTGAGAAGATGACCCACGGCGCCAGCGTCGCTGCCCAATTCGCTTCATTTGCCAATATCGTCGCCATTATTCCGTTCCTAACCCTTCATCTGGCTCATCTGGTCGATGTTGATGGTATTTTTGGTGCGGAAGATCTCCACCATCAATGCCAATCCCACCGCCACTTCAGCCGCCGCCACGGTCATGACAAAAAAGACCATGATCTGCCCCGCCAGCAGTTGATAATAGGACGCGAACGTGATGAACAGCAAATTTGCCGAATTGAAGATCAATTCCAGCGACATGAAGACCACCAGGGCGTTTCGGCGCAGCAGCACGCCCATGATCCCCAAAATGAACATGACCGCTGATAGTCCGATGTAATAGGCTAATGGCATATCCTTCTCCTCCCGCGAAAAACCGCGGTCATTCTTCCTGGTCTGCTTGTTCCTTCTCGTCCACTCGCTTCAGGTTGTCGCGGATGGATGTCCCTTCCCCGCGCGTCAGCAAGATGGCGCCCACGGTGGCGACCAGCAGCAGCATCGAGGTGATCATGACCGGCAGCCAGTACTGGGTGTACAGTGCGGTGCCGATCTGACGCGGCGAACCGAAATCCACTGCGGTGGGCGGGGTGACGATACCGGTCAGTTCGGCGCGGGAGATGAAGACCGTTCCCAGGATGGCGAGCAGCACCACGCCAAGGGCGATCGCCAAAAAACGCTGACCGCGCAGGTTCTCGCTGGCTGCCAGGCGTTCCGCGCCCAGCAGCATGATCACGAAGATGAACAAGACCATGATCGAGCCGGCATAGACCGTCACCTGCACCAGCGCAATGAACGGCGCGCCCAGAAACAGGTAGAGCAGTGCCACCGACATGAAGTTGAGCGCCAGGTAGAGCGCGGCGTAGACCGCGTTGCGGCTCATGATGGTGCCCAGGGCGCTGCCGACGATCACCACTGCCAGGATAATATATAAAGCCGTTGTCATTCCTTACGCCTCCCCATATCAGTCGGTTGCATCCTGCATCAGCGGGATGGCGCGGTCGAACGCGCCGGCGGGCACTTTTTGTGGTGTGGGCGACCCGTCTTCCGGCACCGGCTCCAGCAACATGTCCTTGGGATAGATCGCGTCCGTCCGGCTGGTGAAAGAGAGTTCATAGTTATCACCCAGCACGATGGCTTCGGTTGGGCAGGCGTCCTCGCAAAAACCGCAGAAGATACAGCGCATCATGTTGATCTCGTAAGTGCTGGCGTAGCGTTCACCGGGCGAATAACGGTTTTCATCGCTATTCTCGGAGGCTTCTACAAAAATGGCGTCCGCCGGACAGGCGGCGGCGCACAGCGCGCAGCCGATGCACTTTTCCAGCCCATTGTCGTAACGCTTCAGCACATGCCGCCCTTTGAAGCGGCTGCGCACCGGTCGTTTTTGTTCCGGATACTGGATGGTGACCGGCTTTTCCAGTATCGATTTGAGTGTGGTCATGAATCCCTGAAGCATGGTCTAAACTCCTACGCTAACCGATAAGCACCACCACGATGGCGGTGACCAGGACGTTCAACAGCGCCACCGGGAAGAGCACTTTCCATCCCAGTTGCATCAGCCGGTCATAGCGGATGCGGGGCAGGGTGGCGCGAATCCAGATGGTGACGAACAGCCATGCCACCACCTTGATCGCCAGGTAAATGGGTCCCAGAATGGGCACCTGGTCCACGAAGGGTCCCAGGTAGCCGCCCAGGAACAAGGATGACCCGATCATCGCGATCGCGATCATTTTGATATATTCCGCCATGAAGAAGGTAGCGAACTTCATGCTGGAGTATTCGGTATGATAGCCGGCAACCAGTTCCTGCTCGGCTTCGGGCATATCGAAGGGCGCCCGGTTGATCTCCGCCAGGCTGGCGGCAAAATAGATCACGAACGCCACCGGTTGAAGCACGGCGTACCACATCGTTTTTTGACCTTCGACGATATCGATCATACGCATCGAGCTTGCCATCATCACCGGGGCGATCATGGCGAAACCCAGCGCCAGTTCATAGCTGATCATCTGCGCAGTGGCGCGCACCCCGCCCAGCGTGGCATATTTGTTGTTGGATGACCAGCCTGCCAACGTGATGCCGTAAACGGAGATGGAGGTGATCGCCATGATATACAGCACCCCCACGTTGACGTCCGCCAGGTAGAGCGGAATCTCGCGCCCGAACAGGGTGATGCTGCGTCCCCACGGCACCACTGCGGTGATGATCAGCGCCGGGATGACAGTGATGATGGGCGCCAGTATGAAGATGAACCTATCGGCTTTGGCAGGGATGAGTTCCTCTTTGAAGATCAACTTGACGGCGTCGGCTATCGGCTGCAAAAGACCGGCAGGTCCGGCGCGGTTGGGTCCGATGCGCACCTGCATGCGGGCGAGCAGCTTGCGCTCATAGAGGGTGGTATAGGCGAAGCCCGCCGTCAGGGTCAGGATGATGACCAGGGCTTTGACGCTCCATTCGATGATCATTCCAAGGTCCATGCCTTTAATCCCTTTCCATAACCTTGACTTGCGCCGCAGCCGGCGCCCACAGCGGCACGCCCACCCGGCGCGGCAGCCAGGCGGCGCCCGGCGGCAGCGCATCATCCATCCGGACGATGACGCTGGCATCCGCGCCGTTCAGGTTCAGGCTTGCCGCAACGCCCTCTGCCAGACCGAAGTGTTTGGCAGTGGCGGGGTTCAACCGCAGTTCCGCCGTTGCCACCCGTTCCACCAGCAGTCGGCTGAAGCGCACCAGGCTGCCCTGGTCGAAGAGGCGGGTGTGCGGCAGCACCAGCAGGTTGTCCCCGGCGTCCATCAGTTCAGTATCGAGAGCTGCTGCAACCGCGGCAGGTCTTTCACCGGCTTTGAGCACCGGCTGCAAGTGCGTTCCCATGCCCTGGTTGTTGTCATATGTCGTGCCGCCGAAGTACAGGTCGCGCCGACCGACGATGGGCCATTGTTCCTCGGCAGTTGATAACGCCTGGTAGGACAGACCAGCGAAGGCAGGCTCGCTCTGCGCCAGGCGCAGGAACACCAGCCCGGCGGCACGCCCTTCCAATTCCAAGCCCAATCGTTGCCCTAATTGCGCCGCGATGGTGTAATCGGGTCGCACGCCGTCCGGCGCGGGCACCGCCGGGTAGAAACGCTGCGCCCGGCGCTCGCCGCTGGTCAGGCTGCCCTCGCGTTCAGGGATGGCAGCCACCGGCAGCACCAGGTCGGCTTTTTCTGCGCTGGCGGTCAGGAACATTTCCTGTACGATGACGAAATCCGCGCCTGCCAGGGCTTTGGCGAGCGCCGGCTCATCACCAACCGGGTCGGCGGCAGCCAGCAGCGCCACTTTGGCTTTTTTCAGGCTGCCCACCAGGTCGGCTGCCGGCGCGTAGCCCATCTCCCAAGCACCCTGGTCGTTGCTGTGCTGCCACACGCCCACCAGACCGTTGTTCGGTCGCCCGTAATGCCCGGATTGCATCAGCAGGTCCGCACAAGTTTGCGCCAGCGCCCGTGTACCGGTCAAGCCCAACCCATCGCTGCCAAAGAAGACCACCAGGTTGGCTGCACCCGCCAGGGCCTCGCGCGCAGTTTGAAAAGCCGCCGGCGTTTTGTGGTTGCCCATCAGCCCGGCGACAGCCTGTGCAGCCTCGCCCGGCTGGTAACGCAGCGCGTGCGCAGCGTAAGCATCCAGGCGGGTTGGGCGGGCATTGAGCACTATCAATGTTGCGCCGCGCTGCGCTGCCTGTTTGACGCGCAGCCACCACAGCGGCGCTTCCTGGTGCAGGTCGCTGGCGATCACCACGATGGCGTCGCCGTTACCCAGGCTGCCAAGATTGCTGCCCTGGTTTAGCCCCAACTGGCGGGTCCATTCGCCGCCGCCCATGTGGGTGTGCAGCAGCGTCGTGCCGCCCTGGGCGCGGGTCAGTTCGCGCAAGTTGAACAGATCCTCGTTGCTCAACCTGCCGCCCGCCAGGGTCACCAGACCCTTGCCGGCTTCCTTCAATTTGGCGGCTGCTGTTTCCAGCGCCTGTTGCCATGAGACGGGCGTCAGTTCGCCATCGACGCGCATCAGTGGCTGGGTCAGTCGTTCGGCGCTTTCGTTGTAGTGGTGCACGAAGCGCCCTTTGTCGCATATCCAGACCTCGTTGACAGATTCGTTTTGGCGCGGCATGACGCGTTTGATGACCGGTTTGCCGCTGCTTTTGGCTTCGCGCCGCACGTCGTAGACGATGTTGCAACCCACCGGGCACTGCGCGCAGATCGAGGCAGCGGGTTTCATCTCCCAGGGGCGGGCGCCAAAGCGGAAGTCCGCCGTCGTCAGCGCACCCACCGGGCAGATATCGGTGGTGTTGCCGGAGAAGACCGAGTCGAAACCCGGTTCGGAACGGGTGATGATCTCCAATGCCCGCCCGCGCTGGTAGAAATCCAGTACCGGGTCGTCGACCACTTCGTGCTGGAAGCGCACGCAGCGCCCGCATTGAATGCAGCGTTCGCGGTCGAGGTAGATCAATTCGCCCAGCGGCACGTGCTTGGCAGAGCGCATTTTCTCGTCGAATATGAAGCGCGAAGTGCCGGAACCGTATGCCATGGTGAGGTTCTGCAACGGGCATTCGCCGCCCTTGTCACAGATCGGGCAATCGAGCGGGTGCGAGGTCAAGATGAACTCGACCACTTCGCGGCGGGCGGCTGCCACTTTCTCGCTGGTAGTCACCACCAACATGCCATCCGAGACCGGGGTGGTGCAGGCGGTCTCCAGCTTGGGCGCCATCTGGATTTTCGGCGAGCCGTCCGCTTCGAGTACCACTTTCCCGCTGGCGCGGTCGACCACCGGTCGCCCGATCTCCACCAGGCACATGCGGCACATGCCCACCGATTCCAATTTGGGGTGGTAGCAGAACACCGGAATATCCACCCCCACCTTCTTGGCGGCATCCACCACCCGGGTTCCCGCCGGCACTTCCACGGTATGTTCATCGATCCGCAACGTCACCATCTTCATTGTCATTCAGTCCATTTCCTCAGCTATGTGCCAGGATAAAACCACAGAGACACAGAGGCACAGAGAAACAAATTTTATGAAACCAATCGCTTGATACCATCCTTCATGACTGGCACATTGAAGTTCATCAACAGTCCCAGCTTCCATTTACCCAACTTTAAATAAGTGAGCATTTGAGCCTCATGAACTGGTTGAAGCGATTCGATTGCCTTGATCTCGATCGCCACACTGTGATCGACAACCATATCCACACGATATTCAGAATCCAGTTCGATGCCTTTGTAAACGACCGGCAGGCGTACTTGACGGACAAAAGGAATATCCCTGAGCTTTAACTCTTCCGCCAGGCATGTTTCATAGATCGACTCGAGCAGACCAGGTCCAAGCTGACGGTGCACCTCGATGGCGGCGCCGATCACATCGTGGGTGATGGGATTCAATAGCGCCAGGTCAGCCGCGGTCATTGTTTTGGGTCTATCTATGAGCATCTTCGACAACTCAATAATCCTGATAATTACATAACCTGATATTTGCCAATTCTTGATCTCTATACGCCTCTAGTTTAGAGAAAAATCTCTGTGTCTCCGTGTCTCTGTGGTTAATTCCCAACCAAGGTTTCGAAGTCGGGGCGGAAGTGCTCCACGCCGCTGATGACCGCCATGGTGGAAAATTCACCCAGCGCGCACAGACACTTGCCCTGAATCTGGTGCGCCACGTGATCGAGCAGGTCGATATCCGCGCTGCTGCCGTTGCCGGAGACCAAACGGTGGCTGATACGGTTCATCCAGAAGGTGCCTTCACGGCAGGGAGTGCACTTGCCGCAGGATTCATGCTTGAAGAAATTGACGGTCTTGCTCACCAGCCACGCCATGTTGACCGTCTCGTCCATCACGATCACCGACGCAGAGCCCAGCGGCGCGTTGAAGCGCGCCTGAGGCTCCTCGTAATCCATCGGCGTATCCAGCGCTTCCTCGCTCGCCGGGATGATGGTGGAGGAGGCGCCGGCTGCCATGATGGCTTTGATCTTGCGCCCATGGGGGATGCCGCCGCCGTGGGTGTAGATCAACTCGCGGAAGGTCGTGCCGAGCGGCAGCTCGTAGTTGCCGGGGTTGACCACATTACCGGAAAGCGAGAATACCTTGGTGCCCGGCGACTTTTCGGTGCCGAAGCTGCGGTACCAGGCGGCGCCGTTGGCGATGATGAGCGGCACGTTCGCCAGCGTCTCCACGTTGTTGATGACGGTCGGCTTGCCGTATAACCCCGCCACCGCCGGGAAGGGCGGTCGCAGGCGCGGCTGCCCCAGTTTGCCCTCGATCGATTCCAGCAAAGCGGTCTCCTCGCCGCAAATGTAAGCGCCCGCGCCCAAGTGCGTATAGAGGTTAAGGGAATAATCGCTGCCGAACAGGTCCTTCCCTAACAAGCCCGCCTCTTCCAACTCGGCGATCTGCCGGTCCAGTTGTTTTGCCAGTTGCCAGTACTCGCCGCGCAGGTAGATATAAGCGACGTTCGCCTGGATGGCGAATGATGCCAGCATCAACCCCTCCAGGAACTGGAAGGAATTATTCTCTAAAATCTCGCGGTCCTTGAAGGTGCCGGGCTCCGATTCATCCGCATTGGCGACCACATAGTGGGGCCACAGGTTGTTGGGGATGAAGCCCCACTTGAGCCCGGTGGGAAAACCTGCCCCACCGCGACCGCGCAGCCCCGATTCTTTCACCGTCGTCAGCACCTCGGCGGGCGACATATCGTTGACCGCCTTTTTGAAGGTCTCGAAACCGCCTTGTGCGCGGTAACCGCTCAATTTATCCAGGTCGGGCAACTCGCGATGGCGCAGCAACAGGTATTGGCTCATGCTGCCTCCTTTCCGCTCTTTTGCGCCTGTTGGCGCAGCCCTTTCAGCACTTGCATGGCGCTCTCCACGGTTTGATGTTCATGATAAGTGATATCGCCATCGCCCTGCACCTGGAACATCGGCGCGCGGTGGCAGGCTGCCAGGCACTTCACTTCTTCGATCGTGAACATGCCATCGGGCGTCGTTTCACCCACGCTGATCCCCAGTTCCTTCTGCAGTAAAGCCAGGAAGTCATCCGCGCCGCGCAATGCGCATGGCAGGTCGGTGCACACCTGGATGCGATAGCGCCCGCCTGCTTCGGCGTGGAACAAGGTGTAGAAGCCGACCACCGAGGTCACATCAGTGGTGGAAAGCCCGGTCAACTCGGCAATATCCGTCACCGAGCGCCCGGAGACGTGTCCATCCTGGCGCTGCGCCAGGTACAACAGCGGCATGATCGCCGACCGGCGGAATTCCGGCGGGTATTTCTTGAGGATCGCCGCCACATCTTCAGGATAACGTTTCTGCAATTCGTTCAACGGTCTGTATCTCCAAGCACGATATCGATACTGGCGATGATGCCGACCAGGTCGGCGATGAAATGTCCGCGGCTGAGCAGCGGCATGATCTGCAAATTGGAAAATGATGGGGTGCGGTAGTGCACGCGCAGGGGTTTGGGTCCACCGTCACCTTCCAGGTAGACCCCCAGTTCGCCGCGCGGGGATTCGATTGCCTGGTAGACGCCCTCTGCCGGCACGGGGAAGCCCTCGGTCCACAGCTTGAAGTGATGGATGACCGCCTCCATGCTGGTCGAGAGTTCGGAGCGCGGCGGTGGGACGTATTTACGGTTGTTGCTGCGCACTGCGCCGGGTTGGAGCTTGCGCAACGCCTGCTCCACGATGCGCAGGCTCTGGCGCATCTCAGCCGTCCGCACCAGGTAGCGCGAAAAGACATCACCGCCGGTGGCGGTGGGGATGTCGAAATCATATTGTTCGTAACCGCTGTATGGGCGCACCTTGCGCAGGTCGTAAGGTAAGCCGGCGGCGCGCACCACAGGACCGGTGATGCCCCACTGCCGGCACTGCTCCACGTTGATGACGCCGATCCCCTTGGTGCGTTCCAGGAAGAGCGGGTTCTTGTTCAACAGCGACTCATACTCGTCGATACGCCGCGGCGTCAATCGAAGCAAACTTGTTACGGCGTCTTCGAATTCCGGCGGCGTATCGCGCCAAAGCCCCCCCGGACGGATATAGGTGGTCATCATGCGCTGACCGGAGACCATCTCGAAGATATCCAGCACGATCTCGCGTTCCCGCATGGAATACAGGAAAACCGACATGGCGCCCAGGTCCAGCGCGGATGTTCCCAGCCACAGCAAGTGGGAACCCAGCCGCGTCAATTCTGCCAGCAGCACGCGCAGCACCTGCGCCCGCGGCGGCACATCCAATTCCAGCAGTTTCTCCAGCGCCAGGCAGTACACCAGGTTGTTGCCGATCGGGTTGAGATAATCCAACCGGTCGGTCATGACCTCGGCTTTCTGGTAGGTCTTGGCTTCCATGTTCTTTTCGACACCGGTATGCAGGAAGCCGATATCGGGGACGGCGTTGACCACGATCTCGCCGTCCAGTTCCAGCAACAAGCGCAGCACACCGTGGGTGGCTGGGTGCTGCGGTCCCATGTTGAGCAGCATAGTCTCGCCGTTCTGCGCCCGGTCCGAAACCAGGTGATGCAGTTCTTCGACGGTTACTTCGCGAATCTCTGTCATGTCGTCCTCGCCTCCCCCTATTCCTTTGGGTGCGGCTTGCGCACCATGACTTCGTCTTTATTGAAGCTGAATTGTGGTTCTTCGTATCCCAGCGGATAATCCTTGCGCAACGGGTGCCCTTCCCAATCATAAGGCATGATAATGCGCCGCAGGTCCGAATGACCCTCGAAGCGAATGCCGAACATATCGAACACCTCGCGCTCGTACCAGTTGGCATTCGGGAAGACCTGCTCCAGGGTGGGTACGACCGGCGCGTTGTCCTCGACGCCGACGCGTAAACGGATGACCTGGTGATGAACCATGGAGACGAGTTGCACCACCACCTGAAAGCGCGGCGACCGTTGCTGCCAGTAGTCTACCGCGGTGATATCCACGAGCATGTCGAAGCCATACGCGTCGCGCAACACCCGCGCCACTTCCACCACTTGCCGTGGCTGGACGTAAATGCTGGCTTCTCCGCGGAACTCTCTGGCTTCCAGCCCAAAACGCTCCGCTAATCCATTCACTGCTGCCTGTATTTTTTCATTCATGGATCTGCAATCCTGGATGGCGACTAGCGCCAGGTGGTTATTTTTTCCTGTTTCACTTGTTCGTACAGCGTCATGATGCCGTGGATCAACCCTTCGGGGCGCGGTGGGCAGCCTGCCACATAGATGTGGACCGGCACCACTTCGTCCACGCCTTGCACGACGGCATAGTTGTTGAAAACGCCCCCGCACGAGGCGCAATCGCCCATGGCGATCACCCATTTGGGTTCCGGCATCTGGTCGTACAACTGACGCAGCACCGGCGCCATCTTACGGCTGACGCGCCCGGCGACGATCATCAAGTCGGACTGCCGCGGGCTGGCGCGCATCAATTCCATGCCGAAACGGCTCATGTCATAATTGGATGCCTGGGCGCCCATCATCTCGATGGCGCAACATGCCAGACCGAACAGCATTGGCCACATGGAGTTGGTACGCGACCAGTTCACCACCTGTTCCAGCGTGGTGGTCACGATACCCATGTTGCCAGTTTTTTGCTCTATTCCCATTCCAGCGCTCCTTTTTTCCACGCGTAAACGAATGCAGCCTCCAGAATGAAGATGAATACGATCATGAGCACCAGACCGCTCACCCCCAGGTCGCGGTAAACCACAGCCCAGGGCAGGATGAAAATGGCTTCGATATCGAAGAGGATGAACAGCACCGCCACCAGGTAGTAGCGCACCGAAATTCGCCGCGTCCCCGGTCCATACGGCACCATGCCCGATTCATACGGTTGCCCCTTGCGCTCGGTGGGGCGGCGCGGACCAAAGCCGGCTCCCAATCCTTGTACCACCAGAGCCACGAAAAATGCAAGTAGAAAGATGATCAGCAGGGGAATATACTCGACTAACATGGCTATCCCTATCTATGAAGTCTGAATTTCGGCAGGTCAATTTTATCACAGCTTGTTTTTAATCGCCTACTCATATGGGTGAACTTTATACTATCCTGGCTGTACACATGGTTTTTGTATACTGGATGCCTTCATGGCGCTCTCATCTTGTTTGCCAATCCCCCTATTTCATATTAAACTAAACCTGACCGACCTATGAGCGATCCCCGCCTACCCGATGCCATTGCCCTGGCGCGCGCCGGACAGAAGTTCGCTGCCCGCCAATTGCTGTTGGAGATACTACAGACCAACCCGCAGGAGGAAGCTGCCTGGTTGTGGCTGGCGGATACTGCCGGCAAGCCCGGCGAGCGCATGCAGGTTCTGCAGGAGGGACTGCGCCGGCTGCCGCACAGCCAGATGCTGGCGCAAGCCCTCGCCGTTATACGATCCCAACCGCCAAAACCGCCGGCAGCAGAGCCGGTACCAGTTCCTCCTGCTACTGCTGTGGATCCAACCCTGCCGCTCGAGCCGCCGGTGGATGCATTGGAGGACACCGCGCCGCCGCAACCTGCCCCAACCCCGGCAACGCCCGACGAAGTCCTGCGTGCGGAGGTTGTGGGGGCGATGCCGGCGCTGGAAGACGTGGATGAAGCCCACCGACCGCACGTGCGACGGCGTGCCCTGTGGCTGGCGCTGATCCCTGTCATCATCCTGGCGGTGGCTGCGGTCTATTTCTTGCTGCTCCAGCCGGCGGGGGTCCGGCTGACGGCTCGCATTGCTGCCACCGCCACTCCCACGCCAGGTGAATCAATGATCCCCGACCCGCAGGAAGCCACTGCCAGCCCGGTTGTACCGGCCGCTGCCACCCCTGCGCCGACCCCCACGCCGCTGTCCTTCACTGCGGTGCAACTGCCGCAGTCGTTGGAACCCATAACCGCTGCCAATATCAAGCGGCTCAACCAGGTGGCTGCCCTGTCCATTCCTTACGGCGTTTTCTCGCCGGACTGGCAATCCTACGCCGCCGCCAACCAGAACAGCCTCAACATCTGGGAGGTCGAAAGCGGTCGTCTCTTGCACGTCTTCAGCGACCACACCGATACCATCTGGAGCCTGGCGTATTCTCAGGATGGCACCCGCATTGCCTCCGGTTCGCTCGACCGCAGCGTGCGCATCTGGGACCTGGTCGAGGACGAACTCTACCTGGCGCTCACGCTTGAACGCGCGCTGGCGCAGGAGGATTATTTTCTCGGTAATTACGGACCCCGTGGTTACGATGTGGCTTTTTCCCCGGATGGCTCTGTTCTCGCTGGC
Organism: Anaerolineae bacterium; assembly: GCA_013177815.1. GTDB lineage: Bacteria > Chloroflexota > Anaerolineae > Anaerolineales > Anaerolineaceae > JABLXM01. The sequence goes on along the minus strand of JABLXM010000003.1, from coordinate 41,838 downwards.
GGGCTCACCGACGCCATCGTCCTGTGGGACGCCAATACCGGCGAGCGCACCGGCATCATCACCGCCGACCTGGGCGGCGAGATGCTCACTTTCTCGCCCAGAGGCGATTATTTGCTGGATGGCGCCCCCGGTTACATTTCCCAGATAGACCTGGAGAGCGGTGAGGTGCTATCGACTTATGAGGGGCGCGGCAAGTCCTTCCCGGTTCCGCCCGGTTTTGCCATTTCGCCGGATGGCAGCCTGCTGGCGGTGGAAGTGGACGGCATCATGGACACGGTCGAACTGGCGTTGTTCGATCTGCGAACCAAGCAGTACCTGCGTTCGCTTACCGGTCTGCGCGATACCATCGACCGGGTGGCATTCTCTCCGGATGGTGCGCTGGTGGCAGGCGGTGGATCGGAAGGCAAGATCCTGATTTGGAACGCTTCCAGCGGGGCGCTGCTGCACACTTTGCCTGCCGGCACGGTCTCCACGCTGGAGTTCTCGCCGGATGCGCGCCTGCTGCGCAACGGAGACCAGTTGTGGGGCGTGCTGCCGCCGGGAGCATCGCCACCGCTCATCACCGGTAAACCGCTGCAACTTACCAATGATTTCGAGCGCATCGCGTCTGCCCCGGCTGCCGGTTACGGCACCACCCTGCTCTCGTCCCTGGATGATGGCTTGGTCTATTTGAGCAATACGCTCGAAGGCGCGCTTGCCAACCGGGTGGATGCTGCCGGCGCTTCGGCTGCCTTTGGGGATACCTTCGCGCTCGATGACCCCGCCACGCCCGTCAGCCTGGGTGACCGGCTGCTCTTTACGGCGATCGACCCCGAAATCCACAAGACCGGGCTGTACCACCTTCACCCCGGCGCGGATGAAGCCGGCTTGCTGACCATTTTCCGCGGCGGCGATGTGACAGATCACCAGCCAGCCGCCGCAGCCAGCCTGGGTGGACAAGCCGTCTTTGCCCTCACCAGCGCAAGCGCGCCGGCTGTCTTCATTTATGCTACGGATGGAACGGCGACCGGTACCCTGCTGGTGAGTGAGATCGCCGGGCAGGCGGCTGTCGTCGATGCGCTTGTCTGGCAGGATCAGTGGTACCTGGTGCTGGAGGACGCCGCGCGCTCGCATCGCGCGCTGTGGCGCAGCGATGGCAGCGCAGCCGGGCTGCTCAAACTGGCGGACCTGCCGCAAGGCTCACCCGACCTGCCTGCTGACCGGCTGGTGCTGTGGGGTAACAGCCTGGCAGTGTTGCACTTCAGCGCCAACGGCAGCGCCCTGTGGCGCAGCGATGGCACTGCTGCAGGCACATTACAGGCAGCGCCGCTGTTCTCCAATGCCGATTCGTTTCCGTTGACGGCTATGACGGTGTTGGGGGATGACTTGCTGTTCCAGATGGCGGACCCCGCGGGCAAAGTGCTGTTGTACGCCATTGGGGGCACCGGCGGCGCGCGCCTGCTCGCCAACCAGCCCGGCACGCTAGCCGGGGCGACCGCCCAGCCACTGGTCGTCATGGACGGGCGGGCGTACTGGATGATCCTGACCGAGGATGGCGGAGCGGCGCTTTACAGTGTCGACGCCTCCGGTGAGGCGCCGTTGGCAGTGACGGAATTTCCGCCTGCGCCCCGCAACCCCGGCAGCGGGCAACTGGCGCTGCTCGACCGGATGCTGTTCTTCACCGCCCCGGATGCGCAGAGCGGCTGGTCGTTGTGGCGGACCGACGGCACGCCGTCCGGCACGCGCCAGGTGACGCCCAACCGCGCCTTCGACTTGTTGCCAGCCGGGAACGCGCTGTACTTCGCCGTCGACCAGCCAGGCTCTTACACCGGTCAGACCACCACCCTGTGGAAGTATATCCCCTGAGCACAGATGTTATTGGGTGCGCTGTACCCTTTGCGACTTCTGCGATGAAATAGCCCCCAACCCGGTCGCGCATCGGCGTCATCAGATAAGATCCGTTTGTGCACCTACTCCGGCTCCAGCCAGTAGGCGTCCTGGTCGCCCTCGGCGGTCCATCCCACCAACCCGGTCGAAAGCGACTGCACCTGCCACCAGATCCAATCATCCACGCATTCCGGTCCCTTGAGGATGGTCATCTTCTCCCCGGGTTGCAGCAAGCCCACTGCGTCCGCGCCGACCCGTGGTTCGCTGCGCATCCGGTTGGGGATGGGTGGTTCGCGCACCACCGAGGCAGTCATGCCAACCTTGAGGCGCGTCTCGTAGGCGCCCTGGCAAGGCAGGCGCGGTGGTTCGAGCGCGTAGGCGGTGGCGGTCGGCGCGGGGGTGGGGGTTGGCACGCGCCCGCCGGTGGCGACCAGCATGCTGACGCGGTTGTCGTACGGATCGATGCGGTAGATGGCGCCGTCGTACTGGCTCAACACCCACAACTGACCCTCACCCACGCGCAGGCTGCCCCCACGGTTGGAAACCGGGAAGAGCGCCAGCACCTCCTCGCGCTGCGGGTCGATGTGCGCCAGCATGCCGTCGTCGAACAACAGCCAGACGCTCCCGGCAGCCACTGCCAGGTCGTAGGGCTTGCCGGCAGCGCCTTCTATTTCTATGGTCGCCAGCAGATCGCCGCTTTGTGCGTCCAGGCGATAGAGTTTGGCGCCATTGTACGTGTTGGCGACCCACAGCGAGCCGGCGTCCGCCGTCGCCACGCTCAGGTCATACCAGGTGCCGTAGCGGTCCAGGTAATCGAGCGCCAGCGTGCCAGGATCCAGGCTGGCAAGCGCGCTGAAGCCCTCCCGGCTGGCGACCAGCCACAGCCGCCCATCCGCGATGCTGAAATCCACCGCCGGCGCGCCGATCTGCACCAACTCGCCGGGCGTGTTGGTCAATGGGTCCACCCGCAGCAACCCCGCCACCGCCGGACGACCGGCTTCGATGCCTGGCTGCTGCACGCCCACCCATACTCCGCCTAACCCGACCGCCAGCGCGCTCACCTGGTAAGGTACGAGGGGGATATCCGCCACCAGACCCAGGTTGGCGGGATCCAGCCGCAGCAGCCGCGAACGGGCGCTATCCAGCACCCACAACCCGCCTTCGCCCACTGCGGCGTCCAGCGGCATGCCGTCCAGTGCCAGCGAAGCCACCTGCTCCAACAGCACCGGGTCGTATGCCAACAGGGTGGAGTCGCGCCAGTTGGTCAGCCACATCGGTTCCAGGTCAGCCGGCAGCGGCTGCGGCAGGGTTGCCATCAAGGGCGGCGCGGCTGCGCTGACGGTCGCCAGCGCTACTGTAGGTGTGGGGTGGGGTGGGGTATCGCTCGGGCTGGCGGGCACACAGGCAGCCAGCAGGACCACCAGCAGCAAGGTGAGGCGCACGTAACGCATGCGAATAGTATAATGCTGTTTGGAGTGAGGAAGAAGTCTAATAAAAGGAAGAAATAACCTTCGGAAGGTTTTATGAACCAACATTGCTACTGGGTGCGCCCCGGGCTGTTCCTCGCCGGGCGCAACCCGACAAGACACTCGGACGAGATGACGCGCGACACGCTCTCACAACTGCTGCTGGCGGGTGTGCGGGTGATGATCGACCTGACGATGGACTTCGAGGTCACCCCCTACCGGGCGCTGCTGATGGAGCAGGCGCAGGTGTACGGTCATGCCGCCGAGCACTATCGGCATCCGATCCGCGACATGGGCGTGTGCAGCCAGGACGATATGGTGTGCATCCTGGACCGCATCGATGTGTCCCTGGCGCAGGCGAAGCCGGTCTTCGTGCACTGTTACGCCGGCGTGGGTCGCACCGGGCTGGTGGTGGGCTGTCACCTGGCGCGCCACGGCACGAGCGGCGACCAGGCGCTGGCGGAGATCGCCCGGCTGCGCCAGGGCGTCAACGCGGCGTGGATACGCTCGCCGGAGAGCGATGCGCAGGTGGAAATGGTGCGCTCCTGGCGGGCGGGGATGTAATAGAAAAAAGAAAGCAGCGTGGAGGATCAATTTGGAGCAAAAACATATCGAAGTACATTACACCACTCGCATCGGCTGGCTGCGCGCTGCGGTTCTGGGCGCCAATGACGGCATCGTTTCGACCGCCAGCCTGATCATCGGGGTGGCGGCTGCCGGCGCGGCTCGCGGAGCGGTGCTGACCGCGGGCGTTGCGGGGCTGGTGGCGGGCGCCATGTCGATGGCTGCCGGGGAATATGTATCCGTCAGTTCACAGGCGGATACCGAAAAGGCGGACCTGGTGCGCGAACGCAGTGAGTTGGAAAACGATGGTGACAATGAACTGGAAGAACTGACAGGCATATATGAAGCGCGCGGCTTGGACAAAGCGTTGGCAAAGAAGGTTGCCCAACAATTGATGGCGCATGATGCCCTGGCTGCCCATGCGCGCGACGAGTTAGGCATGTCCGAGGCGCACGCTGCCCGCCCGATCCAGGCTGCGCTGGCATCCGCGGCGACCTTTGCGGGCGGCGCGCTGCTGCCGCTGATCGTTGTGCTGATCAGCCCAACCACGCTTATGATACCCATCGTGGGCGCCAGTTCGCTGGTGTTCCTGGCGGCGATGGGCGCCTTGGCGGCTCGCACGGGCGGCGCCAGCATCTGGCGCGGCGCCGGTCGTGTGACCTTCTGGGGTTTGTTGGCAATGGCAGCCACCGCCGCGATCGGGGCGCTGTTCGGGACAGTGGTTTAGAGCCGATTTTTCAGGTCGCTTGGTTTTGGCTGTGATCGGTTTGCACGGATTCGGCTGTGGGCGCAACCCCCTCCGGATCGTCCGGCGAAAGGTATGCCATCGCCTGCCCGTGGTCGTCATCCATCACCACCTCCAGGTGGTGCCCCGGCAGGCAATCGGAGATCTTGATCAGCCGCAGCGCGCTTTGCAGTTTCTTGTTCACCTGGATGAATTCCCCGCTGTGATCGGGGCAATTATCGAAGAAGGCGCGGTTGAACACCGTGCGCGGGTCATCCAGCGTGATCGCCAGCGGATAGATCTGTGATTCCAACAGGTCCTGGAAGAAGTGCGTGCCCAGCGAGGGCTCCGGTTCCGGTCCGCAGCCCTGCCCCGCTAGTTCCACCAGCGAACGGGCGTTGTAGATATCGCCGAAGCCGACCGGCACGCCCAGGTCGGAGTTGGAAGACCCCCAGCGCCCTGGACCGATGCAGATGAATTTCCTGCCCGCCAGCGCGGCGTTCAATTTTCCGATGGTGCGTGCCAAGTTGGTGCGTTCCAGGTGCGAATCAATGTCGAAGTACCCCTCGGGTGGGACGAACAGCATATAATCGACCCGCGGAATGAAGCCGCTGGGCACCACGAAATGAGTCGAGAAGACCACCTTCTCCGGCGGCAGGTTGCCGGGCAATTGCACCTGTTCCACCGCCTCCAGGTGGCTTTGCGGGCGGCATTGCAGGATGGTGATGCGCAGGTCTGGCGTGCTGGCGGAGAAGTTCTCCAGTTCCAGCGCGAATTCCATATCCACCGGCGCACGGTAGAAACGCTCCAGGCGGTTGAGTATGCGCCGCATCTGATCGGCGAAGGTGGTGCGCCGCAACAGTTCGTCGAAGGTCAGCACCAGGTCGGTCATCCCCCCCTCGAAGACCCCGCCGCGCAGCGAGGTGAAGTAGCCGTCCTGTTCCAACTGCGCCAGGTAGCGCAACGGCGGGTAACGGGTGGTGAGCACCTGGTGCACCGGCAGCGACTTGAACTGATTGTCCTCCAGGTCGAGCAGGTCGACGTACTGTTGTGAGTAGCGCCGGATGAACTTGGGCTGGGTGGATGGGCGCAGCAGCGGATGGCTGAGCGCCACCAGGCGCGGGTAATCGTTGCCCACCCGGTCCACCGCGCGGGTACCCAGCCCCCACACCAGCCGGATGAAACCGTCGCCGGCGCGGATCTGCGGCGCCCAGCGGTACTGGTTGCGGCTGAACGCCACCCCGGCGGCGTGCGGCAGGTAATATCGCCCGAAGCGCTCGCCGCGCACCACCTGGATGATCACCGCCATGCGCTCGTCGTAATCCAGCAGTCGCTTAGCGCGGCGGTACAGCAGGGCGTTGGGGTTGAGCACCGAGGCATAGATGTGGGCGATGGCGCGCGTCAGCTCGTGCAGGCTGTGTTCCACCGCGCCCTGGTTGGGCAGGAAGACGCTGTCATACTTGCCGGCGAAGGAGGTGCCGAAGTTGTCCTCTAGCAGACTGGAGGAACGCACGATCAACGGGCTTCCGTTCAGGTTGGTCAACATGGTGGCCAGTTTTTGTTCGATATCCGGCGGAAACTTGCCGGCTTCGAACTCGTTGACAATGGTGGGGTAATCGGCGCGCATTTCTTCTTCGGTCTTGTACTTCTGGTCGATCCAGTGCGTCAGGTTGTTGATGGTCATGAAGGTATAGAACTCGTGCGAACCGACGTAGTACGATTCCGGTATTTCCAGGCGGGCAGAGAGGGGGGGGTCGGCGGGCGCCATCAGGATGCGGTGCGCCAGCAGCATCCCGGCGGCTTTGCCGCCGATGCGCCCCAAGCCGATCTTGCGCCGCCGGATCTCTACCAGGTCGGCGATGGTGAACCATTCCTTGGCGACGTTGATGTAGGGCAGTTGGTCGCTGATGAGGGTGCGGATCAGCACCACTTTGGATTCGTGCAGGCGGGCGGCATATTTCATCTGCTGGTCCGCCGGCATCCGTTCCAGCGCCATCGCTTGCTCGAAAACCATCTCGATGGGCGCCAGTTCGGGGTTCATCGAGAGCATGGTATCCGGCAGCGTCACACCGCGCTGGGCGAGGATATCGTTGATGATCTGTCCCAACTCCTCGAACGGCAGGTACATCGAGAACTTGATGTCGGTCAGTTGGTCGCGCACTTTGCCCAGGCGCATTTCCCAGGTTTCGGCGGGTTCTTCTTCGTAGGGGTGGGTCAGACCTTCACGCTGTTGGGTCTGGATGGCGGCTTCGCGCGCTTCCGCTTCGAACTTCTGCGGCAGGATGTAGCCGCGTTCGAACAGCACGCAGCGCATTTGCTCGCGGATGGCGCTGGCGAGCACCGGGTACTGCGCCAGCGAGAGGGCGACACTCAGATAGCGTTCGTTGGCGCCGGGGATGAAATCCACGCCGCTGCTCCCTGCCTAGCCCAGGTGCATCGGCATGATGACGTGCTGGTAATCCTCATCGCCGACCGGGCGGATGCACCCGGGGGTGTTGTTGGCGTTGGTTTCCAGTGCGATTGAAGGAGTCTTGATGACATCCAGTACCTCGCGCAGGAACTTGACGTTGAAGGCGATCACCAGCGCAGGACCTTCGATGTTGGCATCCACCTGGATCTCGCTGGAGCCGGTCTCCTCGTTCTGTGCGGTGATCTCCACCTGACCGGGGGCATCCTGCTGACCGGGTTGAATGTTGAGGCGGATGACGTTGTTGCCTTCGCGGGCGATGATCTCGGCTTGTTTGCAGGCTTTCAGGAAACTGCCGGTCGAGATAATGGAAGTGGTCTTGAAGTTGCGCGGGATAATGACCTTGTAATCCGGGAAGGTGCCGTCGATCAGCAGGGTGGAAAGCTCGGCATCCTGCAGGCTGAAGATCGCCTGCCCGCGACCGCTGGGCAGCACCAGGCGCACGGTCTTCTCCCCATCGCTGGCTAAGCGCGCCAGTTCGTTCAGCGCGCGCGCCGGGATGATGGCGCTGATCTCTTTCTCCACCGGGCTGGGGATCCCGGCGTGCCGCACCGAGATGCGGTAGCCGTCGGTGGCAGCCAGCGAGATCTCCTGGTCGTTGATGGTCAGCAGGACGCCCTGCAACACCGGGCGGGCGTCATCCACCGAGGCGGAGAAAGCCACCTGCTGGATCATCTCTTTGAAGTCAGCGTAATTGAGTTCGATGCCGCTATCCGGGCTGAGCACTGCCATGGGGGGATATTCCTGGGCATCGATGCCGCGGATATCGGTATTGGAAGCGCTGCATACCACGTTCAGCGATTGGGTGCGCTGGTCCACCGTGAGCTTGACCGAATCCGACGGCAGTGTACTGACCAGGTCGGCGAAGGTGCGCGCCGGCACGGTGATGGCGCCATCCTCTTCGATCTGCGCGCCAATCCAGCAGGAAATGCCCAATTCCAGGTTGGTAGCAGAAAGACGCAGCCGACCTTCATCGGTCGCCACCAGCACATTGCCCAGCACGGGCAGGGTGGTGCGCGGCGAAACCGCCCGCGAGACCGTGTTGACCGCATGCGCCAGGTTCTGTTGTGAAACCGTCACTTTCATGGTTCATCCCTCGCTAGATTGGTGTGTAAATCAGTATACAACGGATGGTGTTTTTTTGCCAGATGAAAATCGTCCGCCGCCGCTGAGGATGCCGAAAAATGAGAGGAGTAAAAAGGGCGGTAATATGATACAACATTACCCAACAATCGTGTCGTTGCAGGGACAGGGCAATTGCAAAGTCGGAAAAAGTGAAAAATTTAGATTATCACAATACAAAAATGAGTCAAAAGTACTAACAAACCCATGATGTAAGATTCTCGTCAAAAATGAAGCGATAGCTAAGATTAAGTCAAAAAGGAGTATCATGGCTGACTTAATCACCCACTTCACAACGATATCAGACAAACGCAAACCCAATGGAATTCGACACAAGCTAATCGACATCATCGCAATAGCGATTTGTGGAGTAATCTGTGGTGGAGATGATTGGGTCATGATTGAATACTTTGGGAATGCAAAGCGGGAATGGTTTGAGACATTTTTAGAGCTGCCACATGGAATTCCATCACACGACACATTTGGTAAAGTATTTGCCCTGATTGATCCCCAAGAGTTTCAGGAAAGTTTCCTGGGGTGGGTGCATGAAATAGCAGAAATCACAAGGGGTCAATTGATTGCGATTGATGGGAAGACGGCACGCCGGTCACATGACCAATCCAAAGGGAGGGAAGCGCTCCACTTAGTGAGCGCCTGGGCCAGCCAAAATGGTCTAGTGCTAGGTCAAGTGAAAGTTGATGACAAAAGCAATGAGATTAGAGCCATACCAGAGTTGCTAAAAATGCTGGATATCCATGGCTGTCTTATCAGTATTGATGCTATTGGTACGCAAAAAGAGATCGTTTCAACCATTATAGAACAAGGCGGTGATTACCTATTAACCGTGAAACAGAATCAAGGCTCTTTATATGATCAAATTGCGTCAGCCTTCAATGTTGATTACGAAAACGAGTTCAAAGATACGCCCTATGATTATTCTAAAAAAGTTAATAAAGGGCATGGCAGGATCGAAACCAGAGAATGTTGGATTACTTCAGATCCCGAATATATTAATTACATCGATCCTGAAGGCCATTGGCAAAAATTGAGCAGTTTGATAATTCTCAAAGCGACCAGAGTAATAAATGGAGAAACATCTGTTCAAATCAGATACTTTATCTCCAGTGCTGTATTTGGTGCGACCCAAATAATGAAATTTATTCGGCAGCACTGGGAAGTTGAGAATAAACTTCATTGGAGCCTGGATGTCTCATTCAACGAAGATAGCAGTCGAGTCAGAACCGGTCATGCTCCTGAGAACCTGGCTCTTCTTCGAAAAATGGCTCTCAATTTGTTAAGGCTGAATAAATCCAAAAAATGTGGTGCGAAGACTAAAAGGATGCTTTGCGCTGTTGACACTAATTTCTTGTTGGAAATATTAAATTCCTGACTTTGCGATTGCCCTGGCTAACAGCGAATGGTTTGACAATCTATCCTCGCAAGGCTAAAATCAACTTGTTCATTAATAATTCTATCAAGGTGGCTTGTGGGCAAGTGGACGGGCAAGTATGTCATTGGATTGACCGGCAATATCGGGACGGGCAAGAGCGTGGTGCGCAAGATGTTGGAGCATCTTGGGGCGTACGGGATCGATGCCGATGCCCTGGCGCGCCGGGTGTTGGAACAAGGGGCGCCGGGTTACCAGCCGGTGGTACAAACATTTGGCAATTATATCCTCGATGAACGCGGGCAGATCGATCGAAAGCGATTGGGCAGACTGGTTTTCTCGGATGCCGCAGCGCTCCAGCAATTGGAGCAGATTGTCCACCCCTATGTGTTGCAGGCGGTCGATTTGTTGGTGCAACGCTCCAGCCGGCAGGTGATCGTCGTTGAGGCGATCAAACTACTGGAGAGCAATTTGAAATCGTGGTGCGATGGCATCTGGGTGACTTATACCAAGCCGGAAGTACAATTTGCGCGGTTGGCCGAGAAACGCAAAATGGATGCGGCTGATGCGCGGCAACGCATCGACGCGCAACCACCCCAGGAGCGGAAAATGGCTGCCGCCCAAGTCGTTATCGATAATTCGGGCAGCCTTATCGAGACCTGGAAACAGGTGACCGAAGCGTGGCAAAAGATGCCCGTCAAGGATGCTGTCCGCTCAACCCAGGCGACCAGACCTGCGCCCATCGGCTCCGCGCTCAAAGCGGAACGGGCGACGGCGCGCCACGCTGCCGCGATTGCGGCATTGATCAACCGGCTTGGATACCCCGCGGCGGAGGTGACCCCGGAGGATATCCTGGCGGAATTTGGCGAGAAGGCTTTCCTGGTGTTGATGCTGGATGGGGTGGTGAGTGGTTTGATTGGCTGGCAGGTGGAAAACCTGATCGCGCGGACGACGGACTTGCTGATCGACCCAAAACTGCCGCTGAAACCATCCCTGACGCAACTGGTTACCGCAATGGAGCGGGCATCCAATGAATTGTTGTGCGAGGTTTCCTTGATCTACGTGAAACGAGAACTGGCTGGTGAATTGGCAATTTGGCGTGAGCTGGGCTATTCGCAACGCGATTCCGGCAGCCTGGGTGTTTTGGCATGGCAGGAAGCGGCGAGCGAGTCCAGGATACCGAATACGCAATTATTCTTCAAGCAATTACGGCAGGATAGGATCTTGCGACCGATCTAAACGCAGACGGGTGATCACTTATGCAAGAAGCTCTTGGACAGTTCCTTTTTGTTTTTCAACGTCTCAACTGGTTGAGCGTTCTGGACCTGTTGTTGGTGACTGCCATTTTCTTCGCCATCATGATGTTGGTAAAAGATACCCAGGCGATGGTATTGCTGCGGGGGGTGATCCTGGTGGCAATCGCGTTGAGTTTGTTGGTCAGCCTGGTCAACTTGCCGGCGTTCTCGTTCTTGATCCGCAACACGCTGCCGGCGTTGGTTGTCACGATACCGGTCATCTTCGCGCCGGAGATCCGCCGCGCCTTGGAGCGATTGGGTCGGGCGGGCAGCGGGCAGGAGATTTTTCGCCGTTTGACGACTTCGCCGGAAGTGATGGAGGAGACGATTCGGGGGGTCGTGAGCGCTGCGGCGAGACTCTCTGCCCGGCAGCATGGTGCGCTGATCGTGCTGCAACGCAACGACAGCTTGCGGGAGTATGTTCGCACCGGCGTCCGTCTGGATGCGACCGTGACGCCCGAGTTATTGATGCAGATTTTTTACCCGAATACGCCACTGCATGATGGTGCCGTGATCATCTCTGGACGGGATATTGTGGCGGCGGCTTGCGTCATGCCACTTTCGTCGAGCGGCATCCTCACGGTTACGCCCGACCGCCAGATGGGCTTGCGACACCGCGCTGCGTTGGGCATCGCTGAAGCCAGCGATGCCATTGCGATGGTTGTCTCCGAAGAGACCGGCTCGATCTCGATTGCGCACAACGGACGCATGATCCGCCGACTGGATCCGGAACGATTGGAGAATATCCTGAATGCTTTCTACAAAGCACCCACAGCCGAGAGCGAACAGGATAACATCTTGCGCCGCCTGCTGAACCTGGTGCGCCGACCGCGAGAAGATGGTGACAAGGAATGATCAAAGCATTTCGTTGGCTCATCAATAACCTGGGCACGCTGATCATGGCGATCGTGCTGGCGTTTGCTGTTTGGATCTCGGCGGTGACCGAGACTGACCCGATCGAGGAACGGCTATACCCGCGCGCCATCCAAATCGAGTTCATTGGACAAGACCCCGATCTGATCCTGACCGCCTCCGATGTGCAAAATGTAAACCTGACGCTACGAGCGCCTCAATCGATCTGGGATCGCCTGATCAACGAGCAGATGCCGATCCGCGCGCTGGTCGATCTTTCTGCCCTGGAGGCGGGCGCGCATTCCTTGCCTGTACAGATCCAGGTGGGCGTCCGCCCGGCGGAGGTGGTTTCGTACACGCCGCGCAGCGTCGATATTGTGCTGGAGAATTTGAGTGTGCACAGCCTGCCGATCGTCCTGGTGGAGCGGGGCGCGCCGGCTGTTGGTTACCAGGCAGAATCGCCCGAAATCGATCCGGAGGAGACGGTCATCAGCGGACCCGAATCGGTGATCAACCGGGTTCAGGAATTGCGGGTGGTGCTGGACCTCAACCGCGCTACCGAGGATATCGACGTCAGCTTGCCGATCCTGGCGGTGGATGCGAACGATACGATCGTCTCCGGGTTGACCATTGCACCGGACCGGGTGGATGCCTCGGTAACCGTCACCCAGCGCGGCGGTTTTCGCAACGTGGTGGTCAAAGTCGTCACGAGTGGGCAAATTGCAACCGGGTATCGGGTGACCAATATTTCGGTGTTCCCGCCGGCGGTTACGGTGTTTTCGGCGGATCCAAAACTGGTGGACGATCTGCCCGGTTATGTGGAAACTTCCGTTTTGGACCTGACCGGCGCCAAAGATGATATCGACATCGGGTTGCCGCTGGCTCTTCCGGAAGGTGTGACGTTGGTGGGTGAGCAACTGGTGCAGGTACAGGTCGGGATCGCCGCCATCGAGGGCAGCCTGACGCTGCCGAACCTGAAGGTCAGCGCGATCGGCACCGGGAGTGGTTTCAACGCCACGCTATCCCCCCAAACGGTGGATGTCATCGTCTCCGGTCCGTTGCCCAACCTGGAAGCGCTGTTGAAGAACGATGTGCAGGTTGTTGTCGACCTGACCGATCTCGAACCTGGCAGTTACCAGATCGAACCAACGGTCGAGGTGGGGGACCCCGACCTGCGGGTCGAATCGATCATACCAGCCTCGATCGAGGTGGTCATCGCGCGTTCGACTGGGAGTCCATAGGAGCATTATGATCAAACCCGTAGTAGCCCTCGTCGGAAGACCGAACGTGGGTAAAAGCACGCTGTTCAATCGCCTATCGGGGGAGCAACTGGCAATCGTAGATGATGTCCCCGGTACGACGCGAGATCGTTTGCTGTCGCAGTGCGAGTGGAACGGTGTGCAATTCGATATCATCGATACGGGTGGCATCGACCCATCCAGTAGCAGTAAAGACCCTCTTTCGATCGGTTCAGCCGATTATATTCAACAGATCAAAGCGCAAGCGCAACTGGCAGTGCGTGAAGCAGACGTGGTGCTGTTCCTGGTGGATGCCGGCAGCGGTATCACACCCGCCGACCACGAAGTGGCTGACATGTTACGACGGAACCAGCGCAAGGTGGATGGGGATCTCAAACCGCCCATCCTGCTGGTCGCGAACAAAGCCGATAACGCCAAAACCCGCCTGGGTGTGACGCAATTCTATGAACTGGGGATTGGCGAACCGTACCCCATCTCTGCCCAACACGGCACCGGCACAGGTGATCTGCTGGATGCGCTGGTGGCGGCATTCCCCATCGTCGAACAGAGTGAAGAGGATGATTCGGTCAAGATTGCGATTGTCGGCAAACCCAACGTTGGCAAATCCAGCCTGCTCAACCGCCTGGTGGGTGAGGAACGGGTCATCGTCAGCCCGATCGCCGGCACAACACGTGACGCGATCGATACCGCGATCGAATACGAGGGGGTGCCGATCACCCTGATTGATACTGCCGGGATGCGCCGGCGAGGACGGATCGAACCCGGGGTGGAGAAGTACAGCGTTCTGCGCGCCATGCGGGCGATCGAACGCTGCGAGGTGGCATTGATGGTGGTGGACGCGACTGCCGGCATGAGCGCTCAGGATGCGCACATCGCCGGATTCATCCTGGAGGCATGGAAGAGCACGGTGGTGGTGGTCAACAAATGGGATGCGATCCAGAAGGATACTTACACGGCGGAGCAGTTCACCGAGGTCATCCGGCGTGATCTCAATTTCCTGCCATACGTTCCGATCCTTTACGTTTCCGCGCTGACCGGTCAGCGGGTGGATCAGGTCTTACCGATGGCGCTGCGGGTACAGGAGGAACGGCTGGCGCGCCTGACGACCGGTCAATTGAACCGCTTGATCCAGCGCGCTCAAGATCTGCATGCGCCAACCTCGCGCACCGGGCGTGCGCTGCGGATATATTACGGCACCCAGGTGCGCAGTGATCCGCCGACCTTCATGATGTACTGTAATGACCCCAAGTTGGCGCACTTCACCTATATTCGCTTCCTGGAAAACACCATCCGAAAAGAGTACCCGTTTTTGGGGACGCCGATCCGGATCGTGCTAAAGCCGCGACGTTGAACATTACCTTGCCGGTCGTCCATAAGCGGCGTATAATCCGCCTCGATACTGGAGACTCATCAGACGCATGATCGAAAAACCACAGCAAGTAGCGGAAGCACAGGGGAGCGCCGATACCGGTCAGATAGACCAGGCAATACCCAGAACCAAAGGATTTATCAGGGAAGCCCTGGAGACTATCCTGCTGGCAGTGGTGCTGTATTTCCTGATCGATGGGTTCGTGGCGCGGGTGGAGGTCAAGAATATCAGCATGCAGCCAACGCTCTATGAGGGCGAGTTGCTGCTGGTGAACCGCATGGCTTATCGCTTGGGAGAATATTCACACGGCGATATCATCGTATTCCATTTCCCACAGGACCCGGCGGAGGATTACATCAAACGGCTGATCGGCTTGCCCGGCGATACGGTTGTGGTCTCCAACGGTGTGGTGACGGTGAACGGGCAGGATCTGGTCGAATCGTATATCTCTGCGCCGCCGGCATATACCGGCGAGTGGGTGGTGCCGGAGGATATGTTGTTCGTGTTGGGCGATAACCGCAACTCATCCTATGACTCGCACAGTTGGGGCTTCGTTCCATTCGAGAATGTGGTCGGGAGGGCGATCTTCATCTATTGGCCCCTGAACGAGTTGCGCGCTATAACCCGTGATAAACCTGACGGGGTAGCCTTAATACCTGATACAATAGGCTTGGGTCCTTGAAAGCACACGATCGTGAATAGTCAACCATCAAACAACGAAAGAGTCGTTCCCTGCAGTGACTGCCAGGCAGGGATCATGCGGTTGCAATACACGACCTATTTCACCTGGTTGATGGATGAACTGATCACGGTGCCGGATTTTCCATCCTGGGTGTGTGATGTGTGTGGGAGGCGGGAGTATGACCAGGTGGCGGTCAATCAATTGCATCTGATGCTCAATCCAACCTCCGGTCGACCAACGCCCAGGCGCTACCCCAAACAACCCCAAGATCATCAAGTGCAGTTACCCTCTTCTAATCTGGAGTGATCATAATCGAATACGTTCGATCAGAGCTACGGCTGCCAGGCTGGCATCAGATCGCGCCCCGGCGCAGTGGTGAGGTTGGATTGTAATTTACCGTTCTTTGACATGCCGAAGATATCCGGGTTACCGCCGCGTTCGGAGGTGTAAGCAATCCATTGGGAATCCGGTGACCAGGTGGGGTCACCATCCGAGGTCGTATCGGGGGTGAGTGGAAAGACGTTGCCGCCGCGGGAACCGAATTCGACCATGTATACCTGGCGGATGCCGCCATCCAGCCGGGTGTAGGCAACATAGGCGCCATCTGGCGAGATGGCGGGTTCGGCGACTTCTCCCATGCGACCGAATATCTCACGGCTGTCATAAGGTTGGGGCGTGGCGTAATTCTCATTTTGGTCACGCTGGTAGAGATACTGGTGCCCGCTCGCCATGATCACATACACCAGGGCGCGCATATCCGGCAGCCAGTTGGGGTAGCGCTCCTGGTAATCGAAACTGATACGGGTGAGTTCACTGCCGTCCGGGCGGACGCTATAGATGGCATAGACTTCCTGGAAGCGACCAAAATTGGTAAAGGCAATGCGTTTTCCATCGGCGGACCAGTTGGCTTCGGCATCATCGCCTTTTAACCGGATGAGGTTGAGCGGCGGTGCGTCTGGGTTGGCGATATCCATCATGAAGATATCCAGACCATTGCCGGGGATATCGGAAGGCGCCGAATACAACAGCCGGGTGCCATCCGGCGACCAGGCGAGGTCGGTCTTATCCCCCGGTGAATTGGTAATTTGTTTGAGGTCATACCCTTCCAACTTGCCGTCCGAGCGCTGACCGACACGCATCACCCAGATCTGCAAAGTGGCGCCATCTGCCCGGTCGCTGGCAAAGGCTAGCAGGCGCTCTTTACCAACCGGCAGCAGCCCGGCGGTTGGCAAGGGTTCCGGCGTGTTGGGCAATTGATGTACGATGGTATCGGTCGGCGATGGTATCACCTGGGTAGCCGACGGTAAGGGCGTTGCGGCGATCGCCGGGGTTTCGGATGGCGCGGTGACCACCAAGGTAGCTGCGCCCGTTGCCTGTGGTACTTTTGACGCACCGCGCAGCAGCGAGTAGCCGCCGACCACCACGACCGTGATGAGCACGATGGCAGCAACAATCACCGGCAGCATCCATGAACGTGATTTGACGACAGGTTTGGCAGCCGGCATGGCATGCGCCGCACTGCGCTGAGTGGCATCATCAGGAGCAGCGGGCGGGGCGATCAACACCTCGCGGCTGGGGGCGGGTGCGTTATCAGCGCCGGAAGCCGCAGAATTCAAGGCGCACACGAAAGACGTCACGCTGGAGAAGCGTTCATCCGTCTTGATCGACAGCGCGCGTTCGATGGCGGCGCTCACGCCTGCTGGGATGTGCGGGTTGAGTTCGTGCAAGGGTGTCAGTTCGGTCTGCCCGACCACGCGCTGGACGCTATCCGCCGGTTTTTGCCCGCTCAATAATGTATACAACGTGGCAGCCAGCGCGTACTGATCCGACCATGGTCCGGTGCGGGCGCGCCCGTATTGTTCCGGCGGGGCGTAACCCGGTGTGTAACCCATTGCGCCTGTGGCGGTCACCTGGCTGCTATCCGTGACCTTGGCGATGCCGAAATCGACCAGGATGACCTTGCCCTGCGGCGTCAGTTTGATATTGGCGGGTTTGATATCGCGGTGTATGACCGGCGGTTGTTGACCGTGCATGTATTCGATGGCGGATGCAAGCTGTGTTGCCCAATCCATCACGATTGCCAATGGTTGCCTGCCCTGCGATTGGATCATCTGCTCCAGGTCCTCACCGGGGATGTAATCCATGACCAGGAATTGCTGGCTGTCGAGGATGAAATAATCGATCACGCGGGGAAGTCCGCTGTGCCGCAGGGCTGCCAGCAGCCTTGCCTCGCGCAGGAACTGGCGGGCGCTGCCTTCGGAGGGATCGCGATTGACCTTGACAGCTACCGGCTGCTCGAGCGTCAGGTCATCGGCGAGGTAAACGGCTCCCATACCGCCTTGCCCCAATGGGCGGATGATGCGGTATCGGTCGTGGAGGATGGAATCGGCGGTCAGTTCCATGGCTGGATCATCTCAACATTTATAAAGTTTGTATAGATAGAACTTGAATTTTAATATTCACTTAACTATAATTCAAATCAGATAAAAGTACATAGACCCGATAGGAGGAAGAAATGAAACACCCTACTCGACAAATCATTATTGCGGTGGCTGTCCTGGCTACTATCACGGTCAATATCCTGGCGAATGCGCTGCCGATCAACGGGCAGAATACGGGCGAGATTTCAGACCGCTTTGCGATCTTGTTCGTGCCGGCGGGATATGTTTTCTCGATCTGGGGATTGATCTACCTGGGATTGATTGCGTACGTGATCTACCAGCTATTACCGGCGCAGCAGGGTGACCAGCGGTTGGCGGGCATCTTCCCGTGGGTGCTGGCTGCATCCCTTTCCAATATCGCCTGGATCTTCCTGTGGCACTACAACCAGTTCCCACTGACCTTGCTGGCGATGGTGGCGCTGCTAATCTCCCTGATCGGCATTTTCATCAAGTTGCGGATCGGAACGAGGCAATTCTCTACCGCCGATACCTGGCTGGTGAACATCCCATGGAGCATCTATCTCGGCTGGATCACGGTCGCGATGATCGCCAACGTCACCCAAGTGCTGTACTTCATCAATTGGGATGGCTTTGGACTTCCGGCGGAGGTATGGGCGGTGGTCATGCTGGCTGCGGTGGTGATCGTATCGGCTTGGATGGCGGTCACGCGCGGGCAGCCCGCATATTTGTTCGTCATCGTCTGGGCGTCGATCGGAATCGCGCTCAAGCAAGCTGCCTACCCGCTGGTTGCCGGCGCTGCCTGGGCAACAGCGGGCATTGTATTCCTGCTGGCGGTGTGGCGCATCATTCGCCCGCCATATTTGCGGCGCTCTGCAAAATGATGGTTTGGTGATCGATCGATTACACGATCTTTCTCGAACGCACACACCGGTCGAAGTGTATTATCGACCGGTGTGTGCGTTTAATGATTGATATGAATGTTTTGTTACTTGCCAAAGGTGAAATCGTAAACGATCACGCTATCGGGGCTGCCTGCTGGCGCTACCGGCACGCCGGTGCCTTGGGGGGAAGCCAGGATCAATTGCGGTCCGGCATCCGCTGCACTTACGTATAGATAGCGATCATTATCGACCCAGCGCATCTGGGTCATGTTGGTGTCGGGCAGCCTCGTCAGGCTGCCGTCGTAATTGATCAAGGTGTAGCCTTTGTTCCCATCGCGGTATGTCAAACGACCGGAATTTGGGCACCACTGGAATTCGTGTATATCCGCCGTATTGTAAATGACGTTGATGTTGTCCGTCAGCCCAAGGACGTGTACCTCCTGTTGGGTGCCGCCGTCGACTTGCCTGGTGTATGCGACCAGGTAACCGACCGGCGCAAACGCAGTGCTCGTGACCAGGGGAGCGCCGGTTTCAGCCGTTGCCAACACATCACCATATGAGCCATCAATGGAAATGCGGAAGAATTCGGTGGCTGGGTCTTGCAGGAAGTCCTGCGGCGCCAGCGCAAAATAGATATAGACCGATTCCGGGCTCCAAAAAGGTTGCGGAACAAAAGGCGCTTCGGAGTATGTGACCCGAGCTTCGAAGTCGTACAAGGGGTGTTGTTCGCCGTCTTCGATGAAGTAGATGAATACCGAGCGCGGCGTACCGATGGCGATCTTGCGTCCATCCGGTGAGAGCGCAAACATTTCCACTGCCTGATCGATGAGCAGTGGGAGCACCTCGCCGGAAGATATATTCAACATATAGAGATTCCCGGAGGAGAAGGACCATCCTTCGGCGCCACTGCTTGTGGTGAAGATGAAGCTTTGGCTGTCGGGCGACCAGACACCTTCCAGTACACGAGCGGCATCGATCCCTTCACTGCCCATGCCGGGCAATTCGACGACCGAAGCGATGTTCCTTGCCGGTTGGCTGCCGTTGGTGCGCACCATGTTGAGCGTTTCGAAGCTTTCATCCGGTGAGGTGGTGAACAGTGCATTGGTGCCATCTGGTGAGATCCACACCCGGCTGGCTTCGCCTGTCGCTGTCAACTGTCTGGGCGCTGAGCTGCCAGCCCAGTAATGGACGTTGCCATCCAGCGTGAAGGCGACCTGTAGCACGCCCACCAGCGGTTCGGGCGCAATGGTCGCTTCCATCGTCGCGGTCGCCGGAATGATGGTCGGAGCCTCCACCGTCGCAGTCGCCAGCCCTGCCGGGGTGATGCTTGGCGCCATTGTTGGCGTTGGCGCTACGAGGTTGCAGGCGACGCTCATCAGCACCAGGGCGCAGGCAACCGGGAGCGCGAGCTTGTTCAGGAGTTTTGTCGACATGAGCGATCTCCACAACACGAGGGTTTTCAGATTATAACCTGGGATGAAGAACGGGTTGCCACTGGCAACCCGTTCTTCGTAAGTTTATGTTATACGGTTTAGTAATCCGGCATGGGTGGGGGAGCCGGTTTATCTTTTTCCGGGATCTCGGTGATCAGCGCTTCGGTCGTCAGGATCATGGCAGCGATCGATGCGGCATTCTCGAGGGCACCGCGGGTCACCTTGGCGGGATCGATGACGCCACCCTTAACCATATCCATGTACTCATCGCGGATGACATCGTATCCAAACCGCTGGCTCTTGGCTTTGGCTTGCGTCTGGCGCACATTTTCGACCACGACAGATCCTTCCTTGCCGGCGTTCTCTGCGATCTTGCGCATGGGCACTTCCAGCGCTTTGCGGACGATGTTGACACCAATGTTCTCGTCCTCGTGATCCATCTTGACGCTTTCCAACGAGCTTATGGCGTTGATGAGCGCAACACCGCCGCCGGGGACGATGCCTTCTTCAACTGCGGCGCGGGTCGCAGAAAGGGCATCTTCGACGCGATGTTTCTTTTCTTTGAGTTCGGTCTCGGTGGCAGCGCCGACGCGAATGATGGCAACACCGCCGGAAAGTTTGGCGAGGCGTTCCTGTAACTTCTCACGGTCGTAATCGCTGGTGGTCTTGTCGATCTCGACGCGGATCTGCTCGATGCGACCCTTGATGGCGGCTTCTTCGCCTTTGCCGCCCACGATGGTGGTGTTGTCCTTATCGGCTTCGACCTTTTCGGCGCGACCCAGGTCTGCCACCACGACCGATTCCAATTTGCGCCCGGTCTCTTCCGAGATCATGGTGGCGCCGGTCAGGATGGAGATATCCTGCAGCATGGCTTTGCGGCGGTCGCCAAAGCCGGGGGCTTTGACAGCCAGGACGTTGATCATGCCGCGCAACTTGTTCAATACCAGGGTGGCGAGGGCTTCGCCATCGACATCTTCGGCGATGATGACCAGTTCACGCTTGCCGACCTGCACCAGTTTTTCCAGCAGGGGGACGATATCAGCCGCTGCGGAGATCTTCTTGTCGTAAACCAGGATGTAAGGTTCCGGAATGGAGGATTCCATGTGCTCAGCATCGGTGACGAAGTAAGGCGAGATGTATCCGCGGTCGAACTGCATACCTTCGACGTACTCAGTCTCGAATTCCAGACCTTTGGACTCTTCCACGGTGATGACGCCATCTTTGCCGACTTTGTCCATTACCTCGGCGATCAGGTCACCGATGGTGCGGTCCTGGGCGGAAATGGTGGCGACGTTGGCAATCTCTTCCGGGGTCGAGATATCGATCGCCTGACTCTTGATCGATTCCGCCACGGCTTTGCTGGCGGCTTCGATACCGTGTTTGAGCAGCATGGGGTTGGCGCCGGCGGAGAGGGTCTTGAGACCTTCGGTCACAATGGCGTGCGCCAGGACGGTGGAGGTGGTGGTGCCGTCGCCGGCGATATCATTGGTCTTGGTGGCGGCTTCCTTGAGGAGCTGGGCGCCCATATTTTCGAATGGATCTTCCAATTCGATCTCTTTGGCGACGGTGACGCCGTCGTGGGTGATGGTGGGGGAACCGAATTTGCGGTCCAAGGCGACGTTGCGACCTTTGGGACCCAGGGTGGTTGCAACCGAGGTTGCCACGATATCGATGCCGTTCTTCAAGCGCCGGCGGGCTTCTTCAGCAAAAACGATCTGTTTTGCGGTCATTGTAATCTCCTTCTATTATTTCGCTTTTTTCTCTTCAACGATTGCAAGCAGGTCGCTCTCGCGCAGGATCAAGAGCTTTGTGGTCTCGATCTTGATCTCGGTGCCAGAGTACTTGGCGAACAATACGATATCACCGACTTTGACGTCCATTGCGATGCGTTTGCCTTCATCATCTCGATCACCAGGACCAACCGAGAGCACTTCGCCTTTCATCGGTTTTTCTTTGGCGGTTTCGGGTAAGACGATGCCGGAAGCCAATACATCTTCCTGTTCGATCGGCTCTACGACAACCCGGCTGCCTAACGGTTTCAGGTTTATAGCCATAAGATCCTCCTAAAGAATGAATAGATTACTATTTTAGCACTCGTCTTATTAGAGTGCTAATACTTTGCCAATCTTATCTTTGAACCTGAAGTTCGTCAAGGGCAGAGTATGATTTCTAATAAATTTCTGATATTTAGCGGGTGATGCCGAAGGAAGCGCAAATCTGTTCGCTGGCTTCAACGATCTGCATGATGGTTTCGTCTTCGGCGAATCCAGTCCGCACCTCGTCCAGAACAACCACGGCTTCGCTGCAATAATCGTTATAAGGACGGTGCATGCCTGCCAGCACAGAGCCATAAGCGAAATAATAAGTGACGGTACTACCTGTAAGCGGCAGACCGCTGATCTCGATGGCGGGGTCGGATTCCGGGTCGCACTCACGCACGTCGCAACTCACTTCGGCTGTGCAGCCGCGCACGGCGCATTGCAGGGCGGGAATGGCGCTCTCGTAATTGCGAGATTTGAAGTAGACCATTCCCAGTTGACCGTAGATATCTGCATTGTAGGGGTTGAATACCAGCGCTTTGTGCATGTTGCGGGAGGCAATGAAGAATTCACCCACCTGCGAATAAGTCTTGCCAATCGCAATATAAGGGATCGGATCCTGGACCTCCAATTGTTCGTTGATGGTGGCTGCTTTGGAAAAATACTCCAGCGCCTGATCGTATTGTTTGAGTTCACGATAGTTGACGCCAATGGAGATATATAAGAATGTGAGGTTTGGCGTGATCTCGGCGGCGCGCTTATAACTGTTGATGGCATCGCCGTAATACCCCAATGTCTCTTGAACATAGGCGTTGACGCGATGGACATCCATCAACGAGGGGTCGCGATCCAACGCTTGGCGGATATATTGGTCCGCTTGCAGCCATTTGGTTTGGTCGACCAGGATTTCAGCGTAATACGCCAACGCGAGCGTGTTCTGATTATCGATCGTGAGAGCGCGAACGGCTTCCTGTTCGGCTTCGGTCAACAGGGCGCTGGCTTCCTCGCCGACGAAGTTCGGGTTGGCGTACCAATCGAGCACGAAGGCGCGGATGGCGTGCACTGTGGAGTCGTCCGGGGCAATCTCAATAGCATTATCGATGGATTGCAAAGCCTCGACCAGCCGGTTGGTTTTTTCTTCGTCAGTGATCAAGAGCGTGGAGGAGTAGACCTGGATACGCGCCATCTCGGACCACAGACTGGCGTCTTCAGGCGCCAGCGCCACTGCTTGTTGGTATGCCGTAATGGCGGCATCCAAGTTGCCGGCGACGAAATGGGTCTCCCCTTCCAATGCGAAAGATGAAGCCGCCCTGGTTGGAACGGGAGTGGGCAGGAAGGGCGATTCGATCTCTTTGCTCTCGACTGCCTTTAGCAGGAAGAGGCTGGCGATCAGCAAACCCAACAAAACCATGACCCGGTATGGGTTCGAAGTGGAGCGCTGTTTACGAAAAGTGGGGTTGCGACCAGTGAGTTGCATCGATTTTCATCAGGGTGCGGGCGTTGCCTCGCCCAACATCTCTGGGTCCTGGGTTGCTTCCGGAGCGGGTTCGATGGTTTCCTCGCCGCCTTCAGGTGTTGGCTGGGGGGTGTTGAGAATTTCCCGACAAATGTTGACGATTTCATCGGCATTGAAGATCGAAGTTTCGTCGTTGGGAACACCCTGGATGAGTAGTTGGGATATCTGGAGCGCTTCGCCGCAGCGGGAGTTCTTCGCGAGTGATAATCCAAACACCGAATAGTATTCGGCAATGCGACCATAATCGAGGGGTAGCCCAACGACTTCTTCGCCAGTTTCAGCAGAACCACCACGGATCGCCAGTGTGAGGGACTGGATGGCTTTATCGTATTCCCGGTTGCGATAATACATGGTTCCCAGGTTGCCGTACAGGTAGGCATCGGTGGGGGCATCGACGATGGCTTGTTCGGCGTATTGCGCTGCTTTGGCATATTCCCCAACCGTGGCATAGGTGCGTGATATGTACGTATCCGGCAATGGATCCGAGGGGTTGAGGGCGTTGGCGCGGGAAAATTCCTCCACGGCTTTGTCGTATTGCTCCAGCGCCCGGTAGTTCCTGCCCAACGCCAGATGAATATCGGCAATGTTGGCATTCTGCGCAATAGCAGCTTCGAATTCGCGAGCCGCTTCGGCATAATTGGCGGTTAGTTCGTAGATCAAACCGCGGGCGCGGTGGGTTTCCAGCAGGTTGGCATCCAGCTCGACCGCCCGACGGGAGGCGTCGATCGCTTTATCGAGTGTGCCCAGATCGCCGGCGCCATTCTGTTCCTGGAAGCCCAGAATCTCTGCCAGATACGCGTACGCAATGGCGTTATTGGGCTCCAGTTCGATCGCCTGCCGTAATGAACCTTCTCCATCCAGGTAATTTCCCTGGAACCCCAGGGCATATCCACGCAGCGCCAACGCCAGGGCGTTATTCGGGTTGAGCAGGAGCGCGTTTTCGGCGTTGATCAACGCCTGGGCATAATCACCGGCGTATATTTGCAAGCGTGAAAGAACGACATAGCTGGCGGCGTTCTTAGGATCGACCTGAATGGCTTTCTGGTAGGCTTCGATGGCTTGTGGCAGCTTGCCTTCCTGCACCAGCGCCTCTGCTTCGGTGACGTATGACTCCGGCGCACGGGTGGCGGTGGGTGTGGGTATGAATAACGGCGGCGTCTCAGGTACGATCACCTGGTTGAAGTACACCGCGCCGCCTATCAGCGCCAACAGGATCAAGACCCGCCCAAAATTGACCGGCTTTCGACGCCGGCTCATACTCCATTTGCTACCTTTCAAATACATGTTTTCATCATAACGTTAATGAATACCAGCGTCAAGAAGGCATACCACATCCGGAATATCTCTTAATTCCTGTTAATCCGGCTTGCTCATTCAGGTCGATGCGACTAAAATCTCATCATGCAGATCGACGTATTCTCACTGCTGCCGAGTGCTTTTCCACCCTACCTGGAATTGAGCATCATCAAAAGGGCAATGGAGAACGGCTTGCTTACCGTCAACGTCCACGATATCCGCGCCTACACGACGGATAAGCACCATGTCACCGATGATGCTCCTTACGGGGGCGGTGGCGGGATGGTGATGAAACCGGAGCCGGTGTTCAGGGCGGTGGAGATGATACTGGGTGCACCGCCGGTTTGCCCGGTCATACTGATGACACCGCAAGGGCGTGTTCTGGATCAGGCAACCGTGCAAGACCTGGCGAAGCATCCGCATATTGCCGTGTTGTGCGGGCGTTACGAAGGTGTCGATGAGCGCATTCGGCAACACCTGGTCACTGACGAGATCTCGATCGGTGATTACGTGCTAACCGGTGGCGAACTGCCGGCGCTGGTGTTGATCGATGCGGTGGCTCGGCTGCTGCCAGGCGCACTGGGAGACCCGGATGGCGCGCTGGATGATTCGCACGCCACCGGATTGCTGGAATACCCACATTACACCCGACCGGTAGAATTTCGCGGCTGGCAAGTACCGGAGGTGCTGGTTTCCGGAAACCACGCGCAGATCGCACGCTGGCGCCGGCAACAATCACTGGCGCGCACACTGGGTAAACGACCGGATATGTTGGAAAATGCCCACTTGACCCAGGCAGAGCGCGACCTGATCGAAGAAATGAAATCCACAATGAACGATGAAGAGCGGGAGGAATGATGAAATTCGACTTTGGCAAGACCTTCTTGTTGGGATTTGGCTTCTTTGGCGTGAGCGTCATCTGGAGTGTTTATAACGCTTTTGTGCCCATCTTCCTGGAAAGCCGCTTCATGCTGGCTGCCGGGGTGATTGGCATCTTCATGACTTTGGACAATATTGCTGCTTTGTTCATCCAACCGACGGTTGGCGCGCTCTCGGACAACTTGCGCACGCGCATCGGGCGTCGCATGCCGTTCATTTTGGTCGGCGCGCCTATCGCAGCAGTGGCTTTCATCTTCTTGCCACTGACTGAAAGTCTGGCGCTATTCTTCTTTGCGGCGCTGATGTTGCTGCTCAGCATGGCGGTGTGGCGCACGCCGGTGGTGGCGCTAATGCCGGATATCACACCGTCCAAATACCGCTCGCAAGCCAACGGCATCATCAACTTCATGGGCGGGATTGGCGCGATCATCGCCTTTCTTTACGGGGCGTCGCTTTACGAGATAAACCCAGCCTATCCATTTTGGCTGGGCGCCGGACTGGTGGTGCTGGCGGCTGTGCTGGTGTTTATTTTCATCAAGGAACCGCAAATTGCCCCGGACGCTTTTGGCGGCGAGGAAAAGCCTAACCTGCTCAAAAGCGTGAAAGAGGTTTTTGTGGACAAAGAGAAGAGCGCCTTGCGTATTCTGCTGGCGATCTTCTTTTGGTTCGTGGCGTATAACGGTATCGAAGCCTTCTTTACACTTTATGCCAAGAATCATCTTGGCATGACGGCTGCCGATGGCGCCAGGTTGTTGGGGCAACTCTCACTGTTTTTCGTGATCTTCGCACTGCCGGCGGGATACATTGGCGGCGCGATCGGCAGACGGTGGACGATCATGGTCGGCATCGTGCTGATGATCATCGGTGTGGCAGCCATGTTCTTTCTGCCGGTGGAAACCCTCACCATTTTGATCACAACGCTTCCCGTCTTGGGTAAGGTGCCGGTGGTTGGGTTGATCCTGATGGGTTTGGGCATCGCCTGGGCGCTGATCAACATCAATTCCCTGCCGATGGTGGTCGATATGACGGACGCGTCACGGATCGGAACATTTACCGGATTGTATTATCTGTTCTCCACCCTGGCTGCCATCACCGGACCGATCCTGTACGGTTGGATCATTCAGCTCAGCGGCAATTCCTACAGCATGGTCATGCTCGTCAGCCCAATTTCTTTGGCGTTGGCGCTGGTGATGATGATCGGCGTCAGACGGGGTGAGGCGGTTGATGAGTCTACCAGCGTTACGGTGTGATGACCATGCGTGTGAACAAAAAATCTCTTGCGCCCCTTTACAGGTTGCAGTATACTACGTAGTGTGTGAGAGGGAATCGGATTGACCTCTCGGAAAATCATATTTCAACCACAAAATAAGGAGAGAGAAACATGACCAAGAAGTTCTATGTAATGCTTTCAATGTTGGTCCTTTTCAGCATGGTGTTGGCTGCTTGCGGTCCAACTGCTGTGACTGAAGAACCGGTTGTGCCGACGGAAGCGTTGCCGACCGCAGTGCCGGCGGAACCAACCCAGGCTGCGCCGGAGGAACCGGCGATGGCGATCAAAGCCTGCCAGGTCACCGACGTGGGTGGTATCGATGACAAATCCTTCAATGCCACGGCTTGGCTGGGTATGCAGCAAGCTGCCACCGATTTCGGCGCCGAGGTGAAATATCTCGAATCGCAACAGCAGTCGGATTACGAGGTCAACATCAACGCATTCCTGGAAGATGGTTGCGATATCATCATTTCGGTCGGTTTCTTGCTGGCTGACGCCACATCCGCAGCCGCCGACGCCAATCCCGACCAGAAGTTTGCGATCGTCGATTCTGGTAACTCTGGTAAGGCGAACGTTCTCGGTAATGCTTCCCAGATCGATCAGGCGACCTTCCTGGCTGGCTACCTGGCAGCCGGTATGACCGAGACCGGTAAGGTCGGCACCTACGTTGGCATCTTGTTCCCCGCCACGCAGGCGTTCATGGATGGCTATGCCATGGGTGTTGCCAAATACAATGAAGTGCATGGCACCGAAGTCGAGGTCCTGGGTTGGGATATGGAGACCCAGAAGGGCTTGGAAGTTGGTAACTTCGAAAGTCTGGATGACGGTCGCGCGTTGGGCGAACAGTTGCTCGATGAAGGCGCTGACATCATCATGCCCGTCGCCGGTCCTGTTGGTCTGGGCACTCTGGCGGTCATGCAGGAACGCGGCACCGGTCTGTTGATCGGTGTTGACAACGATTGGTCAGTTGCCAACCCCGACAAGGCGGATTACATCCTGGCGAGCGCCCTGAAGAAGATCGATGTCTTCGTCCACGACGCCATCATGCAGGCTCAGGATGGCACCTTCGTTGGCGGTCAGGATTACATGTTGACGCTCGAAAATGAAGGCGTTGGACTGGCGTACGGTACTGCCTGGGAAAGCCAGGTCCCGGCTGAACTCATGGCTGAGATCGAAGCCCTCATCCCCCAGATCGTCTCGGGTGAAGTTCCCACCATGCCCGCCCGCTAAACCTGCGGCAGGTTGATTAATTATTAGGAGCCGGGAGTTGTTCCTGGCTCCTAATTTTCTTATATGAATCCCCTTATGGTAAAATAGGGTCGCCGTTCGAATTCCAGTATTAAAATGAGGGAGACATGGCTCCAATCCTAGAACTTCGAGGAATCACTAAGCGTTTTCCGGGAGTATTGGCGAACGACCATATCGATCTGACATTGGAAAAAGGTGAAGTTCACGCTCTGTTGGGGGAAAATGGCGCAGGCAAGAGCACGCTCATGAACATCCTGTACGGTTTATACCAGCAGGACGAGGGCGAAATCATCGTGAATGGTCAACGCATCGAGGTAAATTCCCCGACCGATGCCATCAAAGCCGGGGTTGGCATGGTGCACCAGCATTTCATGCTGGTGCCCGTCTTCACCGTCACCGAGAATGTGATGCTGGGGGATGAATACGTTCGGGCGGGCGGTTTTCTAGATCGAAAACGCGCAGCCGAAAAGGTGCGGGAGATCTCGAACACCTATAATCTCGCCATCGACCCCAATGCTTACATCCGGGATCTGCCGGTTGGGGCGCAACAACGGGTAGAGATCATCAAACTGCTTTTCCGTAATGCGGATATCCTGATCATGGATGAGCCCACCGCGGTCTTGACGCCCCAAGAGGTGGATGAGTTGTTCAAGATCATGGGCACGCTGCAACAGCAAGGGAAGTCCATCATATTCATCACCCACAAGTTGAAAGAAGTGTTGGAATGTGCTGATCGTATCACGGTCATCCGGGGCGGGAAAGTGGTTGGAACGACCAAGCCATCAGACGCGACGATGAATGACCTGGCAGCCATGATGGTCGGACGGGATGTCAACCTGGTGGTCGATAAAACGCATGCCCAACCTGAGGAGGTGGTGCTGGATGTTGATCAATTAAAGGTGCTGGACCCCCGTGGGTCTGTTGCGGTGGATGGCATCAGTTTCGAGGTTCGCTCAGGCGAAGTTTTAGGGGTTGCCGGCGTACAGGGAAATGGGCAAACTGAATTGGTGCAGGCGTTGACCGGTCTGATGCCACCCATTGATGGCAAGATAGCCGTCCTGGGACATGATGTGACCAAAGCCTCACCGCGACAGGTGACTGAATTGGGAACTGCTCATATACCGGAGGATCGCCAGAAGGATGGCTTGGTGCTGGCGTTCTCGGTGGCAGATAACCTGGTGATGAATACCTATTACTTGCCGCCTTTCAGTCATCGTGCTTGGCTGGATCAAAAAGTCATCCTGCAGAGTGGACAAGAACTGGTGGAGGCATTCGATATTCGCACTCCTAATGTGGCGACACCGGTGAGCTCGCTTTCAGGCGGCAACCAGCAAAAGGTGATCGTGGCGCGCGAATTTTCTCGACCAATCAAATTGTTGATCGCCTCTCAACCCACTCGTGGTTTGGATGTCGGCTCGATCGAATACATTCATAAACAACTGATCAAAAAACGCGATGAAGGGTGCGCCGTGTTGTTGGTATCCACCGAGTTGGACGAGGTGATGCAGTTATCGGACCGCATCGCAGTCATGTACCGCGGAAAGGTGCTGGATATTGTCGATGCCGATACTGCCACCAAGGAGATGTTGGGTTTGTTGATGGCAGGGGTCACGCTGACCGCAGAGCAGAAGCAGGAACTCGCGCGTGGCGAAAGCCAAATACTGATCACCTAAAGGTGCAGAAATGACAACAGAAACGACAACTGAAACCCCTCACGAAGAGAAGAAAACCGGCTTTGCCATCTTTTTGGAAGAACTCTCACGCAATAATATCACCGTCATCGTTCTGGCGATCCTGACAGGCATCATCCTGGGCGGCGTGTTGGTCGCTGCCACGACAGACGAGGTCTACGCTGCCTTCAAGCTATCGGCTTGGGAAGGCATCAAGACCAGCCTGTCAACAGCCTGGAACACTTACGTGGCGTTGTTTACCGGTGCTTTCGGCAGCCCGGAGAAGATCCGGGCGGCTTTTGAAAGCGGCGACCCGTTGACGATTCGACGGGCGATCAACCCCTTCTTCGAGAGTTTGGTGCAAGCCACACCGTATATCTTTGCTGGTTTGGCGGTGGCGCTTGGATTTCGCGCCGGTCTGTTCAATATTGGTGTCGAAGGTCAGATCTTCATGGGTGCGGTCGCCAGCGTTTGGGCGGGTTACGCCATTCATGGTTTGCCAGCTATCATTCATATCCCCCTGGCGTTATTGATCGGGGCATTGGGAGGTGCCATCTGGGGCTTCATACCGGGTTTGCTGAAAGCCCGTACCGGTGCCCACGAGGTCATCACGACCATTATGATGAATTATATTGCCTTCCGTTTGACCGACTGGTTGTTGAAATTCCCGATGAAGGATCCCAACGAATATACACCTAAAACGCCAGTGATCGAGGAAAGCGCGAAATTGATCAAATTTTTCCAGGACCCCATCCGATTCCATATCGGATTTCTGGTCGCGATTTTTGTAGCAGTATTAATATACATCTTATTGTTCAAGACCACCTGGGGGATGGAACTGCGAATGGTGGGCTCCAACCCCAGCGCAGCGCGTTACGCCGGCATCAAGATAACCCTCAGCACAGTTATGGCGATGGTGCTGTCGGGCGCCTTGGCTGGTCTGGCAGGCGCCAATGAAGTTCTTGGGTTGAATCACCGCCTTGTACCGTCATTCTCGTCGGGCTATGGTTTCGACAGCATCGCTTTGGCGTTATTGGGCAAGAGTCATCCGCTGGGGGTGGTGCTTTCGGCGCTTTTATTCGGCTTTCTACGAAATGGCGCCCGGGCGATGCAATTGACCGTCGGGGTGCCGATCGATATCGTCTCGATCTTGCAGGCTTTGATCCTTGCATTTATTGCTGCACCGGCGATCATCCGTACGATCTACAGGTTAAAGGAACCAAAATATACCGAAGACCTGGTCTCACTACGTAGCTGGTCCGGAGAGTGACGCATGGCGACAACGACAATGAATAACACAACCAACGATATTGAAGTCAGTGAAGGGATACTCCGACAGCAACGCCGCCGCCGCATCGTTATGGGGCTAATCTTTATCGGCATTGCGGTCTTTATCTGGCTTGTGTTTGTGGCGAAGTTGGAGCGTGGGGTCATTACCACGTTCGTCATGACGCCGGGGGGAGCTTCGGCGCAGGCAGGCGATTGGGTCTTCCCAACCGTCCCTTATCTCAATGCCATCGCAGGGTTATGTGCTGCCATTGGTGCTTACCAGATCGTGCGTGGCTTTGGCAAACGCACCTATAGTGCGCTGGCGCTGGTGGTGATCCTCTTTATATTCAGCTTTTTGGCATGGGCAACTGCGGGCGGTTCGACCAACCTGGCGGGTTTATTGCGTGTGATGGTGGTGCGCTCGGTGCCGCTTACGATTGGCGCGTTATCCGGCATTTTGTGTGAACGCGCCGGCATAATCAACATTGCAATCGAAGGCATGATGTTGATGGCAGCATTCGTTAGCACCGTCTTCGCCAGCCTGACGCACAACCTGATGCTGGGTATGCTCTCGGGCATTGTAGCCGGCGGGTTGCTGGGTCTTGTTCATGGTGTGCTTTCGATCAAGTACAAGATCAACCAGATCATCTCCGGTACGGTCATCAATATTTTCGCCACCGGCATCACCTCCTACCTGTCATCGAAATACATCCAAAAAGTGGAATATCAGTATTTGAATGAACCTGGGTTGTTCCCGCAGTTGGAAGTGCCCCTGGTTTCCAAGATTCCCTTCATCGGACCGATCCTGTTCAACCATAACATTTATGTGTTCGCAACGATCATTTTCGTGGTCGTTTTGACGGTGCTGTTGTTCTACACGCGCTGGGGGCTGCGCTTGCGGTCGGTGGGTGAACATCCCAAGGCGGCGGATACGCTGGGCATCAATGTCATCCGCACCCGCTATATGGCGGTTGTGTTGGGTGGGATGATGGCTGGTTTCGGCGGCACGTACTTCTCGCTTGGCTCATCGGGGCGGTTCGATGAATTGATGACCGCGGGGCGCGGCTTCATCGGATTGGCGGCGATGATTTTTGGCAACTGGAACCCCTTTGGGGCGCTCGGCGCAGGCATGTTGTTCGGTTTCTTTGATTCGCTCTCCGCCAAGGCGTCGCTTCTCAAAGTTCCCCTGCCGTCGGAATTCATCGGCATGGCGCCTTATCTGGCGACGATCATCGTCCTCGCCGGTGTTGTGGGGCGCAGCCAGGCGCCGGCAGCGGAGGGTATTCCGTACGAGAAGGAATAAAAAATCGGGCGGGAATCGTGACTAGAATGTAAGTGATTGGGGTAAAGATAAAGGGGTTGTTCCCAAAGTTGACATCGTCATGTAGGGACAACCCCTGTTTTATTTCCTTCAGCCGGCGATCAATAATACCCGTACTTTTCCACTGCTTCGACCATCGCCATGATATTCTGGGGCGGCACTTCATCCATGATGGTGTGCACCGAAGTGACGATATAGCCACCGCCAGGCGCCATGACATCGATCACACGATGGACTTCGTCCATCACTTCTTGAACCGTGCCAAACGGCAGGAAGTGATGGGTATCGACCGCGCCGCAGAAGGTCAGTTGGTTGCCCCACCGTTGTTTCAAAGCTGCCAGGTCCGACATTTTGCCGGCGGAAGTCTGTACCGGGTTCAAGATGTCCACGCCGATCTCGATGAAATCGTCGATCAGGTTGAAGACATCTCCATCGGTATGGAAGAAGATCTTGGCATTTGTTTTTGATTTGATGAATTTAATGAAATCGGCATGGATGGGCTTGAGGATCTGCCGGTACATGCGGGGCGAAATCATCAGGCTTTCTTGTGTTCCAAGGTCATCGCCAATCTTGATGATGTCGATATTTTCGCCGATCTCATCCAGGAAGTGACCCATCAGCACCTTGCACAGGCTAGCGATCTTTTCAAGCAGCGCACGTGAGAAGACCGGGTCACTCGCCATATTGTAGAGGAAGGTATCCAAACCTTGCATGGCGTGGGCGCGTTCGAATGGGAAGAGCAGCCAGGGTGTTCCGATGATGCCATATTGGTTCGCCTGCGCCAGTTGGCGCGCTTGCTCGCGAACGTGCGCCACACGGCTGGGGTCATCCATATCGGGCCAGGGGTAGGCTTCGATCTCTTCTATCGTCGTTGCCTGTGCCATTGGATGGATACCCGGATACCACACGCCCGGCTCGACTTCTTTCTGCCCGCTGCCCCAGTCATCAATGAAGGGATCGTGTGGCGGGCGGGCACGATTGCGTTCATAAACCCAGGCAGGGAAGCGGTCCAGCACGCCGCGCGCGTCGCTGTGCAAGCGCTGTAAGGTTTCTTCATCCAGCGCTGCTGTGCCCAGTTCTTGCCAATCGTAGATATAGTTGTCTTTCGCTTGAATGCCCAAATAATCCTTCAGGGCGCGATATGCCGGCATTTTTATCCCGGTGGTGTTACTGGTCCCGATGATGATCGGCACCCGGTCGGGTTCCTGGTGGTCGATGGCGGTCATCAGCCGTTGGCGCGATGTCATATTGGCTGGCATATTGGCTCCTTTCTGCTCGCGCGGTTGCGAGTATCCAGAAAATATGGGATGGGGGATCAACTGATCGGCTTAAGATTATAGCATGCGCATGCCCTTTGTTATAATGACGGTATGGCAAGACCGTAGAAAAGGATGACCATCAGGCATGAATACCATTGTTGTGGATCATATCAGCAAGACCTTCGGCGAAACACGGGCGGTTGATGACGTCTCATTCGAGGTCGCGCAGGGTGAGCTCTTTGGTTTGCTCGGACCGAACGGTGCCGGTAAGACGACTGCCATCCGTTTGATCCTGGATATATTCAAGCCGGATAGCGGAACGGTCGCCATCCTGGGTGGTGAGATGACCGAAGCGAAGAAGGACCGTATCGGTTACCTCCCGGAGGAGCGGGGGCTTTATCAGGAGATACCGCTTGAACGCTGCCTGACTTACCTGGCGAGCCTCAAGGGTTTGACGCGTCCGCAAATCCGCCAACGATTGGAACCTTTGTTGGAAAAATTTGACTTGGTGGACCACCGTAAGAAGAAGGTCAAAGAACTCTCTAAGGGCATGCAACAGAAAGCGCAATTGATCGTGACGATCATTCACCAGCCGGAATTGATCATCATCGATGAACCATTCTCGGCGCTCGATCCCATTAACACCCAAATGGTCAAGGATATGTTGCGTGAGGAGCGCAACAAAGGTGCTACGATCGTGATGTGCACCCACCAGATGAACCAGGTTGAGGAATTGTGTGATCGCCTAGTCTTGATCGATCGTGGGCGCACGATGTTATACGGTGAACTTAACGAAATCCGCCGGCGATACGCCAGCCCGGAAGTGATCGTGCGCACCCTGGAGCCACTACCTGCCGTGATCAATGGGATCACCGAAATCGTTCCCCAAAATGGAGACTATAAACTATCTCTAGCGGAAGGCGTGCGACCCAATGATGTACTAGGCGAGCTTTTGTCATCTGGTTTGACGATGGAGAAATTCGAGACCGCCTTGCCGACGCTGGATGAGATCTTCATTGATGTCGTGCAGGGTAAAACGGGGCGGGCATGAAAAAATTGTGGTTGATATTCCGGCACGAGTATACGCGCCACGTCCTGCGCAAGCGCTTCTTGATGGCGCTTTTGAGCGTTCCCATCTTTGTCGTGGTGATGTCAGTGCTGGTCGTGATAGCGGTAGCGGTCCAGAATGACCGCACACCCATCGGGTACGTAGACCACAGCGGCGTTCTCATGAGGGCGCAACAACGATCGGACAGCGATGATTCGTTCGGATCTTCTTTGCAGATTTCATCATACCCAAACGAGAATACGGCGCGAGAGGCGCTTGTGACGGGAGATATTCAAGCGTACTTCGTCGTCGCGCTGGATTATATGCGAACCGGGCGGGTGGCGTTGGTGGCAGAAAAACAGCCCGGTGATAATGTGGTCTCGGATTTCGAAGACTTCCTGCGCTACAACCTGGCTTCACAGTACCCTGCGCCGCTGGACGAACGGCTGTATCGTCAACCGCTGGTCGAGATGCGCGCGCTGGAAACGGATCGGCAGACGGCTTCCAACCAGCTCTTGAACATGATCATCCCGATGGCGGTGGGGGTCTTGTTCATCATTGCGGTCAACACCAGCGGCGGCTATCTGGTTCAGGCGTTGGTGGAGGAGAAGGAAAACCGCACCATGGAGATCGTGGTTACTTCGGTCTCGCCGATGCAACTGATGACGGGCAAGATCATGGGGGATATTGCGGTCGGTCTGACCCAGTTGGTGCTATGGATCGGCTTCCCGCTGCTGGCGCTAACCGTGCTGGCAACGGTCATGCCGCCGGTCGCCGGGTTGACGATCGACATGGGCTTTGTTTGGTTGATGCTGGCGTTGTTACTGCCTGCTTTCGTGCTGGTGGCGGGCTTGATGGCGATTGCCGGCGCCACGGCTACGGATAGCCGTGAAGCCCAACAGATCGCCAGTATGTTCACGCTGCCGATCTTTATACCCTACTGGTTCAGCAGCGCCATCCTTGCGAACCCTAACTCTACCGTGGCGGTTGGATTGAGCCTGTTTCCATTGACGGCGCCTACCATGTTGCCATTGCGCGCCGCCATTACTGTGATCCCTGCGTGGCAGATCGCACTCAGTCTGGTGTTGTTGGTAACCAGCGCTTTGGGGGTCTTGTGGCTGGCTTCGCGGGTGTTCCGAATAGGCATGCTGCGGTATGGGAAACGCCTGCGTCTGAAGGAATTGTTCATCCGTTCCAAGCGTGGGGGGGCAGTCGCATGAAACATACCTGGTTGGTCTTCAAACAGGAGCTGATCACGGTCGTCTCTCGTTTTTCCTTCGTTTTCGCTGTCGTCATCTTGCCCATCATCAGTTTTGGAATTTATTATGGCGTGTCGCTTTTGCAGCGCGAACAAACCGGTTTCGATATCGAGCAGGTATTTACGCCAAAAGAAGAAGCGCTGCCAGAAGGTTATGTTGATCATGCTGGGATCATTGATCGCGTTCCTGCGGGTATCGAAGATGAATTGCTGCCCTTCGCGAGTGATGAACAGGCAGAGGCGGCTTTGAAGGCAGGAGAAGTGGGACTATATTACCGGTTGCCGGCAGATTTCATGCAATCCGGTCGAGTAACCATCATCCAACAGGAGTACAACCCGATCAGTGGTCTGGGTTCTTCCGGATTGTTGAATGAGGTCATCCGGTATAACTTGGTTGGTGAGAACACCGAGATGGCTGAGCGGTTGAATAATCCTCTGGTGCTGGAAAAAACGACCCTCACCGAGGATACTGCGCGCGATTTGGAAAGTCCTCTGACCTACCTCATCCCTTACGCCGTTGCTATGCTGCTCTTCATGGTCATTCTGACTTCGGCATCATTGATGTTGAGCAGCGTCGCCAAAGAGAAAGAAAATCGCATGATGGAGATCCTGATGTCATCGGTGCGTCCACTCGAATTGCTGGGCGGGAAGATGGCAGCACTCGGGTTGGCGGGGTTGCTGCAAACGGTGATTTGGGCGGTGGTCGGTTGGAGCTTGCTGCAACTTTCGGGGCGTTCCTTCGATATCCAACTCCCGGCGCAACTCTCGCCAGCTATCATCTTGTGGGTTGTGTTGTTCTTTGTGATCGGTTATTTCCTGTACGCAAGTCTGATGGCGGGGATCGGGGCGTTGGTGTCCAGCATCAAGGAGGCGTCGCAACTGACGATGCTGGTCGTGATGCCCATGACTGTCCCGTTGATCTTCAGCGGTTCGCTCTTGACCCAGCCCAACGGCACGCTATCGACCGCCCTGAGTTTGTTCCCGTTGACCTCACCGGTGGCGATGGCGGCGCGGCTTGCTGCCAATGCAGCCGTGCCGGCGTGGCAAATGATATCGGCGCTGGGGTTGCTGCTGCTGGCGTGCTGGTGGGTCGTTCGCGGCGTCAGCCGACTCTTCCGCGCCCAGGTGCTGTTGACCGGGCAGCAGGTGAGCGTCAAGCGCTTCCTGCGAGCATTCATCGCGCCCGGTTCGTGATGTCTGGCATTATTACTTAACCCCAGATGTTCCCCACTGGTTTGGGATGAATGTGGGGGGAGTGTAGATGATTGCGCTCCCTTTCCGCGCTTACATCCGCATATCCCCCATATGTAAATTGTCAGAAATACGTAAGCAATTATTATTGACTTTGTTTTCTCAATAATCTAAAATAGAAATTGGTTATGATATTGTATTTTCTTCGGTAATAAGGAAGTCGAAATAATATACCAAATTGATAATAAGTACTTGAATCAGGTCTATGTCACGCATGCGATTGCTGCGACCCGAAAGGAATGATGTTATGGAAACAAACAATATCCCGACAGCGAACGTGGGGGTCGATCTGGATAACCTGGAAGAGAAGAACCACTCGAGCGTGTTGGTGGTGGATGATGAGGCGGAAACCGTTTTATTGATCAAAGCCATCCTCCGCATGGCTGGCTTCAACGTGTTGAGCGCCATGAACGGCGAAGAAGCCATCAAAAAATTGTCGTCTTTTGCCCCGGATCTCGTCATGCTGGATATCATGATGCCTGAAATGGATGGCTGGGAAACGTTGCAGTACATGCGACAGATGAGTGATGTGCCGGTCATCGTCGTCTCGGCTCAAAATACCAAAGAGGATGTCGTGAACGGATTGCAGCGGGGGGTCGATGATTACATCACGAAACCCTTCCACAACGAAGAAGTCGTCGAACGGGTCAAGAGCGTGTTGCGCCGTGCCCGCAAGGTGCGAGAAGTGAGCAAACTGGTCTTTCCGGCGGTTGACCTGACAGTGGATTTGATGACCCGCGAGGTTTGCCTGGGCGGGCAATCGATTCGCCTGACCTCCAAAGAGTTCGCCGTCCTGTCGATCCTGGCAAAACACGCCCCCTCGATCGTTACCTACCAGACCATCGCAGAGTCGATCTGGGGTGAAGATAGCGAAGATGCCCGCAAGCGCATCAAGTACCTGGCTTACCTGTTGCGGCGCAAGTTCGAGAAGATCGCCCCGCAACACGACCTGATCGTCAATATCGACCGCCTTGGGTACCAGTTGCAGACGGAAGGGTGATGCGCCGGTTGGGCGCAACCTTAACCGGCGCGCAAAGTAAGGTATAATCGCGCTATGCCCTCGTAGCTCAATGGATAGAGCGCCTGACTTCGAATCAGTAGGTTGTGGGTTCGAGTCCCGCCGGGGGCGTTCGCAGATGCCCGTTAGGGTACTATATATAGGGGTTTAGAGGCAATCGGACGGCATATATAGTGGTTTATGCCGTCCGATTGCTATATTTTGACAAAAAAACGTGCAAAACTTTTTGAATTTCTCTCAACTTTTCTTAAGATTTGAAAATCATATTTTAAGATTCGACACTGAGAGAAACTTCGCAGGCAGCGGACTGGGTTGAGCCTTGGCGAAGATGTCGTCCACCAGACAGGCAGCTTGCAGCTCCATGGTGCTAAACTGATGACCATACATGTTCAGCGTGGTTGATGGTTGTGAGTGCCCGGGGATGTAGGAGACCGTCAGAAGCGGAATGCCATGGTTGAGCATGATCGAAGCAGCATCGCAGCGGGTGGATTCTTTCAACTGCGAGGAATGATTCTCAAACCATCCCAGCATGTATTCTCCAAGTGTCCGCTCCGCATCGAGCGCTTCTTTCGCTTCCGTCATCTTCTGTTGCAACCAGTCACGGGCTTCGGATTTGGTGGGAAGCGTCTTGCTGATCCGCTTCCCGGATTTCAAAGTCACCCAAGCCCGCCAGGTTCCGTTCGGAGTCGGACGGATGCTTCCCTCGTTGTGCCCACGGTGCCTGGTTTTGCTTTTTCTGATTGCTGATTCATTGTTTCCTCCTGTTGCGAAACATCTGGCAGCAATCCATGTTTTTCTCGATATTCGTTTATTAAGGTGCGGTTGTTACAAACCATTGTAGCATCTTTTCTCAGAAATGGAACATAAGTTCTGTCTATTGCGTCCAGCAATTAGGCTGTTTTGCCCTAAATTCCTGGCGATGAATTCCTCCAGATCTGCCGGCCGCACCCTTACACTGCGTCCGATCTTGACCGTTGGAATGATCCTTTGGCGCATGAGTTGATAGGCGTACGCACGCGAAACATGCAGAATTTTGGCGATCTCCTCGCCGGTGAGCAAATTCGTAAATTGTGTATTTCCTTCTTCTATTCATTTTCCTTTCAGTATGAGTGATTGAGTCCCGCCAACCATGCCAACTGTTTAAGGGCCTGGCGTGGCTGGCGTATGTTTTTCATCTTTCCATTGATAATTTCCTCGACCACCTCCTCCCTGCTCTGGAAAACAAAACGACCTGCCAAAAATTACTGGCAAGTCGCTCCAACGATAATAAGAAAGTCCAAACGATTTCAGCGACGATTAATCTGTGTTGATTACTTGGTCTTATTGTACAAAGTGAAAGGGGGTGATCCTAGGGGGACTCCGAAGATTCGTTTTCAAAGGCAGTGTAGCTTTGTAAATTTTAGGGTCGTTTTTTACAAAGCCCTTTTTTAACAATTCTTGAATTAGAGGTTTTACGTACAATTGCAATTTTAATAAGCAAATTGACATTCAGGAATTGAGAAGAAAAAGCATTAGATTAGAACTTCATTTGTAAAATGTAGGTGGTATGGTTTTGGATGTATACTCCAATTATAAAAAAATATCCATAAGTGGAGCGAGAATTCTTCCCTTCTCTTCATCGAAGAGGACAAGCATGCATCAGCCTTCAGGAGTTTTTTCCCAAGATCATGAAACGGACAAAATCCAAATTTAGGAGCCTGCGGGTGAGGGTGGTAGCCCTGCTGGTACTAGCTCTGGTTCCAGCCTTTGCATTGATGTTCTTTACAGCTTCAGAATCCCGAAACCGTGTGATCCAGGAAACTCAAGAAAATGCCCTTCGGCTGACTGGTCTGGCAGCCAGCAACCAGGATCAATTGATCGATGCGGCCCGCGATATATTGATCACCTTGGCACAGGTACCTGCTGTTCAAAGTCAGGACGGGCCTGCTTGCCTGTTTTTTCTTTCCAACGTATTGATGCAGCACCCGCTTTATGCTAATTTTGGTGCGGCTGACATGGATGGAGAGATCTTTTGCATGACTTTACCACAACGACAACCTTACAATATTTTCCAGGAAGATTATTTCCAGCAGGCGGTGACGCACCGGGATTTTGCCATTAGCGAATACACCATATCGGATATCAATTCCGAAGCCATGATCACGTTAGCCTACCCGGTCATTTCAGCGGCAGGAGAGCAGCAAGGAATTGTTTTTGCCAACCTTGACCTTCGTTGGCTTGCTTCCTTTATGAATGCTTCCACCCTCCCTGCCGATTCCCGGCTGCGTGTTATTGATAAGAACGGCACCATTCTTGCCTCCTATCCAAAAGGTGATTTTGAGATCGGGCAAAAAATGGTTGAGAAGAATATCACTAGCCAGGTCTTCGAGAAGAAAACAGGGCAGACGCAGGATTTGGATGCCAATGGTATAAAACGCATGTTCTCTTTTACTCCACTTACAGCCGGTAAAAATTCCGATATTTATGTGGTTATCAGCATTCCAATAGATTCCGTATTCGCAGAATCTAATATGGTACTGAAGCGCAATCTACTTGCGCTGGCAATCGGAGCGATCCTAGCATTGGTAACCGCTTGGTTTGGAACAAAATTTTTCTTCCTCGACCAAGTCAATCGGTTGGTCAATGTGACCCAAAAACTGAGTTCAGGCGACCTGGGGGCCAGGACGAATTGGCAATACAGACAGGGCGAGCTGGACAAATTGGCCATCGCCTTTGATGACATGGCTGGGACGTTACAGCAGCGAGAAAAGGAACAAAAGCTTGCAAAGATCCAGATTCAGGATCAAAAGGATCGAGCCGAGGCATTGGTTCGCATCACCGACCGCCTAAATACTACATTGGATTTGGATAACGTCCTGCAAGCGGTATGCGATGAAGCCTGCCTAGGAATGAATGCACTGATAGCCATGGTAACTGTGTACCATCCACCAGGAAATAGAATATCCCATGCCAGTAATATTAAAAATCCCCTCAAGGAAAAGGATAATTTCATCATCCTCTCAACATCTGAATTGAAGGCAATAGCATGTCATGCGAATGAACACTATTTTATAATCGATTTGCAGGACCATCCCGCTGTGTTATCCCAGGATATAAGGAAGGAACTTAACGCTAGATATCTGACTTGTGTAAATTTACTTCAAGAAGGAAAACTGATTGGGCGGTTGGATCTCTTTCTAAATGAAAACATTCTTGAGAAAGGTGAAAATTTTACTCTTCTCAAGGGAATTGTGAATAGCTCAGCACTGGCGATTTCCAATGCACAACTCTACACAGCCCTCAGGTTAGAAGAACGCAACCGGGCAGATTTACTCCACAAGGTGATTGGAGCCCAGGAAGAAGAGCGCATGCGTATTTCGCGCGAACTGCATGATGAAACAAGCCAGAGTTTAACTGCTCTTCTGCTGGGTCTGGATACAATCGGGCTTGCTTCCAAAAATGCCATTGAAGGCATTGAGCCGCATATCCAGAATCTAAAATCAATTACTGAAGAGATGCTGGATAATGTCCACCGATTGATATCCGACTTAAGACCTTCGCACCTGGACGACTTTGGCCTTATTCCAGCTATCGAGTGGTATGGAGAACAACGTTTGAAACATCAAGGTGTGGAGTTTCACCTTGAGGAAAACATCCTTGAAGAAAGATTCGCTCGACCAGTGGAAACCACCCTTTTTAGAATCGTACAGGAAGGACTGACCAATGCCTTACGCCATTCTAATGCTAC
>JABLXM010000029.1 GCA_013177815.1 Anaerolineae bacterium | reverse complement strand
AGATGACATTGGGAAACGTCTGATCGAAAATCTGCGGGCTGTTTCCTGGAACGGCATCGAAGTCGCCTTCCAAGTCTTGAAAGAGCACTACCCGTCGCCCGGCTTTGAAGATCCCAACCGGCTGCCGATCAAGGTGACGGTGATGGGCGCCGGTGCGGTAGGCACGTTTGCCGTCCAGGCAGCCATCCGTTATGGCAACCAGGATATTTGGCACCAGATGGCAACCATCGGCGCGACCGGCGTACAGGTAACGGTGGTCGATTATGATGTGACCAATCACCCCCAAATCCTGCAGCAAATCCTCAAATACACCGATATCCTGGTCGACGCCACCCAACGTGTGGATTTGAGCGTGCCGGTCATCCGCAATGAGTGGATCGCACTGATGCGACCACACGCCGTGCTGTTGGATCTTTCGGTCGATCCTTATGAAACCGATGGGGAGACGATCATTTCCACTAAAGGCATCGAAGGTATTCCGCAAGGCAGCCTGGATCAATACGTCTTCGCGCCGGATGACCCGGCTTTCGACCGCCTCCCTGCAGGTGTACACAACACCGCCAGGCGTCACGTCGTCTCATGCTACTCCTGGCCCGGCATCTACCCGCGCGAATGTATGGATGTCTACGGCAAGCAACTCTCGCCGGTTATGCACATGATCGCCAACAAAGGCGGGGTGGATAAAATCGATCCGAACGGCGCATTTTTCGAACGTGCTGCGGCTCGGGCTTCATTAAGGTACTGGAATGGCAATCACAATCACAGGTGAATGAGATGACACAACGACCAACGATCGGCTTTCCACATATGAACAAAGAATCTGGTGAAAAGCGCGCTTTCCTGCCCGATTTCATCCAGTACCTGAGCAGCTTTGCCGATGTCTTCCTGGCAGAAGGCTACGGCAGCCGCATTGGGTTTTCATTCGACGACTACTGCCAGGGAAATCCAAATGTGGTTGAGGTAGAGCGAAAGGAAGCATTTTCCAAGGATTACATCATCATCCTGCGCTCCCCCGCCG
Organism: Anaerolineae bacterium; assembly: GCA_013177815.1. Classification (GTDB taxonomy): domain Bacteria; phylum Chloroflexota; class Anaerolineae; order Anaerolineales; family Anaerolineaceae; genus JABLXM01. Next base: position 27,143 of record JABLXM010000029.1, on the reverse strand, counting down.
AGGCGGAATTCGATTTCATCCCCAAAGGCGCCTGCTTGATCTCGATGTTGCACTTTCCCACCCGTCCCAACCGTGTGCAAATGTTGAACCGGCGCAGCATCCACGCCATCTCGTTGGATAGCATCATCGATGACTACAACCTGCGTCTGGTCGAGAACATGCGCGCCGTTGCCTGGAACGGTATCGAAGCGGCTTTCGATATTCTGGAGCGCCGCTGGCAGGGGTTGCCCCGCACCCCAACCGACCCAATCCGGGTGCTTATCCTTGGTACCGGCATGGTCGGCAAACATGCCATCGAAGCCGCCACCAAATTCGGCAACGTTGAACGGAACACCCGCTATATCGAGCAGAACGGACCGGGATCGGTGGCTGTGAGTGTTGGACGCAACATGACCGAAGACCCGGTGAAGATGGAAGCGCTCTTTCGGCAAGCGGATATCCTGGTGGATGCCACCCAGCGGCGCGATTCTGGAAAACCGGTGGTTCCAAATGCCTGGATCGCATGGCTGCCAGAACATGCAGTGGTGGTCGATCTTGCGGTGGATCCATACCTGCTGGATGCCGATCCGCCCACCGTGCGCGGCATCGAAGGCATACCGCAAGGCAACCTGGACAAATACATCTTTGAGCCCCAGGACCCAGAATGGGAGCAAACCGTTCCATCATCGGTGCCATCCAGCCATCGGCGCACATCGGTCACCTGCTACTCCTGGCCCGGCATCTACCCTGAGGCGTGTATGGCACATTATGCCCGCCAGATGCACCCCCTGATGGAAGTCCTGCTGGCTAAAGGTTATAGTGGCATATCATTCGAGGGTGGCTATTTCGAACGGGCATTGTGCCGGGCAAAACTGCCTTCGAATTAAGTCCACTGGCTAGGTTGTTCACCAAACCAGGAACAATGTCCACAGATCATCGTCCGACCGCTGTGATAGAATGATTCCAGCATGTCACGCCGGATCGTTGTGTTGTGTGCACTGATCGCCTTGCTCCTGGCAGGTTGCCAGATGGGCACCAGCCGCCTGGTGTTGCAGTCATCGCCGGTCGCACCGCTTGCATCACCGGTCGATTATCCCCACATCTCCCCCGCCGAAGACCTGAAATTCCACCAACTGACGGTGGACGATGGGCTTTCGTCCAACCTAGTGCGCTCAATCGTTCAGGATTTCACCGGTTTCATCTGGGTCGCCACCGGCGACGGATTGAACAAATACGATGGCACCGGTTTTACTGTCTATCGTCATCACAACGACATTCCCACATCTCTCGCAAGCAACGATATCAATGTTCTATTCGTAGACGCGCAAGGCACATTATGGGTCGGCACCAATGGTAACGGTCTGGATCGCTATGACCGTCAGATGAGCGAATTTCAACACTTCGTCCATGATCCTGCCAACCCGCACAGCATTTCCAGCGATCTGATCCTGTCGATCTTTCAAGACAACCGGGGCGATCTATGGATTGGGACGGTGGGCGGCTTGAACAAGTTCATTCCGCGCGCCAACAAGTTCCAGCGTTTTGTCAATTCTCCCGATGACCAAACCAGCCTGGTGAGTAATTCGATCTTCTCGATCCAGGAAGATGGCAGCGGCAACTTGTGGGTCGGAACCGGGAACGGCTTGGACCGGATGGACGATGAAAGTGGTATTTTCACCCATTTCCGTCACGATCCGGAGAATCCAACTTCGCTCAGCAGCAACGCTGTTCTGGTCATTTACCGCGATGCCGGCGGCGAACTGTGGATCGGCACCGAAGGGGGCGGGGTAAATCGTTACGATCCAACCACAGAGAGCTTCCACCGTTTTTTGGATACCCCCCTGGACCCGTCCGACCCATCGACAGACCGCGGCATCTCGGTACGCGCCATTATCCAGATCGATACCAACATCTGGGTCGGTACGCTGGGGAATGGCATCTTCGCGCTTTCAACCGGTGATGGCAGCATACGCCATTATCGCAACGATCCGCGCTCCGGCGACAGCCTATCGGATGACCGTATCCAGGCGATCTACCCTGACCGTTCGGGGCTATTATGGATCGCCACCGCCGGCGGCGGCATCAGTCAACTGGATATCAATCGCAATCGCTTCCATGCCTATGCCAACGTCAACGATGACCCTAATTCGCTCTCTACCGGCGGCGTCCTGGCGGTCGTACAATCCACCGGTGGCGATATTTGGGTTGGGACGGACGGCAGCGGGTTGGACCGCATCAATCCGGAAACCGGTCGTGTCATCCATTTCTTACACGATCCGACGGTCACAGGCACGTTATCCAACAACCATGTAAAAGCCCTGTACCTGGATCACGCCGGAATATTATGGATCGGGACGGACCGGGGATTGAACCGCTTCGACCCGGTGACCGCCACTTTCACCGTATACCTGTATGACCCGCGTAATCGTCAAAGCCTGGGGGATAACCGCATCACTGCCATTACCGAAGATCAACATAACGTGTTGTGGATCGGCACCCAAGCCGGTCTGGAGCGCTTCAACCGTACGACCGAAACCTTCGACCACTACTACTACAATGCAAATGACCCCGGCAGCTTGATCGCCAATCACATCTGGAGCCTGCTCATAGATGAAACGAACACCCTGTGGGTTGGCACGGCTGTGGGCTTGGACCGCTATGACCGCGCCAATAATCGCTTCATCCACGTCTGGAGCCAGTTGCAAGACCCGCCTCGCTTGACCGACCATCACATCCTGTCCCTGTTCCTCCATAGCGACGGTCAACTCTGGATCGGCACGATGGGCGGGCTGAACCGTTACGACCCTGCCACCGACCAACTGACCACTTTTACGCTGCGCGACGGACTGCCGAATGAATACATCTATTGCATGGTCGAAGACCGTGATGGCTACCTGTGGCTTTCCACCAACGGCGGGCTTGCGCGCATGGATCTCAGCACCAATTCGATCCTTAACTTCACCCAGGATGATGGTTTGCTCAGCAATTCGTTCAATCAAAACGCCTGCGCCACCAGCAGGGATGGGCGGTTGTTCTTCGGCGCACAGAACGGCTTGAACGATTTCAACCCATCGCACATCCGCCAGAATCCTTTCATCCCGCCCGTCATCCTGACTTCCGTGACCCAGGGTGGCTTGCCGATCGATCCAGCCGCCCCGACGGATGAACTCAGTCGGATCATCCTGCGTTGGCCCAACAACTATTTCGAGTTCGAGTTCGCGGCATTGAGTTACTCGCAACCGGAAGAAAATCGCTTCGCATACATGCTGGAGAATTATGACTCCGATTGGAAAACCGCCACACCTGGTCAATCCGGACGGTACGCCAACCTGCCCGCCGGCAATTACACCTTGAACATCAAAGCCTCCAATAATGATGGCGTCTGGAACGATACCGGCTCGACCATCGATGTGGTTGTGCTGGCGCCGTTTTGGCAAAGCGCCTGGTTCCAGTGGGGCTTGCTGGTTTCATTGCTGGCGATTGTCGGCATCGGTGTGCAGTTGCGGGTGTACAGCATCAACCAGCGCAACCGCATGCTCTCCGCACAGGTAGCAGAGCGCACGCGAGAGATTGAGCAACGGCGAAAGGCGGCGGAAGGGCTGAAGCAAATCCTGATCCTGCTCAACTCCAACCGCCCGTTGGAAGAGAGCCTGAAATTCATCCTGCAGCAAACCTGCCTGCTGTTATCCGCCGACCAGGCGTACTTGTTGGAATTTGGAGAAAATGACCCCACCGTTCTCACTGCCAGCGGCAACTTTGAGAAGGGAGACGATCAGGTCGCCTTCCATAGCGAACTGTTGACCTGGCTACGGGTGCAAACCGAAGATGCAAGAACGCGCGTGCTCGACCCGCTGCCCCCCGCGCTGGCAGAGAGAGCCGGCACCGTCATCCTGCAACCCTTGCAGCCTGAAGGCACAGTGACCGCGGCACTGCTGGTGCTCTTCAACCAAAAGAAAAGGGTAAACGAAGAAGAGATCAATTTATTGAAATCCTTCTCTGAACAGATCTCGCTCGCCATCGGCAATGACCGCCTGCGCAAGCAGGCGCAGGAATTGGCTATCCTTTCGGAACGCAACCGCCTTGCGCGTGACCTGCATGACGCCGTCTCGCAGGCGCTCTTCTCAGCCAGTCTGATCACGGAATCACTGCCGGCGATCTGGGAGAAGGACCCGGAAGAAGGGCAAACCATGCTGCAAGACCTGCACCGCTTGAACCGCGGCGCCCTGGCAGAAATGCGGACGCTCTTGATGGAGCTTCGTCCGGCTGCCATTTCCGAAGCCCGGCTCGATGACCTACTGCGCCAGTTGGTCGATGCGATTGTTGGTCGCACCAGCCTGGAAATCAAGTTGGATATTGATTGCCAGGATCATCTCCCAACCAACGTACAGGATGTGGTCTATCGCATCACACAGGAAGCGCTGCACAATATCGTCAAACACGCCCATGCCTCCAAGGTCCATATCAAAGTGCAGTCAATGAAATTAATAGCTGAACCCTCAGTGATTCAAGCGCCAGTTGAGGTTATACTTGAGATAGAGGACGACGGCTGCGGTTTTGATCCAATGAATGTGCCGCCAGATCATTTTGGTATACAAAATATGCGCGAGCGTGCGGTCTCGGTGGGTGCAACTTTGGAGTTGAACAGCCAGTCGAATTGCGGCACGATCATAAGATTCATCTGGCAGGGGATATGCGAGTGACACCTCCTTCGAGAAAAACAATTCGGGTTTTGCTCGTCGATGACCATGAAATGGTCCGACGCGGATTGGCGACCTACTTGAAGATCACGCCGGACTTGCTGCTCGTCGGTGAAGCCACCGATGGCAGCACCGCCCTGGCGATCTGCCAAAGCACCAAGCCGGATGTCGTCATCATGGACCTCGTCATGCCAAAGGTCAGCGGCATCGAAGCCATCCGCCAGATCCGCGCCAGCATGCCAGCCGTCCAGATCATCGCATTGACCAGTTTTCAAGAGCGCGACCTGGTTCAACAAGCCCTGCAGGAAGGCGCCATCAGCTACCTGTTGAAAAATGTGACCGGAGAGGAATTGACCGCTGCCATTCGCGCGGCGTATCACGGTCGCCCCACGTTGGCGCCAGAAATTGCCCATGACCTGATTCGGTCTGCAAACCACCGCCAACCTGGCGAGGACCTGACTAAACGGGAGCGGGAAGTGCTGGCGCTGATGGTAGAAGGACTCACCAACCCCGAGATCGCCACACGACTATCCGTCAGTCTCTCCACCGCCCGCGCCCATGTCAGCAATATCTTGTCGAAATTGAACGTCTCCAACCGCTCCGAAGCAGTTGCGCTGGCATTACGGCTCAAACTGGTGCGCTAAAACCCCAATATCGTACATTCGTACAATACAAATTTCCCCCCTCTGACCGATGTCATGGCAGGGGGATTTTTATATGCTGAATACACAGCATTTATTAACCTGTCATTAATAACTTGCACCAGCAGCCAGCAGAGGGCGTTTTATGCAAGACTTATTAGATATCCTGAACCTGAAGACACATTTTCAAACCCAGGAGGGCACCATCCACGCCGTCAACGGCGTGTCGCTTTCTTTGAGCGATGGTGAAACTCTGGGCATCGTCGGCGAAAGTGGTTGCGGCAAAAGCGTGACCATGATGTCGCTGCTGCGATTGATCCCGATGCCACCCGGTCGTATTGTGGCAGGGTCGGCGCATTTTTTCGGGCGGGATTTGTTGCAAGTGAGCGATACAGAAATCCGTACTATCCGCGGCTCACAGATCGGAATGATCTTCCAAGACCCGATGACTTTTTTTAACCCGGTGATCCCGATTGGGAAACAGGTCGCCGAACCGTTGGAAGTCCACCGTAATTTCACCCGCGCCCAGGCGCTGGAGCGGGCAGCCGAAATGCTGGAGATGGTTGGCATCCCGCGGGCACGGGACCGGCTTTCCGACTACCCCCACCAATTTTCTGGCGGTATGCGTCAGCGCGCAATGATCGCCATGGCATTGATCTGCAACCCCAAACTGCTGATCGCCGATGAACCCACCACTGCCCTGGATGTCACCATACAGGCGCAGATCATCGAACTGGTGCTGCGGTTGCGGGAAGAGCTGGGCATGTCGATCATCTGGATCACGCACGATCTGGGTGTGGTGGCTGGTTTGGCGCAGCGGATCGCGGTCATGTATGCCGGCTACATCATCGAAGAAGCCCTGGTCGATGAATTCTATGCCAATCCCCAGCACCCCTACGCCATCGGTTTGTTGGGCAGTCTGCCGCGCTTGGATGCCAACGGTCATAAGCGCCTTGTCTCGATCGATGGGTTGCCGCCCGTGCTGACCAGCGAGCCTAATTCCTGCCCGTTTGCCCCTCGTTGCTGGTTGGCGATGGAACGCTGTCAGCGCGAGAATCCCCAACTGCGATACATCAATGATAAACATCGGGTCGCCTGTTGGGTCGATATCGACAGCGGGAAGGAGCGTTGATGTCAGACCAGGGTGCCATCCTCCAAGTCAAGAATCTCAAGAAGTACTTCCCGATCTCACAGGGAATCGTTCTCCGGAGACAAATCGGCGCGGTGCACGCCGTGGATGACATTTCTTTCGATATACGCGCCGGAGAAACACTCGGTCTGGTGGGAGAGTCAGGCTGCGGGAAGTCCACAACCGGGCGTACCATCCTGCAACTTTATCGCCCAACCAGCGGTCAGGTTCTGTTTCACGGAGAAGACCTGACCCGTATGAACCGCAATGGTTTGCGCGGGACGCGCCGCAAAATGCAAATGATCTTCCAGGACCCCTATGCCAGTTTGAATCCGCGCATGAGTGTCGGCGAGATCATCGGCGAACCCATGTTGGTTCATCGTATGGGTAACCGGCGCGAGATCGAGGCGCGCACGAGCGAATTGTTGGAAATGGTGGGACTCAATCCAGGGTATGTGAAACGCTACCCGCACGAGTTCTCCGGTGGTCAACGCCAGCGTATCGGCATCGCCCGCGCCCTGGCCTTGAATCCGGAACTTATCGTATGCGACGAACCTATTTCAGCGCTGGATGTCTCCATCCAGGCGCAGGTCGTCAACCTGCTGGAGGACCTCCAACGCGACCTGAACCTGACCTATCTCTTCATCGCGCATGACCTGTCCATGGTACGGCATATCAGCACACGGGTGGCAGTCATGTATCTGGGCGCCATTGTGGAAATCGCCCTTCGTGAGGATCTTTACAACCATCCGCTACATCCCTATACCCAGGCGCTTCTGTCCGCCGTCCCCATCCCCAACCCGCCGGCGGAACGCAAACGGCAGCGCACGCTGCTGCAGGGGGATGTCCCCTCGCCCGTCGATCCGCCATCCGGCTGCCGCTTTCGAACACGCTGCCCCTTGAGCATTGATATCTGCAGCAGGGAACGACCAACATTCCGCCAGGTCCAGCCAGATCATCTGGTCGCCTGTCACCTGGTGGACGCCGATACCAAAGGAGGTGAACCATCGAACTGATCTCGCATATTGAACCACGCAACATCATTGCAGGAAGAAGAAAGTCAAACCCCCAACGGAAAGGAAAACGGATATGAAAAACAAATTACTATTACTGATTTCCATGATCCTGATCGCCAGCATGGTTCTCAGCGCCTGCCAGCCTGCCGGCACTCAGGAAGTCGCTCCTGGCGGCGAGGAAGAGGTCACCGAAGTACCAAAGGTAAGCCCGGAATTTAAGAATCCAGACACCATGATGGTCATCAACGGCGCCGGCGAACCGGAGACCCTGGACCCCGCCTTCATTTACGATACGGCTGGGTCGACAACGATCCTCAACATCTATGAAGGTCTGGTGTTCTTCAACCGCGAAAAGATCGATGAATTCATCCCAGCGTTAGCGACAGAGTGGTCATCCAACGACGCCGGGGATGTGTGGACCTTTAAAATCCGCGAGGGTGTCAAGTTCCATAAAGGCGGCACGCTGGAGCCCCATGACATTGCATACAGCTTCGCCCGCGCGCTGCTGCAGGGTCGCATCGATGGTTACCACACTATTACCTATGAAGTCTTCTTCGGTCCGGACCTGGCAATGGCATCCGTCAAGGACTTCGCCGCAGCCTTCCACGGTAAGGAGACTTTTGACGAGCTGACCGATGAGGAACTGGTGGCAGTCTGTGAAGCCGTTAAGTCCAAGGTGGTCGCCGATGACGCCGCCGGCACTGTGACCTATAACACCTTCGGCGTCATCCCCTATTTGTTCCCCATCATGTCACAGCAATTCCTGGGCGGCATCCTGGACCAGGAGTGGATGGTGGAGAATGGCGATTGGGATGGCGATTGCAATAACTGGGTGCCTTTCGCTGATCCATCCGCGGAAGACACCATCCTCTTCAACGAAGCGAACGGTACCGGACCCTATATGCTGGATCACTTCACCCCCGGTGAAGAGATCGTGCTGGTCGCCAACCCGGACTACTGGCGCACCGAACCAATGTGGGAAGGCGGACCTTCGGGTGTGGCAAGCATCCCGCGTGTGGTGATCAAGAACATCACCGAATGGGGCACCCGGCTGGCAATGTTCGAAGCCGGCGACGCGGATTATATCTACGCGCCCGCTCAGTACCGACCCCAGCTTGATCCTTACATCAAGGAGCGCTGCAACATCGATGAAACCTCCTGCGTCGAAGAGAATAAAGACGGCTATATCAAAGCCTTCCGGCTGTTGCCACAGCCTGCCATCACCCCGGCGCAATTGAACTGGAACATCAACATCGAAGGTGGCAACCCCTTCATAGGTTCCGGTGAACTGGACGGCAGCGGCATACCGGCTGACTTCTTCAGCGATATCCACATCCGCAAAGCCTTCAATTACTGCTTCGACTTCCAGGCAATGATCCGCGACGCCCTGGCGAACGAAGGCGTGCAAGCCCAGGGTCCGATCCCGCAGGGCATGATGGGATACCTCGACTCCGAGCCGATGTACAACTATGACCTTGCCAAGTGCGAAGAAGAGTTCAAATTGGCTGACCTGGACAAGGACGGTATTCCGGCAGGTGAAGACACGGATGATATCTGGAGCGTGGGTTTCTACATGCAAATCGCCTACAACACCGGCAACGATACCCGCCGCCTGGCGAGCGAAATCCTCAAAGCCGGGCTGGAAACGGTCAACCCCTCATTCAGCATCGCTGTGGTCGGCATGCCTTGGCCTGTCTTCCTAAACAACCGACGTACCGGCAAGCTGCCGATCTATGTCGGCGGATGGGTCGAGGATTACCACGACCCCCACAACTGGGCGCATCCCTTCTTGCACTCGCAAGGCGCTTTTGGGCGCATCGTGAACATGCCCAATGACACCGCCGCTGAGTTCGACGATCTGATCCTGCGCGGCGCCGCTGAATCGAACCAGGAAGCCCGTAAGGCGATCTATGAAGAGATCCAGCGCAAGTCACAAGAATATGCTGTCAACATCTGGCTTTACCAGGTTCTGGACGGACTGCACTACCAGGAATGGATCGACGGGTTCTATTACAACCCGGCGTACGGCAATCCGGAATATGGCTGGATCTACGCTCTAAGCAAGACCGCGCCATAATCTCGCCCTCTGTCACGGTGAGGGAGCCGGTTCACCCCGACTCCCTCCACCTGGCGAGGTCAGGCTTGGCGCCTCTCCAGGTGACAAAATCACGCCAAGAAAGCAGGATTGATCCATGTTTCGATACATCATTCGCAGGCTCCTGATCCTTCCCCTCATCATGACTGCCGTCAGCATGCTGATCTTCGCCATGCTGTCGCTACTCACGCCATACGAACGCGCATCGCTTTACGTTCAGGATATCTCGAAACGACCCGGCGCTATCGATTCCATTATCGAAAAGTACGGCTTGAACGACCCTATCCCGGTGCAATACTGGCACTGGTTGGTCGGTCGCAAAGATGCGAACACTGGCGAGATCGAAGGCGGCATCCTGCGCGGCAACCTGGGTTGGTCAAAAACCGGAAAAGCAACCGTATGGGAAGTGATCGCCCGCCGCATGCCCGCCACTGCCGAACTTGCGATCTGGGCAGGCATCCCTATGATCCTTATCGGCGTCGGGCTGGGTGTCATCTCTGCTGTCAACCACAACAAACTACCGGACCAGGTTTTGCGGGTCATCAGCATCGTCGGCTGGTCGATCCCGGTCTTTGTCTTCGGCTTGTTGTGCCTGATGTTCTTCTACGCCCGCCTGGGTTGGTTCGCACCCGGCAGGTTATCGGATTGGGCGATGCAGGTGGTTCAATCCGACTCTTACAGGGTATATACCGGCATGTATACCGTGGACTCGTTGTTGAATCTGCGTCTGGATATCTTCCGCAATGCCGTCTCCCATCTGGTCTTGCCTTCGGTCACGCTGGCTTACCTCAACTGGGCTTACATGCTGCGGCTGACGCGATCCTCCATGCTGGATACCCTCTCTCAGGATTATATGACGACCGCCCGCGCCAAAGGTTTAACCGAGCGCCTGGTTATATTGCGTCACGCTTTGCCCAACGGGTTGATTCCGGTGGTGACGATCGGCGCCATCATGTTGATCGGCTTGCTCAACGGGGTGGTCATCACGGAGACGATCTTTGATTACCCCGGCATGGGCTCGTTCATGGCGCAGTCGGCGCTTTCATTGGACGTGATCTCGGTGCTCGGAATCACCCTGTTCAGCGCATTCATTTTAATCTCCGGCAACCTGATCGTCGATATTCTCTACGGCATCATCGACCCGCGCATCCGCCTGGATTGAGGTACATCTCATGACTGTCATCAAAAAACTCCTGCGCAATCCGACCTCCCTGATCGGCATCATCCTGCTGGTAGGTTTCGTCATCATCGCCTTACTGGCACCGGTATTGGCGCCACCGCCGGAGAACGCCCGCGATGTCTATATGATCCCGCGCGATGGTTTCAATACCCAACCGCAACCGCCCTCCCCCGAACATAAACTTGGCACCACCGAAGGGCAATTTGATATCTACTATGGAGTGATTTGGGGAACGCGGACAGCCTTCCGCGTCGGCGTGGTCATCACATTGCTGACCACCCTGATCGGGCTGACCATCGGCTCGCTGGCGGGCTTTTATGGCGGCTGGCTGGACGAAGTGCTGATGCGGCTGACCGAGATCTTCCAGGCGTTCCCTTTCCTGCTCGCAGCCATCACACTGACTTCTGTGCTGCAAACCGTTTACGGGCGTGGGGAAGCCAATTTCCTGGTGATGACAGCCAAAGGTCTGGCTTTATTGACGTTTGGTCACAACCCGTCGCAGGACCTGGACCCGATCCAACTGCAAATCCTGACCGGCATGCTGGCAATCATCGCATTCGGATGGATGGGCTACGCCCGCGTCATCCGCGGCAATATCCTGTCGGTCAAGGAGTATGAGTACGCCCTGGCTGCCCGGCTGGTTGGCGCCAGTGATATGCGCATCCTGGGGCGCCACCTGCTGCCCAACGCCGTATTCCCGGTGCTGGTGCTGGCATCGATGGATATCGGGTCGTATGTTTTGACATTTGCATCGTTGTCATTCCTGGGGTTGGGCGCCCAACGCGGCTACGCCGATTGGGGACAAATGATCAGTTTTGCCCGCAACTGGATCCCCTCGCTGGCAGATCATTGGTACATCGTCGTCTACCCGGGTTTGGCGATCGTGCTCTTCGTGCTGTCGTGGAACCTGGTCGGCGACGCCTTGCGCGATATCCTGGACCCGCGCATGCGCGGGCGCGGCACCGGCTTATAACGGCATTATCGCTCTTCCTTCTAATCAGGGAGACCGGGAGGGATACCCGGTCTCCCTGATTCATGCAGCCAGCGATTATTCCGCCTATACGAATAAAGAGGTCAGCTCGAACGCATCCACATCCACCAAACCCATATCGGTCAACTTGAGACTGGGGATGACCGACAGCGCCATGAAGCCAATGCCCATCATCGGATCGTGTAACGGTGAGCCCAATTGGTGAGCAGCCGCAACCAGATGGTCGTATTGCTCGCGCACCACCTCGATCGGCTGGTCGCTCATCAGACCGGCGATGGGTAGCGCCAGTTGCGCCAGCACCTTTTCCCCTTGCGCTACCGCCATACCGCCCTGCATGGCGGCGATGGCGCGCACCGCAGTGAACATGGAGGCATCATCGGCGCCGGCGACGACGATATTGTGATGGTCGTGCGCCACAGTGGAAGCCAGCGCGCCCTTCTTGATGCCCAACCCCTTCAGAAAGCCCACCCCCATCTTGCCGGTTCCGTAGTGCCGTTCGATGACCGCGAATTTGATCAGGTCACGTTCCGGATCCGAAACCACATAACCATCGGAAATTTTGGCTTTCTCCAGCAGCGCTTCGGTCACCAATTGGTCAGGCACCATACCAATGACCTTGATCTGCTCCCCTTCGGCGGGGATGGCAAAGTTGATCTTCTCCAAGTTGATATTGATTGAACCACGCGCCTTGGTGCTCTTGATCGGTCGTTCCCAGGGTAACATCTTGCCGTTCTGAGCCACCAGTTTGCCCTCTCGGAAGACCATCTCCACTTGCAGCGCTTTTAAGTCCGAGAAAATGACCAGATCTGCCTTGCGCCCGGGAGCGATGGCGCCGCGGTCATTCAGGCGGAAGTAGGTGGCAGGATTGATGGTAGCGGCGCGGATCGCCAGCACCGGGTCGACCCCGCCGGCGATGGCAGTACGCACTAGGTAATCGATCGATCCCTGGTCCAAAAGGTCGGAAGGCTGGCGGTCATCGGTGCACAAACACACCCGGTCGCCGTTCTCCGGCACCAGCAGCGGCAGCAACGCCTCCAAATTGTGGGCGTTGGTAGCTTCACGGATGAAGATGGTCATGCCCAGGCGCAGTTTTTCACGCGCTTCCTCCAGCGTGGTGCACTCATGGTCAGATTGGATACCGGCTGCCACGTACGCATTGAGCGCCTTGCCTGCTAACCCCGGGCAATGTCCATCGATGACCCGCCCGTGGAAGGTTTGGATCTTGGAGAGCACCCGGCGGTCGCCATTGACAACACCGGGGTAGTTCATTACCTCTGCCAATCCCAGCACCCAGGGATCCATCAACAACGTCGAAAGGTCATAGAATTCCAACTGTGCGCCGCTGGTTTCCATGTGGGTGGCTGGCACACAGGATGGCGCGTTGACGTACATGGAAAGCGGTCCGTATTTGGCATCCTGCAGCATAAAACGGATGCCCTCCAACCCCAGCACATTGGCGATCTCGTGCGGATCCGTGATAACGGTGGTGACACCGTGCGGAAGCACTGCGCGTGCGAATTCGCGCGGCGGCACCATGGAACTCTCGATGTGAACATGGGCGTCGATAAAACCCGGACTGATATAACGTCCTTCCAGATTGGTGATCTCGGTGCCGTCATAACCCTGCCCCACCCCAACGATCATGCCATCGGCGATGGCAACATCCGTTCGGATGATTTCGCCGGTAAATACATTGACCAGGTTGCCATCTCGTAACACACGTTGAGCGGGTCTGTTGCCATTGGCGATGCTGACCAGTTCCTCGATATCCATGTTTTTCCTTTCATGCTACCCATCTATGGTTGGGTTATAAATATTGTATCGGTAATACGGATGAAATTCAAGCGCGGTGGGCATGTTGAAGCGCACAGCGAACTTAATATTCATCATGTGGCGATAAAGGTTTTTAACCAATCCTTAAATTACCCATAATATTAACTTGTTAAAATAATCACAGGATATCTTCATTACCCATTGGATCCTTGATGACCTTGGACACTGCCCTATTCAAACATGACCCTTGCCCGGTGCTGCTGAATTCGCGTTTCGCGGCGATCCGTTCACAGGCGGGCTTCCTGAATTCGCACCCGGATGTGGATGTGGCATTAGAGATGGCACACCTGCCAGAAGTACGCAAGATCATCCAGAAGCAAAGCGTCGATGGTTCGTGGAAGTACCCGGGGGGCGGCAGGGAGGATCACCGCGCGGTCGAAGACTATGATCAGATCGAAACCTTTCGCATGTTGGGCATCATGGTACAAAAGTTCCGCCAGGACCGTCGCAATACGGCGGTGGCGAACGCAGCCGAGTTCCTTTTCTCGCGCCAGAGTGAGCAAGGTGACCTGCGTGGTATATATGGCAACCAGTACACGCCCAATTACACGGGTGCGCTGCTGGCGCTGCTGGTTGATGCCGGGTACGGAGAGGACCCGCGCGCGCTGAAAGTTTTCGACTGGTTGCTGCAAATCCGTCAAAGTGATGGCGGTTGGGCGATCCCGATGCTGACCGCGGGGTACAATTTCGAATTCGAGACCCTCGCAGCAGCGCCACTTGAACCCGACCACAAGAAACCCTTCTCACACATGGTGACCGGAATGGTGTTGCGCGCTTTTGCCGCGCACCCACGTCTGCGGCTCACCCCGGAAGCGCAACAGGCTGGCGACTTGCTGGCAGGCAGACTCTTCCAGGAGGACGCTTATTCCGGGCGCAATACGGTCGACTTCTGGTTGCGCTTCTCCTTCCCTTTCTGGTTCACCGACCTGCTTTCAGCGTTGGATAGCCTGGCGCTGCTGGGGTATCCTTCCGACCATCCACAAGTGATGGCGGGGTTGAACTGGTTCCGAGAACAGCAGGGGGCGGACGGGTTATGGCGGTTGCAGTTGCTGCGCGGCGGCGGCAAGAAGCGCCTGAATGAACAGAACGAGTGGATCAGCCTGAGAATTTGCCAGGTGTTCGACCGTTTTCATAAAAACGATCAAGGAGTAAGCGATGCTGACGATCGCTGAAGAGATCTTCCTGTTGACCCTGGATGACATCTCCGGTCTGCCACACGGTTCCATCAACCATAACGTGCCCTATGTATTGTCCGGGGGCGTGTTGGCGGACCTGTTGCTGTTGGGCAACCTGAATCTCGACAATAAGAAACGCGTGCACACCCTGGCGGTCGATCCGCCAGGGGCACAGTTGCTGGCTGATGCACTGCTGGCAATCACCGCGGAGGGCAAAGCGCACAAGCTGGAGTACTGGGTCAACCTGCTTGCTGCCCGCAAACACACCCGCGCGGTGCCAGCCAGCCTGGTTGCCAAAGGGTTCTTGCTGGAAGAGCGAAAGCACTACCTCTGGACGACCCCTTTCGCCCCTTACCCTGACCCGGACGGCAGCGCCAAGGTGTGGATCAAGCGGGACCTGCGCCACGCTGTGCTGGCGAATGGGCACCTGGAAGCGCACCGGTTGGCGCTGCTGGCGCTGGTACGCAGCAGCCGTATGCTCTCACTGGTATTCACCAAGGATGAGCGGGGGGCTGCATCCAAACAGATCGACAAGCTGTTGAGGAATGGTTCGTTCGATGATGGGATCGCGGATAACATCCAGGTGTTGGAATCGGCAGTCACTTCGGCGGTAACCACGGCGATATTGGGGAAATAGACAGTCACCGGTTGATGGGTTGCCAACCGTTGACATTTGGGGGGCAAACCAAGGGCGGCGACAGAAATTTTCGATGAACAAAATTCTCATCCTTAAGGTTAACAGGCAGGGGGAATCAACCTGGGGTGAATGCGCCCTCGCGCAGTTCTCGCAGCGCCTGGGCGATCCTCCACCCTATCCGGTGTACAATGGGGGATCAATTCTCGAAGGATATCCGAATGCCAGAACAACCGCTTGTAACCCTCTATACGGACGGTGCCTGCCTGGGCAACCCGGGAGCAGGCGGTTACGGCTTGATCCTGGCGCGCGGCAGGCAGCGCAAAGAAATGAGCGGTGGATTCCGCCTGACGACCAACAATCGCATGGAACTGATGGCGGCAGTGGTCGGTCTGGCAGCGCTCAACACTCCCTGCAAGGTGCGCCTGGTCTCGGATTCGAAATACCTGGTCGATACGATGCAGACAGGACTGGCAGCGCAATGGAAAGCCAAAGGTTGGAAACGCGGCAAGAGCGGCAAGGTGGAGAATGTGGATCTGTGGGAGCGTCTGCTTGACCTGTGTGCGATACACGCGGTGACGTTCGAATGGGTAGCCGGGCATAGCGGTCACCCGGAAAACGAACGCTGCGACTATTTATCCTACACGGCGGCGCGGCGGCGCGACCTGCCACCCGACCTGCCTTACGAGAACGGCACCACCCGTCAATCCCAGGCTGCCTTGTTCTGACCATCAAATAATGAAATCTAGCCTTCGGGTGTTACCGGCGGCTCAGGTGTGGTGCTGGGGGTTGGCGTAGAGGTCGGGGTGTAAACCTGCAAGTATACTTCCGGTATCCAGCCCAGGCGACCATCCGCATCGGCAATGTAGATCCAGGTCAATCCTTTATACACCTGACGCTGGTCGAAGATCTCCAACGGTTGGTTTAGACGAATGGTGCCAATCACCGGTCCACCGGGTATTTGATACAACTGAAGCGGTGGCAGCGTGGCTGCCCAGGCTTTGCCGCCCACGGGTGTGGCGGTGATGGTGGACGTAGCGGTAGGCACTTCGGAGGGGGTCAGCGAGGGGTGTGGCGTCAAGCTCGCGGTGGGTGTGGGGGTGATGCTGGGCGTCAGGCTGGGTCCCGGAGTAGGCGTGAGCGTGATGGTGGGGGTTGGAGTGGCTGTCGGCGGGATGAGCGGGTCCAATCGCTCTGCCAGCACCTGGTTCACTTTCAACGCCACCGGCATTTCGATGCCTCCCACGATCGCTTCCTGCAAATCCACCACCTGCTGGTAGGTCATATAGTCATTCGAACGCAGGGTCAATTCCATATCGATATTTTCGCCATTGCGGTGCAAATTTATCTCCACCAGCTCGGTGGATGGTAACTTGCCAACCTGCTGGGCGACGACATCGTTGATGCGGCGATTCTCAGCCGCCTTGATGAAAAAATCAACACTGATATACGTCAACGGTATCAACAACGTCAACACAAGGATGGCTGAATTGCGCAAACTACGGATGCTGCGGTCATTATCATCGGCACTGCGCCCGCCGAAACCGCGCAGAAAGAATACAATCGCCGACGCAAAGGCGATGGTGATAGCATTGGTGAGGAAGAGCAACAGCGCGCCGCCAGCCACTTTCCAATCCATCAACGCCAGACCGATGCCAACCGTGCACAACGGCGGCATGAGAGCCGTGGCGATGGCGACCCCCGGCAACGTCGCGGAAAGGTTGGGGTTGGTAAGAGCATATGCCGCGGCGATGCCGCCCGCCAACGCGATCAAAAGGTCGATCGGGCTGGGGCGGGTGCGGGCGATGATTTCGGCAGGCAATTCCTGCAGGGATACGAACGGCAAAAAACGGTTGAAGAGGGTCAGGATAAAGGAAAGACCAACGGCAAACAGCGCGCCGCGCAGCAAGGCATCCAGCGAAGAACGCAACAGCTTGGTATCACCGTTGATGGACGCCAGACCGATGCCGATGAGCGGGGACATGAGCGGCGCCAGCAACATGGCGCCGATGATGACTGCGGCTGAGTTGGTCACCAAGCCCAGCGTAGCGATGCTGCTGGAAAGCACCACCAGCAGGTAGAAATCGAACTGGGGCGTGGCGTCAGAAGTTATCTCCCTGGTGACCTCATTGCGCTGCTTGGCGCTGATGGGTGTCACCCAGGATTGCACTTTTTTGATGGCTGAAGATAGATATGCCTGCACGGAACCATTTTATCGCATCTCCCTTGAATGGGGTAAACAAATCTGATATGATTGGCTTAAACGTTTTAGGGAATTGCGATGAAAGTCACGATCAAAGAACTGGCTAACCAGCTCGATCTATCCATTGCTACCATATCGCGGGCGCTGGATGGCTACCCGGATATCTCAGAGAAGACACGGCAGCGCGTACTGGCAGCCGCGCTTCACCTGGGCTATACCCCGGACCGCGCCGCCCGCCAACTTCGACGCCGGCGCACCGATACGATTGGCTTCATCTTGCCGGCGGTCGCGGGGAAGTTCCCACAACCATTCTTCAACGAATTGATCGCCGGTCTGGCTGCTGGTGCCAGCAGCCGCCAGTATGACCTGTTGATCTCGGCTTGCGCCGACGACGAAGCGGCAGAAATGCAACTGTACCAAACGTGGGCGCAAGGGCACCGCGTGGACGGTCTGGTGGTGATACGCACCCGGGTGGACGACCGGCGGATCGCCTTCCTCACGGCTCAGGAATTTCCATTTGTATGTTTGGAACCGCCTGCCAACCAGCCAGATGTGCCCGGTATTCATGTGGATGCGCACCAGGCGCTGACCAGCGTGGTGCGCCACCTGGCAAGGCGCGGTCTCAACCGGCAAGCTTTCCTGGGCGGACCGTCAGAACTGATCATCCAGCAAGTGCGCCGCGAGGCTTTCCGCGCGGCGTTGGGCGCAGCTAACCTGCCCATCCGATCAAGCTGGCAAATGACCAGCGACATGACCAGCCAGGGCGGTTACGATGCCGCACACCAATTGCTGACGATGAAGTCTGCCCCCAACTGTCTGGTCTGCATCAATGATGAAGTGGCTTTAGGGGCGCTTCACGCCGCCAGCGACCTGGGCATTGCAGTGGGGAAGCAGTTGGCTGTGGTAGCTTTCGATGGGTCACAGACGGCAGTACACGCCACACCCCCGCTGACGACCATCGACCAGCCCGTGTTCGCGTTGGCGTACCAGTTAATGGAAATGCTGTATCGGCGACTGCATGGGGGCATAGGTCTCGAATTGCAAGTCACCTTGCAACCGGTCATCCATCTGCGAACCTCCAGCGGCGACACGCCTCAAGAGATCGCAAGTCCATTTGTTATCGCACAGGATGTGGAGGCAACCATACGATGAAAACCGTGATTGCGGCAGCGTTGGGCGAATGTGTTCACGTTGCAGGCATCAGCGCCTTTTTGAATCTGGCGGAAAAAGCCGGCTGGCGAACGGTGTTCCTGGGTCCAGCCGTGCCAATATCAGAAGTCCTGGCAGCCGCAAGGCGGGAAAAAGCCGATCTGGTTGGGGTTTCGTACCGACTGACGCCCGAAACGGGCGAGCGATTACTGGGCGACTTCGCTGAGGCTGCCGATGACCTGCGTTCTGCCGGGGTCAAATTCGTATTTGGCGGCACGCCACCAGTAGCTGCCCGCGCCAGAACTTCCGGCTTCTTCGACCGGGTGTTCGACGGCAACGAGCCCAACGAAGAACTGCTGGCATACCTGCGAGGGGAAGATTTCCAACCCAATGACCCCAACCGCTATCCTCAAACGACCATCGAACGCATCCAGTGGAAGTCCCCTTACCCAATCTTGCGCCATCATTTCGGGCTGCCAACGATGGCGGACTCGCTGGCGGGCATTCAGGAAATTGCCGCCGCGCGAGTGCTGGACGTCATCTCGTTGGGCACCGACCAGGATGCCCAGGAGAATTTCTTGCATCCAGAACGGCAGGATCCGCGTCGCACCGGCGCGGGCGGTGTGCCGGTGCGCACCCCGCAGGATTATGCCGCGCTCTACGCAGCCAGCCGCCAGGGCAACTACCCCCTGATGCGCACCTATTCCGGAACCGATGACTTCATTCGCCTGGCAGAAATATTCGTCGAGACGATCCACAACGCCTGGTGCGCCATTCCGTTGTTCTGGTTCAACCAGATGGACGGTCGTGGACCCTGGGATTTGGCAGGCTCGATCCGCGAGCATCAGAAGGTGATGGCATGGTATGGTGAGCGCGGCATCCCGGTGGAATTGAACGAACCACATCACTGGGGTATGCGCGACGCTCCGGACGCCGTTTCAGTTGTCTCGGCGTACCTCGCGGCGTACAACGCCAAAGCCTTCGGCGTGCGCGATTACATCGCGCAGTTGATGTTCAACAGCCCGGCGGGGCTTTCGGACGCGATGGACCTGGCGAAGATGCTGGCAATGCTAGAGATGATTGCCCCGCTGGCAGATGATAATTTCCGCATTTGGAAACAAACCCGAACCGGCTTGTTGAGTTATCCAGTGGAGGATAACGCCGCCCGCGCCCATCTCGCTGCCTCGGTCTATCATCAGATGAACCTGAATCCTGATATCATTCATATCGTTGGTCACACCGAAGCCGACCACGCTGCGACTGGTCAGGATGTGATCGAGGCGGCGTTGATGGCACGGCGTGCGATCGAAAACGCCCTGCGCGGACGACCAGATGGCACACTCGACCCATCTGTGCAGGCGCGCAAGTCGCAACTGGTCGAAGATGCTGGTGTACTGCTGGATGCGATCCGGCAATTGGCGCCAGACCCCAATAATGATGCCTTCACTGACCCTGCCGCGTTGCAGCAGGCGGTGACCAGCGGCGTGATGGATGCGCCGCAATTGAAGAACAACCGGTTTGGACAGGGGGTGGTACGTACGCGCATCGTCTCGGGCGCATGCGTGGCGATCAACGCCAGTGGCGACCCACTGGCAGAACCAGACCGAATCGAACAGATTCTCATGGAGATAAAAAATGAGTAACCCCACACGCTACACCGTGATCGGCGCTGGACATGGCGGTAAAGCCATGGCTGCCCACCTGGCTTTGATGGGCAAAACCGTCACACTGTACAACCGAACCTATTCACATATCGAAGTCATCGGTATGCGCGGCGGTCTGGATCTCGAAAGTTATGAGGGCGGACCGCACGGATTCGTGAAGATTGCCAAGGTAACCTCGGATATGGCAGAAGCCATCGCCGAAGCAGAAGTCATCATGGTAGTGCTGCCATCGTCGGCGCACGCCGAGGTAACCCAAAAAATGGCGCCGGCGCTCAAAGATGGTCAGATCATCATCCTGCACCCCGGTCGCACCGGTGGCGCAATCGAGGTGGAAAAAGTACTGCGGGATAATGACTGCAAAGCGGATGTGACCATATCCGAAGCCGAGACCTTCATTTACGCCAGCCGTTCGGATGGGCCGGCGCAGGCAAGGATCTTCCGCATCAAGGAAGCCGTGCCGCTGGCGGCGTTGCCCGCCAGGCGCACCCAATCGGTGTTAGACGCCATCCATGATATCTACCCGCAATTCATCGACGGCGTCAACGTTTTGCACACCGGGTTGAACAACATGGGCGCCATCTTCCATCCCGCCCTCACCATCCTGAACGCCGGCTGGATCGAAGCGACCTTCGGCGATTTCGAGTTCTACATCAATGGCGTAACGCCTTCGGTCGCCAGGGTGCTGGAAGCGCTGGACCGTGAACGCGTCACGGTAGCCTCCTCGCTTGGCATCCGTGCCCGCACGGCAATGGAATGGCTGGAACTGGCATATAATGTCAGTGGTGAAGACCTGCACGAAGCCATTCACAACCAACCGGGGTACTATGGCATCAAAGCGCCCAGCACACTCAAACACCGCTACATCTTCGAGGACGTTCCGATGAGCCTGGTGCCCATCGCCTCCTTTGGGCAGCGTTTCGGCGTCAACGTGCGCGCCATGGATTCGATGATCCGGCTGGCGTGCCTCATCCACCGCACCGACTACTGGCGCAAAGGGCGCACAATGGAAAAACTGGGCATCAATAACCTGTCGGTGGGCGAATTGACCGAATTCGTAACCACCGGTCAGCGAGATTGACAACGCGGATGCACGCCACGAATGGAAAATGTTCTTGATCTGATCAACGGTCTCGGTGCTGCCCCCCTCTTGATGCGCATCGCTTTGCCGTTGCTGATCTTCCTGGCGCGCTTCGTGGACGTTTCGCTGGGGACGCTGCGCATCATCGCGCTCTCACGCGGCAATCGTTACCTGGCGCCGCTGTTGGGCTTCGTCGAGGTGTTCATTTGGATCATGGTCGTCAGCCAGATCATCAAGAGCGCCAATGATATCTGGTCGTACCTGGCGTATTCGGCAGGCTTTGCAGCCGGCAACTTTGCGGGCATGTTCCTGGAGAACAAGCTGGCGATGGGCACGGTCATCATCAGGACCATCCTGCCGATCAAGCCCAAAGACCTGATATGCACGTTGCACGAATCCGGATACGGCACCACCTGTGTGCAGGGTGAAGGCTACCAGAGCGAAGTCTTCCTGCTTTATACGATCATCAAACGGCGCGACCTGAAACATGTGGTGGGCGTGATCCACCAGCACTTCCCGAAAGCCTTTATCACCATCGAGGAATTGCGATCGGTGGAAGCGGGTATCTTTCCCACCCGCCAGACGTCCAATCTGCAACGCAGCATTTTGGGACGGAAGAAATGAATCGCATCACCCGGAGGAACCCCGCATGTACATGATCTTGTTCGTACTGGACGACCCGGACCAGTTGATGGAAGTACTGGATGCCTGGCAGGCAGCCGGCATCCGCGGCGCAACCATCCTGGAAAGCACCGGCATCAACCGTATCAACCGGCTCAAGTTGCCCATGCGCTATGCCTACTTCAACCAGTCCATCGTCGAAGAAGGTCACATCACGCTGATATCGATCGTGCCGGATGAGACAACGGTGCAAAAGTGCCTGGAAGCCACCGAAAGTGTCACCGGCGACCTGGACCTGCCCAACACCGGTGTGTTCGCCGCTTGGCAACTGGCAACGGTCAAAGGAGTGCCCGGCGAGTCGGAAGCATAACATGACCTGGATCACTTTCATATTGTCTTCAGCAGTGATCGTCTATGCCGCCACGCAGTTGGCGAAGTACGGCGACGTCATCGCCCTGCGGACCAAGATGAGCGGCATGTTCATCGGCACGTTGCTGCTGGCTGGTGCCACCTCGCTGCCGGAGGTGCTGACCACGCTGCAATCGATCCGCTTGGGCATTCCCAACCTGGCAGCCGGCAACCTGTTGGGCAGCAATATGTTCAATATGTGCCTGCTGGCGATCCTCGACCTGACGCACCGCAACCAGCACTTGTTGCGCAATGCAGCCCGCAAACACGCGCTCACCGGCAGCTTGGCGGTGTTCATCATCGCTGCGGTGGTCTTTTTCATCCTGGCGGATATCCAGATCAGCATCGGCTGGGTGGGTGTTGACAGCCTCATCGTGATCCTGATCTACATCATAGCCATCCGGCTCATCCAGCAACAGAGCGGCGTCGCACGCAACATCCAAACCGAGGTGCCGCCGGGAACGCCATCGCTGCTGCGCGGGTTGGTAGGTTTCACCATCGCAGCAGGGGTGTTGATCTTGATCACGCCGACGATGGTTCAAGCCAGTAACGAGATCGCAGAGAGCACCGGTTTGGGCACCACTTTCATCGGCACCACGCTGGTGGCGCTGGTCACCTCGCTGCCGGAAATGGTCACAACCATCGCAGCGGTGCGCATCGGCGCGGCGGATATGGCGATCGGCAACCTGTTCGGCAGCAATCTTTTCAACATGTTCGCCATCGGTCTGGCGGATATCTTCTACACCCAGGGGAGATACCTCGCCATCATCGACCCATCTTTCCTTTTGGTGGGTATGTTGGGTCTGTTGATGACCTGCCTGGCGCTGATCGGCAACCTGGCGCGGCTGGAGAAGCGCTTCCTGTTCGTGGAAGTGGATGCGTTGGCGTTGCTCTTGGTCTATTTTGGGGGATTATGGTTGCTTTTCAGCCGCAGCGCGATGTGACCTCGCCAAAGCCCCCCGTCGTTATGGCGCCAAATGCGTACACAGGTTGGTGACCAGGAACTGTTGGGCTGAATCCTCGAACAAACGCTCCATATTCCCCGTTGTGAACTGGGAGCAATAGCTGTCAATAAAAGCGGGTTCGCCCCGCAAGAAAACGCCGATCTGGTTGGCGCGTTCCATGTCGCCGGCG
This sequence comes from Anaerolineae bacterium, assembly GCA_013177815.1. Taxonomy (GTDB): domain Bacteria; phylum Chloroflexota; class Anaerolineae; order Anaerolineales; family Anaerolineaceae; genus JABLXM01. Next base: position 3,516 of record JABLXM010000029.1, on the reverse strand, counting down.
CGATAAGTAGTCTCATAAAGCGGCAGCCATTCGACCGGGTCGGTTGGCGTCAGACCGCGCTCGAGCACTTCGGCAGTCAGAGAGGCGCCCAGGGACCAGTCACCACGCTGCCGGGCAAGCGCGACCTTCTGATAGAAGTAACACCAATCATGTGCCGGCTCGCTGCCAAAGATGGTCTCAGGGACAACAACAGGATCTGCACCCGCCAAGATCAACTCGGGGCGGGAGTAGGGAGCCGCCAGGCGCGCCAGCGGGTCCTCGTCCCCCCCCACCTCCTGCGGCTCACCGCCCAGCACATGCAGGCAGGCGCCGCCGGGGGGTAAACTGAGCACCAGGCTGTTCTTGAGGTCGACGACGTATTCCAGGTTGCGGAAGGTCTTGCCATAGGTCTGCTGACTGAGCAGCCTGGGCAAGGTTTCAGAATTGAGAATCTCGCCGCCGAGTGCAACCTCTTGGGCATCAGGGCGGAAGATAATGTTGGCAGGCGCCCAGGCTTCATACCCTTCCGCCAGGCGATAGCCAGCCGGCAGGATAGGCAGTAGGGTGGTGCCGTCCGCCAGGTCAGGCGCACGCCACGCAAGCTGCCACCATAACTGGCGCTGGTATTCCCAGGAACGCTGGTAATACAAACCGTTGGCAACCTGGGTGACCAACGCCAACCCGATCAACGTGGCGCCCGCCCAGCGCTGCCAGTCAACCGTTCGCAACCCGCTTACCAATCCGCCCGTCGCCAGCGCAACACCCAGGGTGGCTTGTAAGGTATAGCGGTCAAACTGGTCCGAAAAATGCACATCGCGGTTCGCGAGCAGGATGGGCAATAATGTGACCAGCCCGGTTGACAAACCCAGCAGGATGGCATCTCGCGGCACGAATGACCGCTCGACCGAAGAATTGGCGTCGTCTCTGCCCACCAGGTGGTTATCGGTGAAGAACCAGACCGCACCGCCCAACGCTGCAATCCCCAGGGCAGCCAGCAGGCTGCCATAGGACAAACCGGCAGCCAGTTGATAGAGCGGCACGAACCATGCGAGAACATAGGTCTCGAAACCGTCCTTCAGGAATTCCAGCGCCAAACGCAGCAGCATATCCAGCGGTTGGCGCAGGTAGAGCGAACCGACCAGACCGATATCGGTGACCGGGCGTGCGCTTTTGAAGATGACCAGACGCCACAGCAGGAATACCGCCATGACAAGCAGGTATGGGAGCACAGATTTGATCAAGCCGCGCGCGCGCTGCGTCCGCACCTGCTCTGGCGCCTGTCGCCATAGCACATAGCCCATCAGGATCAGGCGAGCAGCCTCCAACCCGATCATATATTCGTAGATCAGCATATAGAAGACCGCAAAGAACAGGGCTGCCAGGGTCAGCGCCAGCCGCCGGCTACGCCCCGCAACCGTCAACGACCGCAGGCTCAAACCAAGCGAGAACAACGCAGCGGCATAACCGATGAAGTGATTCTGGAAGGTGTTGGCGTTGGGTTGCTGCAAAAAGCCGGGGTACAGGATGAACACCGCCGCCATGAGCGTTGTCCAACGCGGTTGGTCGTGCCACAACTGGCGCACCAGCCACCAAAATGCCAGCAGGCTGGCAAAGCGCGCACCCAGCGCGAACCACGACCAAGCCAGCGGGCTTTCGCCCAACAAGCGATAAGTGAACGCATAAAGCACGCCCATGAACGGACGGTCAATGGTGAAGAGCTTGATGATGCCCGCCATCCCCTGCGCCGAACCGGTCCACATCAGGTGCCAGTCATCCTTGTAGAAACCCCAGCCGTTCAGCAACAGGGCGTACGCCAAACCGGTCAACACCATCAACGCCAGCAGCGGCAGGACAGTTCTCTTGAGTGATGATCGATCGGTCAAGGAGTTGCCTTTCATGGTGTCTTCTCCCCGGCAGCGGCTGCCGGGGGTACGTCACGATTATAGCATCTCCGCTTGCGGGACGTAGCAATATTATTGGCATGACGTTTATCCCGGTGCGCTTCCGGTTCTACGCAGAGTTGAACGATCTGCTGCCGCGCGCGTTACGCGGGCGCGAACGCGCGCACGGGTAGATGCCGCTACCTCGGTGAAGCACGCGGTTGAATCATTCTGGCACGCAAACACGCGCCCGTGGCTACAAATGGGTTGAGCTGTCATTGACCTCTGAGGACAATCCAAAAACGCCGCAACCGTCAGCGTTTCTGGGCGGAGTTGTCTAAAAGGTGCCGGGGCACCGGCTGAATTATTAGCCTTCGGAACGCTTGTATTTCTCTTCGATACGGGCGACGTTGGTGTTACGGGCGATGAACCGCCCGCCGCTGAAGTCCGTCTCCAGCCAGGTGCGGACGATCTCCTTTGCCAACCCCTCCCCCGCCACCCTTGAGCCCAGCGCCAGCACATTGGCTTCGTTGTGCTCACGCGACATGCGGGCGGTGAACAGGTCGTTGCACAGAGCGCACCGCGCGCCGGGCACCTTGTTGGCAGCGATGCTGACGCCGATGCCGGTGCCGCAAATGACAATGCCGCGGTCGACTTCGCCTCTGACGGTTGCCTCTGCCACCGCGGCGCTGGTCCAGTGGTAATCATCCGCCGGCACCTGGTCGGTCGCCGCTCCCAGATCAACACACTCATATCCCATTCCGGTCAGGAAATCTATCAGCATTTGTTTGTAGCGATAGCCGGCGTGGTCGGCGCCGAGCGCAATTTTCATGGTCTGCCTCCGTTCTAATTACTTGGATTGTACTCCATCCCGGAAATGGGTGAATGAGAAGGTATAGGGGGAGACATCATGGAAAAATCATGGCTCAAGCTGCATGCAAATGGATCAGTTACTTTCTTGCTCGGCTCGTGGTGGACAGTCATCCCGGCGATCTTTCAGGCAGCCAGGGCGCTACAGGCTGAGCTACCCGGTTACCATGAATACACACCCAAAGGGTGCGCTATCCCATCCTGCCGGGCGTATGGTGATGCACACAGCTTTGGATGCCCCACTGCGCTCATTATGATATAGTAATATCGTAGACAACGCTCCCTGAGGGCGACGATTAATGAAATCACCGCCCTCCAAAAGTCAACCATGTCCATCCCGCAACCATAGGACGCGCCAGCATGCACATCCATCCCGTAACCAACCCGCAGGAGCAAACCCGTTTTATTGATTTCGCCTACCGGCATTATCATGATGATCCGCTGTGGGTGCCACCTCTGCGAAGCGAACTGCGCGGTCAATTCGACCCGGTCAAGAATCCCTTCCTGGAACACTGCCGATACCAGTTATTTCTGCTTCTGGACCAGAATAACGAGATCATCGGACGCTCGGCTGCCTTCTATGACACGCTGGCGAACGAATATTGGGGCGAACCGGTGGGGTTGTTTGGTTACTTTGATTGCCCGGACGATCTGCAAGCCGCCGGGTTATTGCTGGACGCAGCCGCAGGTTGGTTGCGAGAGCAAGGTATGCACGTAATGCGCGGAGCGTGGACCTTCGTCTCGCAGGAATGGGGTATGGTATTGGAGGGCTTCGAACCCGCTCCCG